>NZ_JBATHY010000087.1:0-5329 GCF_049667325.1 Parasphingorhabdus sp. | reverse complement strand
TTGACGCGGCTGCGCTCGGCTGGTCTGCCGAAAGCGACAAGGTCGAGGGCTGGCGCAGTAACCGCGGCTATCGTGGCTATCGCGGACATCGTCGCCATCGCGACCGGATCGACGGTGGCGACATCCTGGCCGGCATATTGGTACTCGGCGGTATTGCGGCCATCGCCAGCGCGGCGTCAAAAAACAACCGCGACCAGCGGTCCGATGATCGCGACTATCGCAGCGAAAACCAGCGCTATGATGACCGGCGTACCGATACGCGTGACGATAGCAGAAATGACCGGGGAACCGGTGCAATGGAATCGGCGATTAGCGCCTGTTCCAATGCCGCTGAACGGCAAGCCGGCCGCGATGCCCAGGTTACCGCCATTGAATCGGTTGTGCGTGACGGTGAAGGCTGGCGCGTCGAAGGCGAATTGTCGAATAGCGATCAAAGCAAGTTTCTGTGCGGAGCCACCGAAGGCCGTGTGGATTTCGTCCAGCTTGGCGACGAAGATTTTGCTTTCGCGAACTAAACCGCTGTCCGGCCAAATTCCTGACGGGTGACCGGGTGCGATGCGCTCAGGCCACCGTCTACGGCTATCGCCTGGCCATTGACATAGGATGAGCGTTCGGAGGCCAGAAACAGCGCGACTTCCGCCATCTCCATAGGTGCCGCGCCGCGACGCAGCGGATTGAGATAGCCGAGCCGGTCCTCCTTGCCCTTCTCGCGGGCCTTGTCATAAATGAACTGGGTCATGCCGGTTTCGGTGATGCCCGGACAAATCGCGTTGCAGCGGACATTGGACGTCGCAAATTGCTGGGCCGCAACCTTCACCAGATTGATCACGCCTGCCTTGGAAGCCGAATAAGCCGGCCCACCTGCGCCCGATCGTATCCCGGCCACGCTCGCGGTGCAGATGATTGAACCACCATGTTTGCTCTCGGCAATGACCTTGCCGGCATATTTGCAGGCCAGATACGGCCCGATCAGATTGACCCGCAAAACTTCCTGCCATTCGGCGACACTGCTGTCGAATATACCCTCGAACCCGCCGCCAATGCCGGCATTGGCGAAGAAAACATGGAGGTCGCCAAAGCGTTGCTCCGCAGCATCCACGAGCATCTCGACATCGCCTTCCGACCCCGCATCGGCCTTGATCGCGATAATATTGCCTTCGGAACCCTTGGCGGTGTCCTCGACCGCATCGGTGATATCGCTGGCGATGACTTTTGCGCCATGTTCGGCGAATAACAACGCAGCAGCACGGCCAATGCCGCTACCGGCGCCGGTGATGATCGCGACTTTGTCCTTGAGGTCCATCTTATGCTCCTGCTCGCTTCGCGGCTTCCCAACCGGCTTGCGCCAGCGGCGTGACGCGATCCGACATTTCGGCCGCCGCCGCGCTATTGGCGGTGCCTTCGGCAACCCGCTTTTGGATGCCCTGTAGAATAGCAGCAATCCGGAAGAGATTATAGGCCAGATACCAGTCCATCGGCGGAAGCTCAGCCATACCTGATCTTTCGCAATAGCGGGCAATCGCTTCTTCGCGAGAAGGGATGCCCAGCACAGCCAGATCAACACCTTTCAGACCGCTGCGGCCTTCGGGTTCCATTTCGTAGGCCATGAGCCAATAAGCAAAATCCGCAATCGGATCGCCGAGAGTCGAGAGTTCCCAATCGAGAACCGCGATCACTTTCGGTTCGTCATGGGCAAAAATCATGTTGTCCAGTCGATAGTCACCGTGGACGATACCAAAGCCTTTCTGCTCCGGAATAGTTTTGGTGAGCCATTCGATCAGTCGATCCATCTCCGGAATCTTGTCGATTTCGGACAACCTATATTGCTGTGTCCAGCGGGAAATCTGGCGCTCGCAATAATTGCCGGGCTTGCCGTGCTTTTCCAATCCCAATGCCGCGGGATCGAAGCTGTGCAGCAGGGCCAATGTGTCGATCATCTCATGATAGATAGCGCGACGTTCCTTCGGATTGCTGTCGGGCAGCGCGCCATCCCAGAATGTCCGGCCATCGGCCATGCCCATCACGTAGAACATCGTTCCTATCACGCTATCATCATCGCACAGGCCATAGGGCTTGGGGACGGGAAATTCGGTTGGATAGAGTCCGGCAATCACCCGGAATTCGCGATCCACCGCATGGGCGGAGGGCAATAATTTTCCGACCGGTTTCTTGCGGAGCACGTAGGAGGTGCCGGGCGTGTCGATCTTGTAAGTCGGATTGGACTGGCCGCCCTTGAACTTGCTCAGAGTCAGCGGTCCTGTGAAGCCGGCGACATTGGCCTCCATCCATTTGGTCAAAGCCGCTTCGTCAATCTTGTCTTTTTCCGGCACGTCCATCGTGCCAGTCATATCTTCCTGTGGATTCATGGAAGCTCCTATTGCTTAGCCAAAGGTGATGACGGAACGGGCTGCGTCGCCTTTTTTCATTTTTTCGAAGCCGTCATTGATCTGTTCCAGCGGAATCGTTTCTGCGACAATGCTGTCCAGATCAAGCAGACCGCGCAAATAAAAGTCCACCAGCCGCGGGATGTCGACCGGGAAACGGTTTGATCCCATCAGCACACCCTGCAATTTCTTTCCGGAAAGCAAATCCATCGCGCTCAGGCCGACCTTGTGATCGAGCGGCATCATGCCGAGAATGGTCGCGGTGCCGCCGCGCTTGAGCGAACCGACCGCCAGGTCGCCGGATGCCGGACGTCCGACGGCTTCGATCGCATGATCGACGCCGCCTTTGGTGAGTTCGAGTATTTGCGCCGCCGCGTCATCGGCAGACGCGTCGATAACATCGGTTGCGCCAAGCTTGAGTGCAAGATCGCGTTTTTCCTTGATCGGGTCCGCAGCAATAATCCGGCCGGCACCGGCAATTTTGGCAGCATTGATCGTCGCCAGACCGACACCGCCACAGCCGACGACCGCGACAGTTTCGCCCGGAGTGACCTTGCAGGCATTGAAGATCGTACCCGCGCCGGTGGTCACGGCACAACCGATCACCGCGGCACGATCAAGCGGCATATCCGGATTGATCCGCACGCAGGCATGCTCGTGGATCAGCATCTGCTCGGCGAAGGCCGAGAGATTGAGCATCTGCCCGACCGTCGATCCGTCGGGCCTTGTGATACGCGGGGTTTCTTCGGGGCCGCGCCTCGTGTCCGCGCCGAGGCACAATGACATCCGGCCAGACACACAAAATTCGCAATGGCCGCAAAAGGCCGACAGGCAAGAAACCACTGCATCACCCACCGCAACGGTGCGAACCTCGCTGCCGACCGCCTCGACAATACCCGCCGCCTCGTGCCCTGGAATCGCCGGCAATGGGTGCGGATAGCTGCCGTTGATAAAATGCAGATCCGAATGGCACAGCCCGCAAGCGGCCGTCCGGATCAGCACTTCATGCGGTCCCGGCTTGGAGATCAAGACGTCTTCAATTACGAGCGGTTTACCCGCTTCCACCAGAACTGCGGCCTTCATCACTCTCTCCTAGCGGGTGGCACCCATATCACCGGACGAGAAGCTTTCCTTCATCTTGCTGCCGTCGGCGGTTTCGGCATATTTGCCATATTCCATCTTGGCGATCGTGCGATTGTGCACTTCATCCGGGCCATCGGCGAGCCGCAAGGTCCGCTGATGCGCATAAGCGCTGGCGAGACCGAAGTCCTCTGAAACGCCGCCGCCGCCATGGGCCTGGATCGCATCGTCGATGATCTTGAGCGCCATGTTCGGTGCCTGAACCTTGATCATCGCGATTTCGGCCTTGGCATATTTATTGCCGACCTTGTCCATCATGTCTGCGGCTTTCAGGCAGAGCAGGCGGCTCATGTCAATGTCGATCCGGGCGCGGGCAACGCGCTCGTCCCAGACGCTATGCTCGGAAATGCGTTTGCCGAAAGCGATGCGCGATTGCAGGCGCTTGACCATTTTCTCGAGCGCTTCCTCTGCGACGCCGATAGTCCGCATGCAGTGATGGATGCGACCGGGTCCGAGGCGACCCTGAGCGATTTCGAATCCGCGCCCTTCGCCGAGCAGGATATTGTCAGCAGGAACGCGAACGTCCTTCATTTCGACTTCCATATGGCCGTGCGGTGCATCGTCATAGCCGAACACCGGCAGGTGACGAATGATATTTACGCCCGGTGCGTCGGTTGGCATCAGGATTTGAGACTGCTGCGTGTAGCGGCTGCCCTCGAATGTGGTCTTGCCCATGACGATAGCAATTTTGCAGCGCGGATCGCCAAGGCCGGAGGACCACCATTTGCGGCCGTTGATGACATATTCATTGCCATCGCGGACAATTGCGGTTTCGATATTGGTCGCATCGGAGGAGGCAACGGCCGGTTCTGTCATCAAAAAGGCGGAACGGATTTCGCCATTCATCAGCTGCCGCAGATATTGCTCTTTCTGTTCCAGCGTGCCGTAGCGATGGAACACTTCCATATTCCCGGTATCGGGAGCCGAGCAGTTGAACACTTCCGAGGAAAAGCCAACGCGGCCCATTTCTTCGGCGCACAGGGCATATTCCAGATTGGTCAGCCCGGGGCCTTCAAATTCGAACACATCGTCAATATGCGTCAGGTTGGGGTTCGGTGGCGGCATGAACAGGTTCCAGATGCCGGCTTCCTTGGCTTTCTTCTTCTCTTCCTCGACCACTTGCAGGACTTTCCACCGTTCGCCGGTCGATTCTTCCTTGTGAAAATCCGCCATGCGCGGGCGAAGGTGAGTCTCGATATGATCGCGTACCCGGTTGCGCCAATATTCCTGCTTTTCGGTGAGATCGAAATCCATTCCCAAGTCCTTTTCTTTGTTCTTGTAATTTAACTATGCAATTAACTTATCAGAGGCCACGTGGCTTTGCCACAGCGAAAGCGCTTGGCCGGATGATTTCCATTCTGACAGCTTCATTTAACACGCGGCATTACCGAGGCCAGCTTTGCAATGCGGTCGCTATGATCCTGCTCGCTCAGAGGAAATAAAGTGTAGGCCCATGTACCAAGAAGTCCAATTACGGTCACCATCGACACAAAAATCAACGCCAGATTGTCGACAATCGCGGGATCAACGCTGCCCGGAACCGCCTGCGAGGGTAGCTCGATGAAGGAAATAATCAAACCCGACAACAAAATCCCCATCCCGCCAACCATTTTCTGCATGAACCACATGCCCGACGAGAACAGGCCCTCGGTGCGTTTGCCGACTTCAAATGCATAGGCATCGGCAACGTCTGCCATCATCGACATGGTCAGGATCATCGCAGAGATGCTCGCCCCGATTGCGATGACGAGAAAGGTGAAAAGAACCGGAATGAGAGAGGGGGATCCGGGCTCCGGAAATAGAGC
>NZ_JBATHY010000086.1:0-6571 GCF_049667325.1 Parasphingorhabdus sp. | reverse complement strand
TCACGGCATTGGTAAGGAATGTTTTCTGCCGATCTATCCCCGCCTGTTCCAGCGCCCGATCGAGCAATTGTCCTGCCGGTCCGACAAACGGCCTGCCCTGCCGGTCTTCCTGATCGCCGGGCTGTTCACCGATGATCATGATATCGGCGTTGTCCGGCCCGGACCCCCGGATCAATTTTTCGGAGAATTTCTCCACTGGTGCGTCTGTTTGTTGCTCCAGCATTGCATAAAGCTGTTCGAGCGAGGCGGGCAGATTTGTAGCGGATTGATCAGTTACCTGATCTACCAGCAAAGCTTCTGTCGGCCGCGACACCATCGCATGGACCCGCGTCCCGGCCTGTTCCAGCAGCGAGGGAATAAGCTCCGCTTCCGGCAGGTTTTTCCAATATTTCATCGGCATTTCGGATTTCATCGCGCTGATCTTGACCCGCGCCGGGTTGAAGATATTGGCATAATAGGTTCGCCATTCGGCCTCGACGACATCTTCCTGCGGCACGTCATCCTTGCAGCCACCGGGCCCGATGGACAGCTTTTCGCCATCCCAGGCGATGCTCGCCTCGGGCGTTACGATCAGCCAATCCATCCCCGTGAACCGGTTGCGGAAAAAGGGTGCCACCGCTGCAGTGATATGGTGGTCCGGTTCGAACCAAGCGACGAATTGTTCACGGCCCTCGCTGTCACCGATCTTGCGGAACCGGACAAATGCATGCATCTTGTGGATATCGCGCCGGATGGCTTTGGCATAGCGGTTGAGCTTTATCACATCGGCGTCCGCAGGGTTGAGATGCAGATCTGGAACAGATTGAGCGCGATACAGAACGCGATAGGCCAGATCGAAGCGGTCCTGGTTGCGGTGAAGCAGAGCTGTGTTGATCAGTGAAAACAGCGTCTTGGACATGCGGATCGGGCGCGGTGATTGCTCGCCATTGTTTGCTGGAAAAATGGCCGGAGGGGACAGATCGAGTGATCCGGTATCGCTGCGTCCCTCGACCGTCCATGTCACCTGTTCCGGTGGGATGGATTCTTGCGCCAGCCGGCGGGCGTGGTCGCGCCAGCCGTCGCGGTCGACCTCGCTGGCAAGAGCGATAGGATAGCCGCCTTTTGCCACGACTTCGCCGTCGAGAGGATCCAGTCTCATCTCCCAAACCCTATAAAGCAAACAGACTGAGCTGTTCCGGTGGCGGTTTTAGCCGGTCGTAGAGGTTCAGCGAATCCAGTTGCCGGCCGGGGTGCCAGTCCATAGCAGTGACGAAGGGCAATAATTTCTTCACCGACTGGCAAATGCGTTCCAGATCGGCCAGCCGTAGGGCGGAATAGCGTCGCGCCTGGAGTATCTTGCCGACGCCCTTGCCGCCCAGTCCGGGAACCCGCAGCAGGCTTTCTTTGTCGGCCCGATTGATATCGACCGGAAAGCGCGCGCGATTTTGCAACGCCCAGGCGAGTTTCGGATCGATGCTCAGGTCGAGCTGTCCCGCGGTGCCACCCTGCATGATTTCCGCGACGGAAAATCCGTAGAAACGCAAAAGCCAGTCGGCCTGGTAGAGCCGGTGTTCGCGCAGCAAGGGCGGGGCCTGGACCGGGAGGTTGCTGCTGGCGTCGGGGATCGGGCTGAAGGCGGAATAATAGACCCGCTTCAAGCCATAGCTGCCATAAAGGCCATTGCTGGTCGTCAAAATCTTCGCGTCGTCGGACGCGTCTGCGCCGACAATCATCTGCGTGCTGTGGCCGCCCGGTGCGAACAGCGGCGCTTTGCGAGAGATTTTGCGTTCCGCTTTTGCTTCGCGAACCTGCTTGCCGAGATTCGCCATTGTCCGGCGGATCAGCTTGCCATCTTTTTCCGGGGCCAGTCGCGTTATCGATTTATCGTCGGGCAACTCGATGTTGATCGACAGGCGATCGGCATATTGGCCCGCCTGTTTGAGAAGCTCCGGATCGGCCTCGGGGATGGTTTTCAGATGGATATAGCCGCCGTAGCGATGCACCACCCGCAGCCGACGCGCGACTTCAACCAATTGCTCCATCGTGTAATCCGGGCTGCGGATGATGCCCGAGGACAGAAACAGGCCCTCGATATAATTGCGCTTGTAGAAATCCAATGTGAGATCGACAATCTCCTGAACCGTAAACGCCGCCCGCCGCACGTTGCTCGACGACCGGTTGATGCAGTAGAGACAGTCGAACATGCAATAGTTGGTCATCAGAATTTTCAGCAGCGAAATACAACGCCCGTCCGGAGCATAGCTGTGGCAGATACCCATGCCCCCGGTCGATCCGATACCGCCAGACTTCGACGAATTGCGCTTCACCGAACCGCTCGAGGCGCAAGAGGCATCGTATTTTGCAGCATCGGCGAGAATCGCCAGTTTTTCTGATCGGGAGATTTTCGACATCGAAATATAATAGAGCGTGTTCTTGTTTTGTTCAACACTCTAAATCTACACTGCCCACTCATTTTTATGTAACAACATATCATTCGTTCACTTTGCAGTCAGCTTCACTCCGGCACCTTTCGTAGCGGGTCCGAAGGTGGAGGAAAAATCATGCGGCAATTCAATTTTCTGGGAAAGACCTTTTCCGTGCTGGCGGTTGCGGGACTCGCGTTGACGTCTGCCACACCGTCACTCGACGCGCGTTCCATTGCCCGGCCGGTACCGCCCCATCCGGTAAATTGCAGCATCTTCTCGCGGGTCAACGAAGATCGCTCCAGCAATCAACGGATCAGGAACGGCGCCATACGCACCTCCCCGGCGATGGCCCCGCCGCCACCTCCGCCTCCGCCTATCTCCTCGCAAATCGTGACGACCGGCAAATCTGTTGCCAGCGGGGCAGTAGCGGCCGAACGCAGCATTGCGCCCTACCCCTATCCCCGCCCGGTGCCCTATCCCCAGCCAGAGGAGCGCGAGCGCTATGAAGGCAAGGACGTCGCCAGCATCAAACGCGTCGCCGACGAACCCGTGTCGACCTTTGCGGTCGACGTCGATACCGGCAGCTATTCCAATGTCAGGCGCTTTCTGAACGAAGGCCGTATGCCGCCGGAAGCGGCGGTGCGGACCGAGGAAATGATCAACTATTTCCGCTATGACTATCCCAGACCGAAAAACCGGGACACGCCATTCAGCGTCTCCACCGATATTTCGACCACCCCGTGGAATGACGCCAGCCGGTTGTTGAGAATCGGCCTGCGCGGCTATGATGTCGATAGCAACGAACGGCCCCGCGCCAATCTGGTTTTTCTGGTCGATGTTTCCGGATCGATGAACAGCCGGGACAAGCTGCCGCTGGTAAAATCGACGCTGACCGCGCTGGCCGGCGAGTTGCGCGGCGATGACCGGGTTTCGATCGTGGTCTATTCGGGCACGGTCGGGCTGTTGCTCGCGCCGACATCGAACAAGGCCCATGTCAAGGAAGCGGTCGATTGTCTCTATGCCAGCGGATCGACCGCCGGCGGAGATGCTCTCAAGCTGGCATATTCGACGGCGCGGGATAATTTCCTCGACGGCGGGATCAACCGGATCATCATGGCCACCGATGGCGATTTCAATGTCGGCACGTCAAACACCGACGAGCTCAAGAAATATGTCGCGAAGCAGCGCGAAAGCGGCGTGACGCTGACCATGCTCGGCTATGGCGGCGGCAATATCCGCGACGAGCTGATGGAGGGCATCGCCAATGTCGGCAATGGCAATTATGCTTATATCGACAGCGCGATGGAAGCCCGCAAAGTGCTGGGGTCCGAGCTAAGCTCGACCCTGTTTACCATCGCCAAGGATGTCAAAATCCAGATCGAGTTCAATCCTGCCCATGTGAAGGAATATCGCTTGATCGGCTATGAGAACCGCCTGCTTGCCGAAGAGGATTTTGCCAATGACAAGATCGACGCCGGTGACATCGGTGCCGGCCACCAGGTGACGGCGCTTTATGAAATCATGCCGGCCAATGCGTCCGGGTGGCTTCCGGAGCGGCGCTATCCGGCCAATCGGGTCGTTGACTGGCAACCGGATTTCAACGGCGAAATGGCGCAAGTCAAGTTGCGCTACAAATTGCCCGACGGCGACAAGTCGCGGTTGATCACCCGGTCAATAGCATCGCAAGACCTGCGCTCGGCAGGTCGTCCGCGCGGCGACATGGCTTTTGCCGTCGCGGTGGCCGCCTTTGGCCAGAAGCTGCGCGGGGATAAATATCTCGGCTCCTATGACTTCCGGAATATCGGATTGCTCAGCGGTGATGGCGGGGATTATTGGCGTCAGGAATTTCGCAAGCTCAATGATCTGGCGGGCAGCAGCAGCTGAAGCGGAAATCGGTCGAACAGGGAAAGCCAACAAACATACTCATCCAAATTAACCCTATTTGGTAACCTTTTGTCTCATATAGGCACAGTTTCAATATGATGGCCTTTGGGTTTTGAGGCTACGCAACTGGACTCGCACTTGAATATCCGCCATTTTGATCAATCATTTCGAAAAATGGCGTTGTGCCGGAAAAAGGACTGAGGTTTTCTATGGAAGTTGGAGGAAAGCTATTGGCCGGCGTAGCCGCCACCGTGGCATTGGCACTGGCCGGCCATGTCTTGTCCGGTGAAACATTCATCTCCGGTCTGGAACAACAGGCGGAAACAGAATTGGCAGCGCGGGGACTGGATGGCGCGACCGTCCGCTTTGGTCGCGAACCTTTGTCCCGCAGCGCCGTTCTGGATGGCGAGTTGCCGGACGATGCCAAACAAGAGGCCCTGAACGCCGTCATCGCAATCCCCGGTGTATCCGGTGCAAGCTGGCAAGGGGAGGAAAAGCTTGAAAAAGCCGCCCAGGAGGACGGTAGCGCGACACCCGATGTGGGCTCTGCCACCCTGCAAAAAATTTCCGAATGTCAGAACGGCGTCGATAAAATCACCGAAAGCAGAAAAATCAACTTCCGTTCCGGCAGCGCTTATGTCTCGCCGGAATCCAATCAGATTCTGGACAAGGTTGCAGCAGCCCTGAAGGGTTGTGAAGGACTAACGATCGCGGTCGAAGGCCATACCGATAACAATGGCGATCGCGATGTAAACAAGGCCATGTCGCAAGAACGGGCAGATCGCATCAAGGCCGGTTTGGTAGATCGCGGCATTTCGCAAAATCTGGTCAGCGCAACTGGCTACGGATCGGCCCGACCGCGAGCAAAAGGTTCGGATGCTGCGGCCGATGCGCAGAATCGGCGGATAGAATTTCAGATCGGATCTGCAAACGGTTCGTCGCAAAATGATGCCAAAGCGCAACAGGGAGAATGAACGATGCCACTTTTGCTTGAAAATCTGTTGCTCCTGCTGGTTACTTTTGCAATTGGCCTCGCCATTGGCTGGTTTATCTGGGGCCGAAGCACGGAAGAATATTAGCCGACAGAGGCGATGAGCCAGATTCACAATGGGGTTTTGACAAGATGATAACGCTGATTACCGCCAATTGGCTGCTTTACGCGATTGCACTGTTCATTGGCATCGCCACGGCTTTTTGGGTCTGGGCTGCATCCGGCCGCGAAGCTTCCACCGTCGAAAAGTTCAATGCCGAGGACGGACTTCTGGAAAAAGCCGGCGAACCGGTCCCTCCGGAACAATCCCGGCCCGAGCCAGCCCGACCAGCAGCGCCCGTTCCTGCGCCGGCCAAAGCGCCTGCTCCTTCAGCGAAGGCAGCAACAAAACCGGCTGTTACCGTTCCGAGACCACGCGCCGAACCGGCTGCCAAAGCTGCAGCGACACCCCCTCCCGCCGGCAAGCCGAAAATTCCGGCACCGGTCGGTGAACCGGACAATCTGCGTCTGATCAAAGGCGTCGGTCCGAAACTCAACGTGCTACTCAACAGTCTCGGCATATCGCGGTTCGACCAGATAGCCGATTGGAAAGAGGCGGAAATCACCGAGGTTGATCAATATCTGGAGAGTTTCGCCGGGCGGATCACTAGAGACGCCTGGATTGATCAGGCCAAATATCTGGCCAAGGATGATATTGCCGGCTTCGAGAAGAAATACGGAAAGCTCTAGGATCGAGTGATCAATCGACTTCCGGATTGCCGGCCCGGACAATCAGCTTGTCGATCTTGCGGCCGTCCATATCGACAATCTCGAATATCCAGTCCTGGTCTTCGAAGGTTTCGCCCTCTTCGGGCAGGTGGCGCAATTGCGCCAGTGCATGACCGGCAACCGTGGCATAGTCACGGTCTTCCGATAGCCTGATTCCGAGTCGTTCAGCGAGCGCGTCGATCGCCATGGCCCCGGAAACCAGAAAGCTGCCGTCGGCGCGTTCGATCAGGCTGCGCTGCGTTCTTTCATCCTGATCAGAAATAAATTCGCCGGCGATCGAACTGAGCAGGTCATTGGGCGTCACAATCCCCTCGAAATGGCCATATTCGTCGTGCACCAAAATCATGGGCACTTCCGCTTCCCTGAGAATGTCCAGCGCGTCGAGGGCGTCCAGCTGGTCGGGTACTTTTTCGAGCGGGCGCATCAATTTGCGCAGATCCAGAACCTCACCACCCAATTGCGCGGCGACAATGTCGCGTGCCTGGACCACACCCCGGATGTCGTCGACTGAATCTTCCGCCAC
>NZ_JBATHY010000085.1:0-3026 GCF_049667325.1 Parasphingorhabdus sp. | reverse complement strand
GACCTTGCGTTCCTTGGTCCATGCTTCCAACTCTTCCAGCGACTGGCCGAGACCGAGGATGATCCCATCGGCGGTGGCGACATATTTCGCCTCCGGATAGCCCGGTTCCATGGTGATGATCTTGGCGGCTTCAAAAATGGTGACTTCGGAATAGGGGAGCGTCGCCGGTGCCTCCTCGGCCAGCGCGCTGGTGCTGATGGTCAATGTTAGCGCCGCAGCAATGAAATGCTTGATGTTCAGCATGAATCTCTCTCCCACGCCAAGGAGGTTATGCGCTTTGCTCCGCCTTCGCAACCGCCAGCTTGCTCGACTTTGCATGTTCGCGCCAGGCGATGAACAGGCCCGAGCCGATGATGATCGGCGCGCCCAGCCAGATCGACAGGCCGGGATATTGGCCAAAAAGGACGATACCGAAAATGGTTGCCCAGATCAGCGCGCTATAGTCCATCGGCACGATCGTCGACACCGGCGCATAGCGCAGCGACTGGGTGATACACAGCTGGCCGAGCGCACCGAATATGCCGATGCCGAGCAAATAGCCCCAGGTCTTGGCATCATGGCCACCGCCGTAAATATAGGCGCAGACGGCGAGCGCGGGCAGGGTGTAGACCGAGAACCAGAAGATCGTGACGACGCTGGTCTCGGTGCGGCCCAATATGCGGATGACCAGCGTTACAGATGCCGTCACCAGCGCCCCGGCCAGCGCCACCGCTGCGCCAAAGGCGGGGATCAGCGATCCGCCGGGCTGGACAACGATGAGCACGCCGACAAAACCGATCAGAATCGCCGACCAGCGCCGGATGCCAACTTTCTCCCGCAGGATCAGTGCGGCGAACAGGGTGGCGAACAGGGGCACGGTAAAGCTGATCGTGGTCGCGTCGGCCAGCGGCAGCAGGGTCATCGCCCAGAAATTCAGGCCCATGGCAAAAATGCCGAGACAGGAGCGCAAGATATGGAGCCGGTGCTTGTCCGAGATGATCGATGGCCAGCCCACCTGACTGCGCCAGATCAGGAAGCAGATCAGCGGCATCGCGATCAGCTGGCGGTAGAACAGGCTTTCGGTGACATGCACGCCTTGCTCGCCGGCCAGTTTGACGAAGGCGAACATGAACGCGAGCGATAGCATCGCCGCCAAGCGGGTTACGATCCCGGCGAGGGGTCGGTCCTGACCGATTGCGAAATCATTACTCATGCAATCGTGTCGGTAAAGATAGCGCTACAGGAGTTGTGCATTGGCGCGGTTAATAGCATATAGCCTGCAAATGCAATCAGGAGTCTTTTCAATGCGTACGATTACCCATGTTCTGGCCTCTGGAGGAACCGCAACAGCGTCCCGCCAGAGCGATGTATTCGATCCCAATAATGGCGGTATCCAGGCCAAAGTCGATCTTGGCGATGCGGCAGTGCTGGACAAGGCGGTAGAGGCGGCGCTGGCCGCGCAACCGGCCTGGGCGGCGACCAATCCGCAGCGACGCGCGCGGGTCTTCTTCAAGTTCAAGGAACTGGTCGAAGCGCATATGGACGAACTGGCGCATATGCTGTCGATCGAACATGGCAAGGTCATCGCCGATTCCAAGGGCGATGTGCAGCGCGGGCTCGAAGTCATCGAATTCTGCTGCGGCATCCCGCATGTCCTGAAGGGCGAATATACCCAGGGCGCCGGCCCCGGCATCGACGTCTATTCGATGCGCCAGCCGATCGGTATCGGCGCCGGCATCACCCCGTTCAACTTCCCGGCGATGATCCCTATGTGGATGTTCGGCCCGGCGATCGCGACTGGTAATGCTTTCATCCTGAAACCATCGGAGCGTGATCCGTCGGTACCGGTAAGGCTGTGCGAACTGATGATCGAAGCGGGATTGCCGGAGGGTATCTTGCAATGTCTTCACGGCGACAAGGAAATGGTCGATGCGATACTCGATCACCCCGCGATTGGCGGGATCAGCTTCGTAGGTTCCTCTGATATCGCCCATTATGTCTATCAGCGCGGTGTGGCCGCCGGCAAGCGGGTCCAGGCGATGGGCGGCGCGAAGAACCATGGTATCGTGCTACCCGATGCGGATCTCGATCAGGTCGTGAATGATCTGTCTGGCGCTGCCTTCGGGTCGGCCGGCGAACGCTGCATGGCGTTGCCGGTTGTCGTCCCGGTAGGAGAAGAAACCGCAGAACGTCTCCGCGAGAAAATGATCCCGGCGATGGCCGCCTTGCGGGTCGGCGTGTCGACCGACGAAGAAGCCCATTACGGACCGGTGGTCAATCCTGCCCATAAACAGCGGGTCGAGAACTGGATCCAGACCGGCGTTGACGAAGGCGCGGAACTGGTTGTCGATGGCCGCGGCTTCTCGTTGCAAGGCCATGAAGATGGCTGTTTCATTGGACCGTCTCTGTTCGACCATGTCACCACCGATATGGAAAGCTACAAGGAAGAGATTTTCGGGCCCGTCCTGCAAATCGTCCGCGCCAAGAATTTTGAAGAAGCGCTCGCGCTGCCCAGCCAGCATCAATATGGCAATGGCGTCGCGATCTTCACCCGCAACGGCCACGCCGCCCGCGAATTCGCCAGCCGGGTCAACGTCGGAATGGTCGGTATCAATGTACCGATCCCGGTACCGGTTGCCTATCACAGCTTCGGCGGCTGGAAACGCAGCGCATTCGGTGACACCAACCAGCACGGCATGGAAGGCGTGAAATTCTGGACCAAGGTCAAGACCATCACCCAGCGCTGGCCCGATGGAACCGCCGATGGCGGTAACAAGGATGCCTTTGTTATCCCGACTATGGGCTAGTGAACGGTAAGGCTTGATCGGATTGGAGTTCCAAATCAGGACAAGCGGCCCGAAATGCTGGATTTTCCGGCGTTTCGGGCGGACATGAAGATCATGACCGTCTTTTTGACCTCGTTCATGGTGCGGCGTTGCTAGTGCTATCACCGCGCCTGTTCTTGCCATCGTTGTTGCTGGCGATCCTGCTGTTCGCCTTCTGGCGTCCGGGATATCTCGCAAGGGAACCAGTGGCAGACCCCCTTT
>NZ_JBATHY010000084.1:0-4982 GCF_049667325.1 Parasphingorhabdus sp. | reverse complement strand
CTTCGGGTCGCGGTGATAGGTCACCATCTCATATTCGATGCCGCCCTCTTCACAGAGCCAGATGATACGGGACGAGCGGGAATAGCCGAGATGGTGCAGTTTGATCATGAGGGGCTCCTGTTTAGGTTTGGAGCAGATGTGCGGCAAAGGCCGGGTGTGGTCAACTGGCGATTATTGCTCCCTGCCGAAGGGCAGGGCCCAGAATGATCCTGTGCGATCGTCTGGACTCCGGCCTGCGCCGGAGCACATCAATGTCCGCCTCTAGTTCCCCGGCCTGCACTCGCACATCAATGCCCAACAACCCCCATGCTCTCGAACGGACGATCGCTTTCGCTATATTTCTCGACGATCGTCGCGCTGGCTTCGTTGAGCCCGATCAGTTCGACCTGCTTGCCCTCGTTTTTCAGGCGGTCGACGATTTTCTCCAGCATGCCGGTGGCGCTGATGTCCCAGAAATGGGCGTCGTGCACATCGATGACGACTTTTTCGATGCCATCTTCGTTAAACTCGATCGCTTCGTACATCAGGTCAACCGAACCGAAGAAAATCTGCCCGCCGAAAATATAGCGGTGGGTAGTAATCTCGACAAAATCCTGAATCGTGACCAGCTGGCGAACCTTCCAGGCAAAGAATATGCCGGACAGCAACACGCCGGACAGCACACCGATCGACAGATCATGGGTGGCGACAACCATCACGACCGTAGCGATCATCACGACATTGGACGGCCAGGGATGATGGGTAATCTCGGTAAAGCTTTTCCAGCGGAAGGTACTGATCGCCACAAAGATCATCACCGCAACCAGAGCCGGCATCGGGATTTGCGCAACCAATGGGCCGAGGCCGACAATCAGCACCAGCAGCATCACGCCCGCGACAAAGGTCGAGAGCCGGCGCCGGCCGCCGGATTTGATATTGATCACCGACTGACCGATCATCGCGCAGCCGCCCATTCCGCCGATCCAGCCGGTGACAAAATTGGCAATGCCCTGGCCGTAGGCTTCGCGCTTCTTGTCGCTGCGGGTTTCGGTCATGTCATCGACAATCGAGGCGGTGAGCAAGGATTCCAGCAGTCCGACGGCCGCCATCGCCAATGAATAAGGCGCGATGATCTGCAGCGTTTCCCAGGTGATCGGAATTTGCGGGATATGGAACCACGGCAGGCTGTCGGGCAGCTCGCCCATATCGCCAACGGTGAACACATCCGCCTTTAAGGCGATGCTGAGGCCAGCGAGCACAATGATCGCGGCGAGCGGCGAAGGCACCAAAGTCGTGATGCGCGGCAGGCCATAGATGATCGCCAGACCGCCCGCGATCATCGCGTAGGTCTGCCAGGTAAAGGCTGCTCCGGTCATCTGCGGAATTTGGGCCATGAAGATCAGGATTGCCAGCGCGTTGACGAAGCCGGTGATCACCGAGCGCGACACGAAGCGCATCAGCAGGTCGAGCCGCAGCAAGGCGGCTATCGCCTGGAATATGCCCATCACTATCGTTGCGGCGAACAGATATTCGACGCCATGATCGCGCACCAGCGGCACCACGAGTACCGCCACGGCGGCGGTCGCCGCGCTGATCATCCCGGGACGCCCGCCGATCATCGAAATGATCACGGCGATCGAGAAACTGGCATAAAGTCCGACCCGCGGATCGACCCCGGCGATAATCGCAAAGCCGATCGCCTCGGGAATCAGCGCCAGCGCGACCACCAGCCCGGCGAGAAATTCGGTTCTCGGATTCTGCAGCCAGTCGCGCCGAAAATCACTGTGAATCGCCATGGCCAGCCTCCGTCAATCGAAAAAATGCTGCGCCGCAACATTGGGAAGAAGTGCCTTTGCAGGAAGGGCGGGATTCAGTCAAGTTTAGCGGCATCTGCTCCGCATCTGATGCGGAGCCCGAGGCTTGTGCTCCGCACTTGATGCCGAGCCCTGACGCTGGGCCGACCACACCTGTTCCCTGCCGAAGGGCAGGGCCCAGAATGATCCCTCCCGATCGTCTGGACTCCGGCCTGCGCCGGAGCACGTCAATGCCTGCACCGGGGCACTAACTCACCCGGAAATCCGCCGTTATGGTCGCGGCCGTTGCCAGTTCTTCTTCGTGACCGACTTCGCGTTGCGGTTCGGCGAGCGCCTGACGTTCCCAGTCCTGCATCGCCGGATGCGCGATGACATGATCGACCCACGCCTGGCCTGCTGCTCCGATATCGAGCCCATAGCTGCGCACCCGATAGGCAACCGGCGCATAGAAAGCATCGACGATAGAGAACCTGTCTCCGGCCAGCCAGGGTCCGCCAAATTTGTCCAGTCCTTGCGCGAACAGCTCGCCGATCCGGTCGATATTGCGTTGCAGGGGCTTCTCGACTTTGTGCAAACTTGCCCGCACGCCGACATTCATCGTGCAAAGATTCCGCAGCGGTCCGAACCCGCCGTGCATTTCTGCCGATGCACAACGTGACCATGTCCGCGCTCCTTCATCCTCTGGCCAGCAACCCGGATGGCGCTCGGCGAGATATTCCGCGATTGCCAGAGAATCCCAGATCGTGCGCGTGCTGCCATCTTCACGCTGGTCTTTGAGACATGGTACTTGGCCATTGGGCGCAAACTCGCGAAACCGGTCATAATTTTCTTCTTCAAAATATATGATCTGGTCCGAAAACGAAATTTCCAGCGCCTTCATCAATATCCATGGGCGCAGCGACCAGCTGGAATAGTTGCGATTAGCGGTGATCAGGGTGTAGGTCATATTTCTGTTTTCTCTGGTCGGTAAATTCTGGCCTCGTCCATGTTGGACTTTCGCAACCACGCTAACAGGAAAATTGATCGATGACACTATCCCGAAGAGACTTCATGCGGTCCGCGCAAGCCGTCGGCATATTCTATGCCTCCTTCTCGATTGCCGGATGCGCCCGGGCCCATAGTGCGAACAAGGGATTTGCTCTCATTCCGGACCCTGCAAGGCGCCTCGATCTGCCTACGGGTTTTTCCTATGCTCTGGTCACTGAAACCGGCGGGGCAATGTCCGACGGCTTTTTCCGGCCGGGGCGACCCGACGGCATGGCCTGTTTCGCCCATCCGGGTTCCGCCGATAAATGCATTTTGATGCGCAATCATGAAAACTGGCTGGATTCTGCCACCGGTAGCCCATTCGGCAAGGGCAACGAGCTGCTCGACCGGGTCACCGAAAGCCAGCTTTATGACCGCAAGAAAGACGGGTCACCGTTTTTCGGCGGCGTAACCAAACTCGTCTATGATCTGAAAAACAAGCGTCTGGAGAAGGATTTTCTGGTGCTCACGGGTACTGCTGCCAATTGTGCGGGCGGGCCGACGCCTTGGGGAAGCTGGCTCAGCTGCGAAGAGGAGATGCTCAAGCCGTCAGAAGGTCCGGGCAAATTTCACGGATTCGCGTTCGAAACCCCGTCGAGCGCGACCGGTTTGATCGATGCCGTGCCGCTAAAGGCCATGGGCCGCTTCACCCACGAAGCCGCCTCGGTCGATCCGAAAACCGGCATCGTCTATATGACCGAAGACGCCCGTCACGGCCTGTTCTACCGTTTCATCCCCAAGGTGCCGGGAAAATTGCTGGAAGGCGGCCGCCTGCAGGCGCTTGTTCTCACGAACAGGAAAGCCGCCGTCACATCCAACTGGCCCAAAGACTGGGGCGGCAATGCGCCTGAGCAATTTGTCGTCGGGCAGGATCATGTCGCCGAATGGTTGGATCTGGACGATGTCGAAGCACCCGAGGGCGATCTCGCCCATCGCGGACATGCCGCGGGAGCCGCCCAGTTCATGCGCGGGGAAGGGCTGGATTATGCGGTCCGCATGGATGGAGAGACCGGTGATTTCTACTTCACCTGCACCGAAGGCGGAGCGGAACGCGTCGGCCAGATCTGGCGCTACACACCGGACGAGAGCGCAGGCGATGGATCGGCGGCAGGCGGAATATTGCAGCTATTCTTTGAGTCGACCAGCGCCGATTCCCTCGATATGTGCGACAATCTGGTGGTCGCACCGTGGAACGATATCATCCTCTGCGAAGACGGACGCGGCGACCAATATCTGCGCGGCCTGTCACCGGACGGCGTGATCTACGACATCGCCCGCAACGCCCATAAGGACAAGAGCGAATTCTGCGGTGCCTGTTTCTCGCCGGATGGCCGGACGATGTTCGTCAATGTGCAGGAGCCGGGATATACTTATGCGATCACCGGGCCCTGGGAGACACTGCGCGCCTGACGCACAGCTTCAGCAACGCGCATTGGTCGGCTCTTTTGGAGAAACGTAAGACGGGTCATGCTGAAACGGCAATGGCTTCCCATCCGCTAACGCGGAAACTATGGTCGAAAAATCGGTTGCACAGCGAAAACCAAGCAGGCGCTCCGCTTTCGCGGGATCATAGACACGCTCGATACGATCGGGGAGCACCCAGCCATGCCGGCGATAGAGTTCCTCCACTTGCGGGAATTGGCGCGTGATAATGGCGGGCGCATCGCGCATCAGTTCCGCCGCTTCGGACCGGTCAAACGGCGGTGGCGCGGACAATATAAAGGTTTCACAGCCCAGACCGACGATCTTCTCCAGCGCGGCAATATGGGCATCCGCGGCATCCTCGACGGTAAGCCGGCGATTCAGAAATTCGTTGGCCTTGAGATTGGGGCCGCTGGGCTGTTTCAGCGTGTCGTCATCCTCCGGAAAAAACCGCCCGGTCCGCAATATCGCGACATCCATGCCGTGCATTTTGCTGTACAGACGGCAGAGATGTTCGGCCGACAGCTTGGTCACCCCGTAGATATTGCGCGGTTTCAGCGGCCCGAAATCTTCATCCAGCCAGTAGGCTTCCCCGGCACCGCCGGCCCTTCCCGCGCGCACCTGATCCGATATCATCAGCGAAGTCGTGGACGTAAAGATGAACCGGTCATGGCCCGCCCGAGCCGCAGCCTCCAACAAGTTGAGCGTCCCCGTCACATTGACATCGACAAACGCCTGCGC
>NZ_JBATHY010000083.1:0-3734 GCF_049667325.1 Parasphingorhabdus sp. | reverse complement strand
TTTGAATCTCTGGATGGTCATTATATTCTCCGGCTTTAACTGGTCATTCGGAGAGGCTGGTCTCGACGCCTTTCCCCACACGGCCCTTATGGGCAAAGAGGGTTACCAAAGCGCTAACCATGGATGATTTTTGACCATTGCCCGCGCTGGAAAGGGGCCTGGAGATGGAGCAGAAAAAAACCCGTCCGCGACCGGAGTCGCGAACGGGCGTTCTGTAGTACTGATGGACAGCTTTTGTGCCGTCCGTTCAGTTTTTACTGGTAGTTAACTGTGACATTGAACGAACCGAGATAGGCTCCATCAGCTTGGCCAGCACCCACGCTGAGCGTACCACCAACCGAAAATGTATCGGTAGCGGCAACACCGGTGATCACGTGCAAAGCGGCACTAGACAGCAAGCTGGCAGTCATTGAGTTCGTGCCGTTGACCAAGGTAACCGACGGGTCGGTAGCAATTGTAACTGTCTCTCCGGTTGTACCGGTTAAGCTGAATCCAGCAGCAGTCGTCGTACCGGAACAAACAAGCCCGACACCACAACCAACGGTTCCCGTTACAGGCGCAACAACCACGGTTGATGCAGCAGCGCCGGCTACGATGGTTGCAAAGTCGAGGTCAGAAGTGTTGGTAACTGTAACCTGTTGCAGGATGTTTGCACGTGCATCAGCAGAAGCGGTTGCAGCATTTGCAGCGCTTGCGCCCATGACAGACGCAGCAAGTACAGAAGAAGCCATAGCGGCTTTGATAAATTTAGACATAAGTTCTGGTCCCTATTTTTTTTCAACATTGAAAGAGCAATTGCGGTGCGCTCCCGTCAAACCCACTGACCGGAACGTCGCCAGAGCCAACATTCAACCCTGCTTATCGGAGGGAAAGGATAAAACTTTGCTGCCAGCCATGGTTAATTTTTCATTGACCAGTCAAGATATTGATATATATGGTTTTTCGGCATCAAGAGTGCGTCGGGAGTGCGACTATTTGCTATGAGCCAAGGTCATTGTCGGATGTTGCGATTTCCGGAACCTAGATATGTTCGCCGGTGAGACGCTGACAGATCAGATCAAGCTGGTCCAGATTGGCATATTCGATCGACATTGCCCCGCCCTGCCCGTTCGACTGGATACTAACCTTCAATCCAAGCAAATCGCCCAGATGTGTTTCCAGTGCCTGGATGTCCGCATCGGTCTCCGACATCAGCGCCTGTTTCCTCGCCGACGACGGCTTTTCGCCTGCCAGCGATTTGCGAACCAGACGCTCTACATTCCGGACCGACAATCCCTGTTTGACAATTTGAAGCGCCAGTTCATCTGCATTGGGTGCGTTGATCAACGCACGGGCGTGGCCCATGGACAATTTCTCGTCGACAACAAGAGCCTTCACACCGTCCGGCAGCTCGAGCAAGCGCATCAGATTGGCGATATGACTCCGTGATTTCCCGACAATTTCGGCTAGCCTGGACTGGCTATGCCCGAAATCCAGACTCAGTTTCGCATAGGCTTCTGCCTCTTCGATGGCATTCAGGTCCTTGCGTTGGACGTTTTCGACGATGGCGATTTCAAGCGTCTCTTCGTCATTGAGATTCCGGACGACCGCGGGAATCTGGTGCAGGCGGGCGCGTTGCGCGGCCCTCCAGCGGCGTTCGCCGGCAACGATCTGGAAAGTCTTGCCGTACGGACGGACAACGATTGGCTGAATGACACCGCGCTGCCTCATACTGTCGGCCAGCTCGTCGAGAGCGTCGGTATTGAATGTCTGGCGCGGCTGATCAGGATTGGGCCGGATATCGGAAATCGCAATCGAGCGCAGGCCGTCAATGGTCGTGGCAGTCGCCTGTTCAGAGCCGCTGCCATCGCTGGCAGACAGTCCGGTGGTTACAATAGGCTCTTCCCGCTGGATGTCTCCGAACAAGCTGTTGAGTCCCCGGCCCAGGCCGGTTACGCGCTTTGGCGCTTTCTTGTTGGTTTCCTCTTGGGCTTTTTCTTCAGCCATCATGCAGCCACCTTTCTGTCGGGCAAGCGTCCTATCAACTCGCGCGCAAGGTCAATATAGGCGACCGAACCGCTGCACCGATAATCGTAGATCAGCGCCGGCAGGCCGTGGCTCGGGGCTTCGGAAAGCCGGACATTGCGCGGGATCACGGTTTCGAACACCACATCGCCCAGACAGGCCCGCACGTCGTCGGACACCTGTTCGGTCAGCTTGTTGCGCCGGTCATACATAGTCAGGACCACACCCATCACCGAAAGCTGGCGATTGAATCGGGCGCGAATCCGCTCGACGGTTTGCAGCAACTGGCTCAGCCCCTCGAGCGCGAAAAACTCGCACTGCAGCGGAACCAGCAGCGATTCCACCGCAACCATAGCGTTGAGGGTGAGCAACCCGAGCGATGGCGGGCAGTCAATCAGGCAAATATCCCATCGACCGTTGTCGGCTGTGTCGAGCGCCTTTTTCAGGCGATGGGTGCGCTCCTCGAACCCGACCAGCTCGACTTCGGCGCCAGAAAGATCGACGGTGGCGGGTACGATTTCCAGCCCCGGAACCTTTGTCTGGTTGATACATTCGGCCAGAGGCACATCATTGATCAGCAGGTCGTAGCTGCTATTGACCCGGTCTCCCTGCGACAGTCCGAGACCGGTCGAGGCATTGCCTTGCGGATCAAGGTCGATCAGCAGCACTTTCCAGCCGGTGGCTGCCAGTGCTGTCGCCATATTAATTGCTGTTGTTGTCTTGCCTACGCCGCCTTTTTGATTGGCTATTGCGATACGAACCATGGTCTGTTCAGCCCTATAAAATAGGTTTCTAGCCCTTTCCCACCAAGATTCCGGCGTTCGGATCGGTCAAACTATGTTCCACGTGGAACATTTTTTGCCGTTTTGGCGACAGGCCTTTAAGTTCCCTTACCGCATTTTTTCCCTTTGGTAAGAGCCAAACCGTATTTTCTGTGGAAAACCGGTGCGAAAGTGCGATGAGCCGATCTAGCGGGGCAAAGGCACGGGCACTGATTACGTCCGCCGGAAAACTCTCCATATTCTCCAACCGGTCTGCAACAACCGTAGCGTGATCGCCTATGCTGGTCTCCTTGACCACCTTATTCAGGAACTCGGCTCGACGTTTGCGGGACTCGACCATGCACACCCTGAACGGAGTCAGAATTGCAATCACGATACCTGGAAAGCCGGCCCCGGTGCCAAGATCAAGCCAGATTTTTCCCGCATCCGGCGCAGGCGCGTACCTCAACAGCTGGGCGCTATCGACGATATGACGGGACCAAAGACTATCCGCGCTGGCCTTGGAAATCAGGTTCTGGTGCTGCATTTCATCTCGCAGCAATGCGTTGAACGATTCCAGTTTTTGCCATGTTTCACGTGAAACATCATATTCTGCGCGAAGCCAGGCTTGCGCTTCTTCTTCCGTCATGCGGCCAAGTTCCTGTTGTTCCGGCGTCGGGCATAGACAAGAATCGCGGCGAGCGCGGCTGGGGTTATTCCCCTGATCCGGGACGCGGCAGCCAGTGTTTCGGGCCGCGCCGTAGTCAGACGTTCGACCATTTCGTTCGAAAGTCCGGCGATGGCCGCATATTCCATATCGTCACCGAAACGGATCTGTTCGTTCGCGCGAAGATCGCGCAACTCCGATTCCTGACGTTCGAGATAAGGTGCATAGCGTGCATCTTCTTCTATCTCCGCCATCAGGTCGCAATCGCCCAACGCCAAACATGCTTCCAACTCTTCCAATGA
>NZ_JBATHY010000082.1:0-1817 GCF_049667325.1 Parasphingorhabdus sp. | reverse complement strand
CCTATGCGGTGCGTGGGGAGGGCGATACGCCCGATCTCGAAGCCGGAATGGCGGCTATCCGCGAGGTGTTGAACACGCTGCCCACGCGGCCTGGCGTCTACCGGATGCAGGACAAGCGCGGCGATGTGCTCTATGTCGGCAAGGCGCGGTCGCTAAAGTCCCGCGTCGGTGCCTATGTCCAGATGAACCGGCTGCCCCAGCGACTGTTGCGGATGGTCGCGCAAACCCGCTCGATGACCATTGTGACGACCGGCAGCGAAGCCGAGGCACTGTTGCTAGAAGCCCAACTGATCAAGAAATTCCGGCCCGCTTATAATGTGTTGCTGCGCGACGATAAAAGCTTCCCCTTCATCCTGCTGCGCGATGATCATGATTTTCCGCGGATTACCAAGCATCGCGGAGCGCAGCGGATCAAGGGGCAATATTTTGGCCCCTTTGCCAGCGCCGGTTCGGTCAACCGGACGATCAACGCCTTGCAAAAGCTGTTTCTGTTGCGCTCCTGCACCGACAGTTTTTTCAACAACCGGTCACGGCCCTGCCTGCTCTATCAAATCAAGCGCTGTTCGGCGCCCTGTGTCGATCGGGTCGCTAAGGATGAATATGCCGAGCTGGTCGAGGATGCGCGCGATTTTCTGTCGGGCAAATCGACAGCGGTGCAGAACAAGCTTGGCGGGGCGATGGAAAAGGCTGCCGAAGGCCTCGATTTCGAAATGGCGGCGGTCTATCGCGACCGGCTGAAAGCGCTGACCTTCATCCAGGGCAATCAGGCGATCAATGCGCAAGGACTGCCGGACGCCGATATTTTTGCGCTGGCTGCCAAGGGGTCCTCTGTCTGCATCCAGGCCTTCTTCATTCGGGGCGGCCAGAACTGGGGCCATCGCAGCTTCTTTCCGGCGCACACCACAAATGTCGAGATCGAGGAAGTTTTTTCCAGTTTCCTGATGCAATTTTACGATCAGATGCCGCCGCCAAAGCTGGTATTGCTCGACCGGGAATTGCCCGACGCGGAATTGCTGGCCGAGGCGCTGAGCACCAAGGCCGACTATAAGGTCAGCGTATCCAAGCCTCAGCGCGGGGATCGCCGGAAACTGCTGACGCAGGCCAGCCGCAATGCCGAGGATGCGCTTGACCGGCGTCTGGCAGAAACCTCGACGCAAGCAAAGATCATGCGCGAGATGGTCGATCTGCTTGAACTTGATGCGGTGCCGGACCGGATCGAAATTTACGATAACAGCCATATTCAGGGCACGAATATGGTCGGCGGCATGGTTGTTGCCGGCCCCGAGGGGTTCCGCAAGAACGCCTATCGCAAGTTCAATATCAAAAATCCGGATATCGTTCCAGGCGACGATTTCGCGATGATGCGCGAAGTGCTCGATCGGCGTTTCTCCCGCGCACAAAGGGAAGACCCGGATCGCGAGAAAGGCGAGTGGCCCGATCTGGTGCTGATCGACGGCGGCAAGGGTCAGATGAGCGCAGCCCGTGGCGCACTGGCCGAAATCGGGGTCGAGGATGTCGTGATGATCGGCGTGTCCAAGGGACCCGACCGCAATGCGGGGCGCGAGACATTCCACCTGCCTGATGGCCGGCAAATCAATCTGCCGATGAACAGCCCCGTGCTTTTCTATCTCCAGCGCTTGCGCGACGAAGCCCACCGCTTCGCGATCGGCGCGCACCGGACCAGACGCGCCAAATCCGTCGGCCATAGCTCGCTGGATGACGTGCCGGGCATCGGTCCGGCGCGCAAAAAGGCGCTATTGCTACATTTCGGCACGGCGCGCGCGGTCAAGAATGCCTCGCTCGACGACCTGCAAGGC
>NZ_JBATHY010000081.1:0-10833 GCF_049667325.1 Parasphingorhabdus sp. | reverse complement strand
CCGCGTTTGACGACCTGCTGGCGCAACATGGGCAAGATATATTCGTCATTTTGCGGCGCGACGAGAATATCATCGCCTTCCCTCCGGGCTCGCCAGAGGCCGGCCACGCCCTTGGCGGTAAGCCATTTTTCGTCGATAATCTGGTCGAGCATCGCCTGGGCATCGCGAAACAGGTCGGTCGCGCTCTCGCCGACAATCTTGTCGGTCAGAATGGCGGGATAATTGCCGGCCAGTTCCCACGCTCTGAAAAACGGGGTCCAGTCGATATAGTCGCGCAGATCCGCAAGATCCCAGTCTTCATAGACATGCAATCCGGGTTTCGCGGGTGCGCCAGCCTTTAGACTCATGTCGATCTTGGCGGCATTGGCGCGGGCTTCCTCGAGTGTCGCCAGTTTTTTGCCGGTCTTGCCCGCCCGCGCGATGCGGACCTGTTCATATTCTTCCCGGGTTTTGGCGACAAAGCCCACGGCCTGGGTGTCGCTGACCAGCTGCGAGGCCACGCCGACGGCGCGGCTGGCATCGAGAACATGGATGGTCGGGCCGCTGTAGGCGGGTTCAATGCGCAGCGCCGTATGGGTTTTGGAGGTGGTCGCGCCGCCGATCAGCAGCGGCATTGTCATTTTTGCCCGCTCCATTTCTTCGGCAACGGTGACCATTTCGTCGAGCGACGGTGTGATCAGTCCGGACAGACCTATGATATCCGCGTCATTCTCATTCGCGGCCTTCAATATATCGGTCCATGATACCATCACCCCCAGATCGATGACTTCAAAGCCGTTGCATTGCAGCACGACCCCGACGATATTCTTGCCGATATCATGCACGTCGCCCTTGACCGTGGCCATGATGATCCGGCCCTTGCCCTTGGCATTCTCGTCTTTTTCGGCCTCGATATAGGGAAAAAGATGGGCGACCGCCTTTTTCATGACGCGGGCGGATTTAACCACTTGCGGCAGGAACATCTTGCCCGAACCGAACAGGTCGCCGACGACATTCATGCCGTCCATCAGGGGTCCTTCGATGACCTCGATCGGTCGGCCCTCGCGATCCTTGACCGCCAGCCGCATTTCCTCGGTATCTTCGATGATATGCGCGTCGATGCCCTTGACCAGCGCATGTTCCAGCCGCTTGTGCACTTCATAGCCGCGCCATTCGGCCGCCGCCTTTTCCGCCACTTCGTCGGTTCCGCGGAATTTTTCGGCGAGTGTGATCAGTCGGTCGGTTGCATCCTCGCGGCGGTCGAACACGACATCTTCGCAATGTTCGCGCAATTCGGGATTGATATCATCATAAATATCCAGCTGTCCGGCATTGACGATCGCCATGTCCATTCCGGCGGGAATGGCATGATAGAGGAATACGCTGTGCATCGCCCGGCGTACAGGTTCGTTGCCACGGAAACTGAAGGACAGGTTTGAAAGTCCCCCGGAAATATGGACGTGCGGGCAGCGTTTCTTGATTTCGCGGGTGGCCTCGATGAAGTCGAGTCCATAGCGGCGATGCTCGTCAATCCCGGTCGCGATTGCGAACACATTGGGATCGAAAATAATATCTTCCGGCGGGAAACCGATGCCGGTGAGCAGCTTGTAGGCGCGTTCGCAAATCTCGATCTTGCGTTGCTTGGTGTCGGCCTGTCCGGTTTCATCGAAGGCCATGACCACCACAGCGGCACCATAAGCCATGCATTTGCGCGCGTGATCGAGGAATTCCGCCTCGCCTTCCTTCATCGAGATAGAGTTGACGATCGGCTTGCCGGACACGCATTTCAGCCCCGCCTCGATTACCGACCATTTGCTGCTGTCGATCATCACCGGCACGCGGGCAATATCGGGTTCGGCAGAGATCAGCTTGAGAAAGGTGGTCATCGCATGATGCGCGTCGAGCAGGCCCTCGTCCATGTTGATATCGATCACCTGCGCGCCATTTTCGACCTGCTGGCGGGCAACCTCGACGGCGGCCTCATAGTCATCGTTGAGGATGAGCTTCTTGAATCTTGCAGACCCGGTAACATTCGTGCGCTCGCCGACGTTGACGAAATTGGTGGAGGAGGATTGTGTCATAATGTTGTGATGTCATCCGTTGGTCTCGGCCGAAGCCGGAAGGCAATTAATTATTCAATTCGTTCATGGCGGAGGCGACACGAACGCTGTTGCTGGTCGGCCTATGCCGCCATGTTGAACGGTTCCAGTCCGGCCAGGCGCGTATGCACCGAAATGTCCGGAATCTTGCGCGGCTCCTGGTCGGCCACGGCCTTGGCGATCGCTGCGATATGGTCGGGCGTCGTGCCACAGCAGCCGCCGACAATATTGACCAGACCGTCTTTCAGCCAGTCACCGATCAATTCTGCGGTCTCATCCGGCATTTCGTCATATTCACCAAGATCATTGGGCAGGCCGGCATTGGGATAGGCCATGATCAACGTGTCCGCCTCTTTCGCCAGCATCGCCAGGTGCGGACGGAGCTGGTCTGCCCCGAAGGAACAGTTGAGACCGATGGTCAGCGGCTTCAAGTGGCGCACGGCGTGCCAGAAAGCCTCGACCGTATGGCCGGACAGATTGCGCCCGGACAGATCGGTCAGGGTCATCGATATCATCAGTGGCACGTCACGGTCGCTCGCCTCGGCGGCTTCCATCGCTGCCATTCCGGCGCATTTGGCGTTGAGAGTATCGAAAATCGTTTCGATCAACAAAAAGTCGACTCCGCCGTCGATCAGCGCATCGCATTGCGCGCGGTACACGCCTTTCAGATAATCATATTCAATCTCACGGAAGCCCGGATCGTTGACGTCGGGTGAAAGCGACAGTGTCTTGTTGGTCGGGCCGATCGACCCGGCAACGAAGCGCGGCCGTCCATCCTTGGCTTCCGCTTTTTCGCAGGCCGCGCGCGCGATCTCCGCTGATTTGACGTTCAGGTCGCGAACGAGATGCTCGCAACCATAATCGGCCTGACTGATCTCGGTAGAGCTGAACGTATTGGTCTCGATAATATCGGCACCCGCTTCCAGATAGCTGATATGAATGGCTTCAATAATATCCGGCCGGGTCAGGCTGAGCAGATCATTATTGCCCTTCTGGTCGTCGGTCAGGTCAAGACTGCCGCGATAATCCTGTTCGCCAAGACGATAATCCTGGATTGCCGTGCCATAGCCACCATCGAACACCAAGATGCGCTCTGAGGCCAGTTTCTGTAATTGTTCGCGCGCGCTGGTCATGCCGCCTTCTCCTGTCGTCCACCAGTGGGCCGCTTGCCGAGCAAGTGGCATATTGCGTAGCTGAGTTCTGCCCGGTTGAGCGTATAGAAATGGAACTGGCGGACGCCTCCGGCATAAAGCTTGCGGCACAATTCGGCTGCCACGGTGGCCGCTATCAATTGTCGCGCCGAGGGATGGTCATCCAGCCCTTCGAACAGATCGTTCATCCATGGCGGAATTTCCGCGCCGCACATGCCTGCAAATTTGCGGGTCTGGGCAACATTGGAAACCGGCAGGATGCCCGGCACAAGCTCCGCATCAATACCGGCTGCTGCTGCCGCGTCGCGAAACCGGAAAAAAGCTTCTGCGGTAAAGAAAAACTGGGTGATCGCCCGGCTTGCTCCGGCATCCAGCTTGCGTTTCAGATTGTCGAGGTCGCTTTGCGGACAATCGGCTTCCGGATGGGTCTCCGGATAGGCGGCGACCGATATTTCGAACGGCGCGATATCGGTCAGGCCCTTTACCAGCTCGGCGGCGCTGGCATATCCTTGCGGATGCGGTTTGAAAGCCTGTCCCTGTGCGGGCGGGTCGCCGCGCAAGGCAACGATATGCCGGACGCCCGCGTCCCAATAAGCTCTGGCTACTTCCGCGATCTCTTCCTTGCTCGCATCTACGCAGGTCAGATGCGCGGCCGCCGGAATATTGGTCTCCTTGGCAATCCGCGCCACGGTCGCATGAGTGCGCTCGCGTGTGGTTCCACCCGCACCGTAAGTAACCGAAACAAAGCGCGGATTGAGCGGCTCGAGCGTCACCACGCTATCCCAAAGGGTCCGTTCCATCTTTTCTGATTTGGGCGGGAAAAACTCGAACGAGACATCGGCATCTCCGCTCAGTCCGGCAAACAGCGGAACATCAAGAGCGCGCTTGGCTTCTTCTAGCTCACTAAGGGCCATTGGCCGTGTTGAATTGTTCATGCTGTTGCTCTTTTCACATTATCAGTTTGCGCGGCCAATTTGTCGGCGTCAGGATGCAGGCTGGAAACAGCCGACTTTCTAGCCACCCATATTTTTACCGTCAGTTCGCCCCCGTCCAGTGTTCGGGTTTGTACCAGATCAAGCTTTGACGCGGTAAGCCAGCGTTTCATACTGTCATCGCTAAAGCCCAGCCGTGCGTGAGCATGTTCGGTGCGCAGATCTTCCCGGTCGTGGGCTGCAAAGTCCGCGATCAGCACGACGCCATTGGTTTTCAATACCCGGGACACTTCGACCAGCACCGCTTCCGGGTGCTGGGCATAATGCAATACCTGATGCAGGATGACGCTATCGACCGCACCATTTGCTACCGGCAGCTGGTTGAAATCACCCTGCTTCAACTCTGTTTTCTGCACCAGATTCGATCCGTTATCGGTCTCGCTTTCGAGCAATTTTGCCCGGGCCAGCCGCAACATTTCGGGGCTTTTGTCTAGCGCGATGACCGATTGGGCCGCCGGTCCGAACAGTTCGACCATCCGCCCCGTTCCGGTTCCGATATCCAGCATCTTGCCGAGTTGGGTATCCCGCAACAAGGCTTGCATCGCCCGTTCGACTTCCGCTTCGGGTAAATGCAGCGACCGGATCGCATCCCATTCTTCGGCATGCGCCGAAAAATAGCGTTCCGCCATGTCGGCCCGTGCTTTGCGTACCAAGGACAGCTGCGCTTGATCCTGCATTGCCTGTTCCGACTTCGCGACCTTGTCAGAGCGGAAAATGCGTCCTAAAATTTCCAGCTCGGATGCGGGTCCGGGTTTTAGAAAAACCCAGCTCCCTTCTTTCCGGCGTTCCGCCAGACCGGCTTCGTCCAGTATCCTGATGTGGCGAGAAATGCGGGGCTGGCTTTGATCCAATATTTGCGCAAGCTCGCCGACAGCCAGTTCCATCTTCTGCAGCAGCAGCACGATTCGCAACCGCGTAGGGTCCGCAAGTGCTCTGAATATGATTAATATATGGTCCATCAGGGAAAGATATATAAAGAAAGCTTTATATCTGGTCAATCCGCTTGATTTTCTGCGCTTCGCATTTGTTTGAAGCCACCATTTTCGCGTAATTTACCGCTCCTGGAAAAGCCATTACAGGTTCTTCGTTGCGTTCGTTCGACCATATCGCTACATACACCCACCGTAGGTCAATGGAGGAAAAAACCTCCTGTCTTGCGTGGTTTTTTGAGGAATATAACAAAGGGTTACCCCAATGAAAAAAGTTACAACATCATTCGTTTTGGCCGCTGCACTTGGCCTGGCTGCTTGCTCTGGCGCAGACAATGCTGAAGTCGGTGCTGAAGAAGTCGTAGAAGGCACGGAAGCAACTGCCGAAGAAGCTGCTGACGAAGCTATGGACGCCGCTGAAGGTTCGGCTGACGCCATGGGCGAAGCTGCTGCCGACGCAACTGCAGAAGTTGACGCCGCTGCTGAAGCTACCGAAGAAAAAGTAGCTGAATAAGCTTTTCAATCTTTTTAGAAAAAGGGCTGCCTTCGGGCGGCCCTTTTTTTGTCTTTGGTTCAGCCCGGATTGCAGTATGAAGACGCAATGAAAAGCGTTTTATCTGCCCTGATATTGACCGGACTGGTAGCTTGCGGTCCGGCGCAAAATGATCCCGGTCCCGGCGGTGTAACCGTTGGCGAGGCAAAAGCGCTGGATGAAGCGGCGAAAATGCTCGATGAACGCAACCTGCCACCAGCACCGGTCGAGAATCCGGAAACGGTCCCGGCCGAAACCGAATAGACGCTAGCCGGGATGATAGCGGGCTACGGCCCGCGTCACCGCCTGCATCAGTCGCATCCGTTCTGGAACCGAGGCGGTCGTATCACCCAACATCACGACCACGGCATAGCGCGTGCCATCCGGAGCGGTCATGATACCAATATCATTATATCCGGTTGCCATTGAACCAAGAACTTGTCCGGTCCCGGTTTTGTGCAGAAATTCCCAGTCTGCAGGAACCCCGGCCTTCAGCCTGTTCGGTCCGCTTCTGGTACGTTTCAAAATCGATTGCAGCAATCTTGTCGAATTTTCCGAAAGCAGTTTGCCGCGCGCCAATTTGTCGAGCGCGCGAACAATCGCCTGCGGACTCGCGCCATCAACAGGATCGGCGAGATAGGCCTCGAGCGCCTGCCGTCGCTGTTCAACGGGTATATTGGCTCGAGCCGTATAGAATGTCCTGCGATAGGAAAGGTTCTGCCTCCATTCCATCCCCGCGATACCGCTTTGCAAAAGTCGTTCGCCAGGGCCGAAGCGAATTTTCCCGAGATCGTGTTTCGCGAAGAATTTGCGGACGGCATCGGGCCCGCCGGCATGGTTGAGCAGCACGTCATTCGCGGTATTGTCGCTGCTCGCAAGCGCCTTTTCGAGCAATGTATAGACGGTCTTTACCACGGAGCCCTCGCGCTCCACTTCAACCGCCATGGGTTGGTGAAATACCGTCAGATCCTCTTTGCCGATCCTGATCGGGTCCGACAGTGATGCACGGCCCTGGTCGATCTTGTCGAGCAAGGTCATGGCGACCCAAAGTTTGGACACGCTCTGCTGCGGAAAATATTCGTCCGCCCGGTGACCGAATTCCCACTCTCCGTCGATCCGTTTTACCGCAATCCCGGTTTTTCCCGGGAAACTTCGCCACAGGTCGGCAATTTCATTGACGAGCGCGGGATTGGGGCGTTCACGGGAGACGTCGGCCCGAGGCGATGCAGATGGCGCAGGATTCTGATAAGTCGGCGGCGCACCCGTTTGTTGGCCCACCGGCTGGGAGTTCCCCGATACGCACGCCGTCATCGTTACCGTCAGCAGCATGGTCAATATATACCGAAACTGGATCATATGGGGTCGGTTCTCTGCTGTTGGATAGTTCATGGTTCCTTCTAACTAAGTGGCCTCGTCTTAACAGGGTCATAATAGCGGATTGCGGTGAACGATTCTTCACCTGCGACAGATTGTTGAAACTGTCCCCAATTCCGTTTGTCGGTAAAACATACGCAGCTATTTTTTGATGCCGAAATTGAGCCTGCGGGTAACGCTATAATCAAGCGTGTTCACCACGAAATAGGAAATGGTCCAGCGTATCCGATTGAGGAACGTCCGGCGGGATTTGTGGAGTTCCGGGGTTATGGTTTCCGAATGTTCATGCAAAATGTCGATTACGCTGCACGCGTGACGGGCAAAGTCCGCATCCTCGATCCGCAACATTATTTCGACATTGATAAACAGGCTTCGCAGATCGAAATTTGCCGAACCAACATAGACGGCATCATCGACAATCACCAATTTCGTGTGCAGCCGTCGCGATTGAAATTCAAAAAGGCGGGCGCGTCGCTTCAACAAATAGCCGTATAACAGCCGGCTTGCGCCGATTGTTGCGCCATTGTCGGTTTCGCCTGGCAATATGATCCGGCTTTTTCCGCCGCGTTTCGATATTCCCGCAATGCGTCGCAAAAGCCCTTGTCCTGGAGAAAAATAGGCGGTGACCAGGTCGAGTCTGCCTGCATTTTCAAGATCGTTCTTGATCGCCCGCGCCCATCGACTGAGCCGATTGCTCGGACCGCCCAAAAGCCAGCGAAACTGCCCGTTCCCGGCTTCCCAGTGACGCACCATCTTTTGCAGCAACCTTATATTGCCGTTATCGCAACAGACCCAGTCTGACAAAAGACGATAATAGTTGGCGAGATTTTTGACTTCGGGTCCTTCGATTTCCAGGCCGAGATCTTCCCAGCTATCATCAGGCGAATCGCTGTCCTGATGTTCCTGCCGATGAATGTTGAAATATTGGTCGCTAATATTGAATCCGCCGATCAAGGCACGACAATCGTCGGCGATTATCATTTTCTGGTGATTGCGGACAAAATAGCTGGTGGAAAACCGGGGGCTGAAAACAGCAAATTTTGCGCCAGCCGCGATTAGCGGATCAAAAAATTTGCGCGGGGTCCCGTTCGAGCCGAAGCTGTCGACCATCATTTCAACCTTCAGGCCGCGTTCGCAGGCTGCGATCAGGATGTCCAGAATCTTGCGGCCGGTGCGGTCGTCCTCGAACATGTAGAAGAACAGCTTGAGGCTTTTTTCCGCCTCTTCGAGCATATCTTCCAGCGCGGCGAGACGCACCGCAGGCACACGAACGAGCCGCAACCGGTTTCCTCCGACGTTAAACCATTGCGGTGGCTCGGGGTATGATTTCGGGCTATTTGCAGTGGCGCTTTCCATTGTCAGCGGGCATAGATTATCACCGGCGTACCGACAAATCATTAGATTGCCTGCCATTGTTTGCGCGATACCGGATTTGTTGACAAATCCCGCCCATATCCCTAGATGCAGGCCTCTTTTCCAAAACTTTGCAGAATCAGGAGCGGCTTATGGCTCGCGTTACGGTTGAAGATTGCGTCGATAAAGTAACAAACCGGTTTGATCTGGTGTTGTTCGCTGCCCAGCGCGCACGTGAGATTTCAGGCGGCGAAGAGCTGACTGTTGACCGCGATCGCGATAAAAATCCGGTGGTTGCGCTGCGCGAAATCGCAGAAGAAACCGTCAAGCCGAAGGATCTGGAAGAAAGCCTGATTCAATCGCTGCAGAAGGTTCTCATCGATGATGATGATACGCCGGACGAAATCGGTTCGATCAGTCAGTCGGCAGAAGCGCTTCGTCTGACCGCTGCTGCACCACCTCGCAGTGCCGGTGTTGCCGGAGACTATGGTCGCCGGTAAGCGGACCGCGTTACCGCGCAAGTCCATTCGAGACAAAAGAAAAGGCCGCCGGAATTTGTTCCGAGCGGCCTTTTCTTATTCGATTGTTGGAAGCGGGGTTAAGCGCCTTGCGGTTTGGGATCGCCAAACGGACCCTTTTTCTTTCGTCCCGCTTTCGGGATGCTTGCGCCAATTGACGGTACAGCGGCCGGTTTGACAACCTCTCCATTCGGACGTTTCAACTTTCCGGTTTCGACCAGCTCGTCTATATCTTCGCCCGACAGCGTCTCATATTCGAGCAATGCATTGGCGAGGGCGTGAAGCTGTTTCTCGTTCTTGGTCAGCACATGTTTGGCCCGGTCATAGCTGTCATCGATCAGCTTGCGAATTTCCAGATCTATCTTTTTCGCGGTTTCGTCTGACATATGGACGCGCTGGGATTGCGAATAGCCGAGGAAGGTCTCGCCCTGCTCCTCTTCATATTGCAACGGTCCCATCAGGTCGGACATGCCCCATTGGGTAACCATGTCGCGCGCAAGCTTGGTCGCATATTGGATATCGCCGGATGCACCGGATGATACTTTATCATAGCCGAAAATGATTTCCTCGGCGACGCGGCCGCCCATCGACACCGCAAGATTGGCGTGCATCTTGTCGCGGTGATAGCTGTAATTGTCCCGTTCGGGCAGGCGCATCACCATGCCCAGCGCGCGGCCACGGGGAATGATCGTCGCTTTGTGAATCGGATCGGATGCCGGTTCGTGAACCGATACCAGAGCATGGCCGGCTTCATGATAAGCGGTCATTTTCTTTTCGTCCTCGGTCATCACCATCGACTTGCGCTCGGTGCCCATCATGACCTTGTCCTTGGCATCCTCGAACTCGCTCATCGCGACCATCCGTTTGCCACGGCGTGCAGCCATCAGCGCCGCCTCGTTGACGAGGTTCGCCAGATCCGCACCGGAGAAACCGGGCGTTCCCCGCGCGATCGTACGTGGTTCGACGTCCGGAGCGAGCGGTACTTTCTTCATGTGCACGGCCAGGATCTTCTCGCGGCCTTCGATATCGGGGCGCGGGACGACGACTTGACGGTCAAAACGGCCTGGACGGAGCAGGGCAGGGTCGAGCACATCGGGGCGGTTGGTCGCGGCGATGATGATGATACCTTCATTCGCCTCGAAGCCGTCCATCTCGACCAGCAACTGGTTCAATGTCTGTTCGCGCTCGTCGTTGCCGTTGCCGAGCCCGGCGCCGCGATGGCGACCGACCGCGTCAATTTCGTCGATAAAGACGATACACGGCGCGTTTTTCTTCGCCTGCTCGAACATGTCACGAACACGGCTTGCGCCGACGCCGACAAACATTTCGACAAAATCAGAACCGGAGATGGAGAAAAACGGTACGCCAGCCTCACCAGCGATTGCGCGGGCCAAAAGGGTTTTACCGGTACCCGGCGAACCGACCAGCAACGCGCCTTTCGGGATCTGGCCGCCAAGCTTGGCAAAGCGACCGGGGTTTTTCAGAAATTCGACAATCTCTTCCAGCTCTTCGCGGGCTTCATCAATCCCGGCGACATCCTGAAAGGTGACCTTGCCTTGCTTTTCGGTCAGCAGCTTTGCCTTGGACTTGCCAAAGCCCATTGCTCCGGAACCGCTGCCTTTCTGCATTTGACGCAATACGAAAAAGGCGATGCCGAGGATCAGCAGGAACGGCAGGGACTGGACGAGAATGATCTGCCAGATGCTCGCCAGTTCCTGTGCCTTGCCGCTATATTCAACGCCTTTTTCATCCAGCAGGTTCACCAGTGACGGATCGCTACCGACGGGTGTGGTAGAAAATTTATCGCCATTTGTTAGTTCGCCGGTGATCTTGTCCGGCGCGATGGACACGCTTTTCACGCTGCCCTCTTCAACTTTGTTGCGGAACGAAGAATAGCTGATTCCTG
>NZ_JBATHY010000080.1:0-31643 GCF_049667325.1 Parasphingorhabdus sp. | reverse complement strand
AGCACATGTCCGTCGTCGATCGCGAGGATCACCGCAGCGCGGATACCGCGGCTGCGGGAGACATATTCCCACTTGCCTTCGCGCTTGGCCGTGATGAAACGGCCTTCCCACATGATTTCTGTTTTTTCGGACATTTCTAACCTGTTCGTGCTGAGAGCCTGTAGAAGCAGGGCCTGCCGCAAAAATCACCCTTCGACAAGCTCAGGGCGAATGGAATGTCAAAGTTCGATCAATTTGTCGGGCAGCTCGTTCGGGTTCTGGTCGGTTTTCGGAAAATGTTCGGATAGGACAATACCCATCTGGCGCACAGCTTCAGCCATGCCTTCGCCCGGCTTGTCTGCGCGCACCAGATCTATCATTGCAACCATCGCGTCGCCCCAGATAGCGGGCTCGACTTTCTCGACAATTGCATTGTCGGCAACGATTTCCGCGCGGTGTTCGCGCATCGACAGATAGAGCAGGATGCCGGTTCGTCCGACCGTGCGATGATCCGTCGACACCCGGAACAACGATATCGCCCGCTTGCGCACGCGGGCTTTCTTGATCGGAGGCGGAATAAGAATGAACAGCAACGGTTTCCAGATCAGGATCAGCCGCGTACCGAAAAATTTCAGCGCGGTAAAAACAAACAGGGCCCAATAGGGCAGGGCGGATATCCCGCTCCAGCCGCCGCTCAGCCAGTCGATGATATTGAGATATATTTCCGGAAACAGGCTGACCACCAGCAATGCAGTAAGCGCCACCAGCCCGGATATCGCCCAGGCGACATCGCCATAATGATCGGATTCGCCGGTCACGATGGTCACAATTTCGCCATTGGTGGATTTCTCTGCGAGAGAAACGGCGGACGTGACGGTCTTGTGATCGTCCGGTGTAAACTGGTTCACTTTGCTCATCACCAGCCCCCCGAAGCGCCGCCGCCGCCAAAGCTTCCGCCGCCTCCGCTAAAGCCGCCTCCGCCGAATCCGCCGCCACTGCTGCCACCGCCCCAACCAGATCCGCCGCCCCAGATCACCACCGGACCGGCACCCCGGCGATAACGCTTACCGCCGCGGTTCGCGAACATCGGGATTATCACGAAGAAAATCAGAACGAAGATCCAGAAAATCATGAGGCCGATATTCTCGCCATCGTCTTTGCTGCCTTGTTGAACTGCCTGCTGGGCCACTGCGCGGGCTTCTTCTTCGGGAAGCACCAACTGGTTCGCAATCCTGTTCACGCCGGCGATGATGCCGGCGGGCATATTATTGTTGCGGAACTCGGGCAGGATATCATTCTGGATGATCATGCTCGACAGGGCATCGGTCATGATGCCTTCGAGACCATAGCCCACTTCGACCCGCACTTTGCGTTCATTGGGCGCGACCAGCAGGATCAGGCCATTGTCTTTCTCGATCTCGCCTTCGCCGTCCTGCCCGATACCCCAGGCCCGGCCAAGCTGATAGCCATAGTCTGCAATATCATAGCCTTCGAGACTGTTGACCGTCGCGACGACCAATTGGCGATTGGACTGGGCCTCCAGCGCAGCGAGCTTTGCCGTAAGTTCCGCTTCTTGCGACGGATCAAGCAATTCCGCCTGATCGACCACGCGGCCGGTAAGCTCCGGGAAGCTTTGGGCAAACGCCGGGCTGGCAACCGCCAAAAAGGCGACCATCAGACCGGCAAGAACCGTCTTCAATGACAGAATGGAACGAAGGGCGATCACCCTTAAAAGCTGACTTCAGGAGCTTCGTCCGCGCCTTCCGTGGTTGCCGCAAACGGTTCCATCGGTTCCGCGCCGTGGATGATCTTCGCGCCGATAATGTCGGGGAACGTCCGGATCGTAGTATTATATTCGCGAACCGCTTCATTATAGTCGCGGCGGGCTACATTGATCCTATTTTCCGTGCCTTCCAGCTGGCTTTGCAGGGCCAGAAAATTCTGGTTGGATTTAAGATCGGGATAAGCTTCTACCGTCGCCATCAGGCGTCCAAGCCCTTGAGAGAGTGCGCCTTGCGCGGCAGCAAATTCCTGAACCTTCGCGGCATCGCCAAGATCATCGGCACTGAGCTGGATCGAGGTGGCTTTCGCCCGGGCTTCAACCACCGCCGTCAGCGTGTCCTGCTCCTGGGTAGCAAAACCTTTCACGGTTTCCACCAGATTGGGGATGAGGTCGGCGCGGCGCTGATATGTGCTTTCAACATCCGCCCATTTTGCCTTGGCATTTTCTTCCGCCGTTGGCACGCTGTTGATTCCGCAGGCGCTTAACGACAAGGCCACGGCCGGAACCATCAGAAATTTGATCAATTTATTCAGCATGTTTGAAAACCCTCCATCCGCACGGCAATACGCCGCTCCACTTTGTAAAAATAGGTATCTATCGCCGCGTTTGCAACGGCTTCGCTCGACAATTCTGGATTTTTCATACATTTACTCGCGTTTGAAAAAAGATGGAAAATATCATGCTAGACGAGTTTAAGGACTTTATTCTGAAGGGCAATGTGCTCGATTTGGCGGTAGCCGTGATTATCGGCGCGGCTTTTGCAACGATTACCACATCATTGACTGAAGATGTGATCATGCCGGTTGTCAGCGCGGTTTTTGGCGCTCCTGATTTTTCGACGATGTTTTTGCTGCTTGGTTCGCCGCCTGCAGATTATGCCGGAACCATGACCGACTATGCCGCGCTGAAAGAAGCTGGCGTGCCGATGCTCGGTTGGGGCCAGTTCCTGACCGTGGTGATCAATTTCGTCATTCTTGCGTTCATTATCTTCATGATCGTGCGCTACGCCGGCAAGGTGATGAAAAAATCGGAAGCGGCAGCCGCGGATCCAGGGCCGAACGAAATCGACCTGCTGATCGAAATTCGGGATAGTTTGAAAAAATAGCAACCAGAATAGCTGTTTGAGACAGCCAATATCGCCCCTTTTGCAGCGTGATTTACCGACCGTAAATCATGCTTCGCGAGAGGGGCGATTTTTTTGTTTTGGAAATTGCTGAGTCTACCCGGAAAAGTCCAGAAAACGCGCCGATATTCAAATAATAATTCTTTTATTATAATGGGATAGCTAGGGGGTGCATTTTTTAAGATACTTTCTGATTTTTCGCTCTTATAGGCCCGCTCAGCTGGTTTGATTCTCAGCTGATTTGAACTATCCATAGGGGACTATTTATTATGCGTAAATTCGCTGTTTTGGCTGCATCTGCAGCCGTATTCGCTTTGAGTGCCTGCAATGCTCCAGCTGAAGAAGCTGTTGTAACCGAAGAAGTTGCAACCGAAGAAGTTGCACCTGCTGAAGATGCTATGGTTGCTGAAGAAGTTGCTCCGGTAACCGAAGAAGCAACCGCTGAAGCTGCTCCTGCAGACGCAGCTGCTGCACCAGTTACCGAGTAAGCCTACACTATCTGATATTCCCTTGGGGGAACTAGAGGAGGGTCAACAAGGAAACTTGTTGGCCCTTTTTTATTGCGCGCTCGGGAACCAATCTGTTTCCGGCAGGTTGATATTGCTGAGGAGCCATTTTTTACTCCTTGCAATTGACGAGGGAAGATTATGCGTAAAATAATGATTTTGACCGCTTCAGCTGCTGCCTTGGCCCTGAGCGCTTGTGCACAGGAAGACACCAGCGGCGCGGAAACCGAAACCGAGCGGATGGCTCAGGAAGCTGAGATGGAAGCTGACCGGCTGGACGAAGCAGCAGACGCGGCCCCAACCGAAGCTGGTGAAGATATGCTGGAAGACAAGGCTGCGGCTATGGAAGACAAGGCTGATGCCCTGGAAGACAAAGCCGACAAGGAAGAAGGCGTTCTCGCCCAGTAATTCCGACTTCCCTTTGGGGAACTAGAGGAGGGTCAACCGGGAGACCGGTTGGCCCTTTTTCTCGTCTGTGCACTGTTCATTCAGAAATATATGACTATATAGGAACTGTCCGTTTCGGCGGACTATGGTGATAAATGATGGCGTGCAATAGACACTACGGACCCGGGGGCAGTACCCGGCGGCTCCACCATTTCAGGCGATTTGCAGCAATGTAGAACGCCTTTGTTGATGGGGCCGAATTAGGATCGACGGGTGTTCAAAAGCGTTATTTTTGCCCGGCCTGAGTATGCCGTGATTGCTCAAAACCTATAAGTGCAAATGATAATGAAGCACTCGCTATCGCTGCCTAACCCAATGACCTCACGGTCATAAGTTAGAAAGCTACGCGCGGTTGAACCCACCGGGCAACAGAAGGGAATTCAGCGGTTTGGAAGGCACCGGGCAACAGAAGCCTTCCACTTTATCCGATATGATTTCAGAATGGCCGTAATCTGTCGAATGGCGCGCGGTTCGATCGATGCGCCATTGCGCGCGGCTTGGCGACCGCTGCAGATAGGCATCTGCCTCCCGGACGGTCTAATATTCGGAACCGTAGCTGCGGTGGAGTTCGATCGCTTCGATCATTTTGGCGCCGGCCATGAAAACCGCGCCAGTTACTGCCAGAAACAGCATTTTTCCGCCCCAGCCCGGATATTGCACCAGATAATCCTGACCACGCGCAACCGCGCCGGTAGCAAGCGCGTAGGTGATGAGAAAAGCCTCGAATTTGGTTTTGATTATGAATAGCCGTCTGATCTTTTTCCACATGCCATATCTGTAGCAAGCGTCATGCCAAGCCCAGAAAACTGGCGTTTCCCGCTTTGAAACATGGTAAACTGTAAGTTAATCCGACGTTTGACAAGATCGCCTAGCGATCCAGTTCCGACAGGTCGCAAATCTCGAGCAGCCGTATTCTGGCCTTGCCGATCGACTTCCTCAGTTCAGGATCGGAAAGCTGCTCCGGGTTAATCGCTTCGGGCCAATGGTTCGTCACGACCCCGGCCATGGCATCAAGTTTTCGGGGCGTGGCGATGAACCGCTGATCGATCGTGGCGGGGTCCGCGACAACCCGCAGGCGCAGACAGGCCGGGCCGCCGCCATTGGCCATGGATTGGCGGACGTCGACCGGGCACAGCCGACGGATCGGTCCGTTACCGGCTACCAGATCGGTGAGATAGGTCCAGACGGCATCATTATCGCGCGCCTCGGTCGGCAGGATCAGTGCCATGCCCGCCCCATCCGGAAGTGTCACCAGCTGGGCATTGAAAAGATAGGATTTTATGGCGTCGTCCAAACTGACCCGGTCGGCTGGTACGATGACAATTTCCGCATCGGGCATCGTGTTGCGGATAGTGTCATAAAGTGCTTCGGGCTGTTCAAAGGCCTGTTCATGGGTGAATAAAACCCGCTCGTTGGCCACGGCTACGACATCATTGTGAAAAGCGCCTGCCGCGATCGCGATTTCCGCCTGCTGTGCAAAGATTACGCGCTTCTGGTCCAGCCCGTGTTTGCGCGCCACTGCGTTGCTGGCTTGGATATGCTGGCGGGCAGGGAACGGGCCACCGCTTTTGCCATAGACAAATATCTCGATCCCCGGTGCGTCGTGGGTGAGACAAAGGCGCATATGGTTGGCCGCCCCTTCGTCGCCAAACGGTGATGGCACGGGTGCGTGGACCGTAAAATTATGCTTGTCTGCAAACGCCAGTTCTAGCTGTGACAGCGTTCCCGGCCATTCGTGGCTGCGGTGCGGCATGGTCTGCAGATTGGCCACGGTGAGATGGCATTTGCCATCGGGCGTGTCGGGCGCGGGCGAAATGGTCGCGGCATTGGCGGCCCACATCGAAGAGGCGGAAAAGGCCGCCGCGCGGATATTCGGTTCGGCATCATCGACGGTCGTGCCCAAGCTTCCCAGCCAACCGATATTAGGCCGATCCAGTGGCATGAAAAAACCCTGTACCAGTCCGAGATCGAGATTGTGCCGCATCTTGGCGATGCCCTGCAAGGCCGCTTCGCGAGGATATGCGGTTTCCCCGGCATTGTTCGAGGAGGCGATATTGCCGATGCTCAGCCCGGCATAATTATGGCTTGGTCCGATGATGCCGTCAAAATTGATTTCAACGAGCGCGCTCACCGCGGAATAAACCGGATTTCGTCACCAACCGAGAGGCCGATATTGGCCGCGGCCTGTTCGTCTATCGTCACGCCATCATCTTTCTCGTCCAGCATCGCGTAGGTTGCCTGGAAATTGCCAAGGCTGCCATGCGAAATGATCGTCTTTGTTCCACCTTCAGCGATGCCGCTGATCTTGGCCGATTTGGCATTGCGGATGCTTGTGACGTCATCGGTCTTCGCAATCATTGTCGGACCGCCGTCAAAAATATCGACATAGCCCTCATAGGAAAAATTCTCATTCTCCAGCATCCGCATCGCGGCACGACCGTTGGGATGCGGGATGCCGATCGCGGCCCGCGCGGATTCGCTGAGCATTGCCGTATAGATCGGATGTTTGGGCATCAGGTCGGCAATGAACTGGTTGCCGTGAATGGCGTTGAAATAATCGGCTTCCTGAAAGCTCATGCCAAAGAACCGGCCCGCGAGTCCATCCCAGAAGGGCGAACCTCCAGCTTCGTCAATGATGCCCCGGAGTTCGGCAAAAATCTTGTCACCGAAACGGTCGCGATGTTCCTTGATGAACAGATAGCGGCTGCGCGCCAGCAACATGCCAAGTCCACCGGCGCGCTCGCCGGGGTGGAGGAACAGGCCGCCGACTTCGCTGGCCCCTTCCAGATCGGTGACAAGGCCCAGCATCTGGGCGCTGAATGTCCGGTCCAGTTCCTTGCTGGTTTGCGACAGCGTGCTCAGACGATAGGAATAGAAGGGCCATGTCTGCCCCACTTTGGTGAACAATTGCGAAGTGCCTCGCACGGCGCCGGTTTCGACATTTTCCAGCACCATGACAAACAGATCATCGCCATGCGCATTGCTGTCGCTTTGATAGGCGCGTTCGGATCGCTCGAGTTTTTCGGTCAGCGACGTCCGATCTGCGGGCAGGTTTGTAAAACCGCCGCCGGTCAGTTTCGCCATTTCGTAAAGATGCTGCAGATCGTCGACCCGCGCAGCGCGTATCCGGAAACTCATAATCCTCCCTTTTCGGCAATCCGCATGATCGTCAGCGCCGATAATTGTGCCCGTTCAACCAGACTTTCTACTATCATAAATTCGTCGGAGCTGTGGATGGCCCCCCCTCTGACGCCCATAGTATCCACCACCGGGACACCGCAAGCGGCGATATTATTGCCGTCACAAACTCCGCCGGTACCGCGCCAGCTGATATCGAGCCCCAGATCCGCGCCGCATTGCTTTACCAGACCAAAAAGTTTCTGAGCCTGCGGATCAATCGGTTTGGGCGGGCGGCCGAAGCTGCCATGGCAATGGACGCCGAGGTCATGTTCGCGTGCAATCGTCGTCACCAACTTGTCGAGCGCAATTTGCGCTTCGTTTTGATCTTCCAGTGACTTGGGCCGGAAGTTCACCCGCAGGATCGCGTGTTCGGGGACCGCATTATTGGGCCCGCCGCCATCGATTTTTGCGGGGTTTACGCTGAGACCTTCGCGGTGCAGTGCTTTCAATCTCAGCGCCATGTCCGCAGCCGCGATCAAAGCGTTGCGCCCTTCATCCGGGTTGCGGCCCGCATGGGCGCTCTTGCCGGTAAAAATGATCGAGAAATTGCCGCTGCCACCGCGCTCTCCGGCGAGCGTGCCGTCGGGCAGGGCGGGTTCATAAGTTAGCGCGGCGGTCTTGCCTTTGGCCAGCCGTTCGATCAACGCTGCCGATGAGCCGGAGCCGACTTCCTCGTCACTGTTGATCATCACGTCATACCCGATGCGGTTGGCATATTTGCTGTGCTCAAGCAATTGCAGCGCGCCGAGCATGACGGAAATGCCGCCCTTCATGTCGGCGAGACCCGGACCGTTCAAAATGCCGCTTTCCAGCTCCGTAACCTGCTGAAACTTATGGTCGGCCGGAAACACGGTATCCATATGGCCGGTCAGCAAGATGCGAACTGCCGCGTCCGGGCGGATAGAGGCCACCAGATGCTGCCCGCGCTGGACCTGATCAACGCTGCCATCCGCGCGAACCGCCTCGACCGGCTCTGGGTCGAGCAGACCTATATCTCCCGGCAACACCGAAAAGGCATCAGCCAGCATGGTCGCGACGGTTTTCAAACCATCAAGATTGGTGGTGCCGCTATTGGTCTTTGCCCATTTCAACGTACGCGGCAAAAGCGGCAGATTGGTCGCCTTGTCCAGCGTGTCTTGTTCGGGGAAGATATTTGCTTTCATCTGAAACCGATAGCATTTGTCATCAGCCAATGTCACCCGCTCTGTTGCGAGGATAATCCTGTCCTACATAGGTGAGGATCACTATGATTACGATCTTTGGCCCCTGGCGTTGGCTAGGCCAGCTTTACCAAAGGAGCATCGAATATGTGTCAGGGAAAAACGCGAGCAGCATCAATCTTTGATTACTTGAGAGATAGTAGGAAAAAACCATTGAATCTCAAGCTTATTTTCTACAAAATGGCGTAATCGTCGTCAGCAGAATCAAAAATTTCGATAACAGTGTAAAGTTTGTAAAGTTCGCCTCGGGAACATCCTTTCTTTCCATCCCGTTTACAGCGAGAAAAAGAGCCGCCATAGACGGCTGTGATTCCTCCCCGGAAATTTTTGAAATCTTGCGCTGTACTTTGTACGCTCGGGAAAAACGCATTTGAACGAGGAAAATTTATGTCCGAATATGTCAGTCAGAACGGTATCCAGATCGCACAGGACCTGTTTGATTTTGTGAATGACCGCGCCTTGACCGGAACCGGCGTAGATGGCGCAAAATTCTGGCAGGACTTTGCGAACCTGCTTGGTGATTTTGCTCCCCGAAATGCGGCACTGCTGGAGAAGCGCGAGCAGCTGCAGGCACAGATAGATGCCTGGCATATTGATCATAAAGGCCAGCCAATAGATCAAGGCGAATATCAGACGTTTCTGAAAGACATCGGCTATCTGGTTGAGGAACCTGAATCATTTGCGATCACAACCAAAAATGTCGACCCTGAAATCGCGACCATGGCAGGGCCGCAACTGGTGGTGCCATCGCTTAATGATCGGTTCGTTTTGAATGCCGCCAATGCGCGCTGGGGCAGCCTATATGATGCCTTTTACGGCACCGATGCGCTGGATGCACCGCCGGCGAAACCGGGTGGCTACGATCCGGAACGCGGCGCGCATGTGGTCAAGGCGGCAAAGGCTTTGCTGGATGAGATATTGCCGCTTGAGCATGGCAGTTGGGCGAACCTGTCAAACGTCAAGGAAAACGGAATTCCACTGAAAGATCCGGCGCAATGTGTCGGATGGAACGACAAGGCTTGCCTGTTCCGACACAATGGCTTGCATATCGAAGTCATTTTCGATTCCGCGCACCCGATTGGCAAGAATGATCCCGCCAATATCGCCGATGTCCTGATGGAAGCCGCGCTGACCACGATCATCGACATGGAAGACTCGGTCGCCGCCGTGGATGCCGAAGACAAGGTGCTGGCCTATACAAACTGGCTTGGCCTGATGCGCGGTGATCTCGACGCGTCCTTTGAAAAGGGCGGCAGGATCATCGAACGCAAGGCCAATTCGGATCGCGACTATGTCGATCTGGACGGAAAATCTTTCTCCCTCCCGGGCCGTAGCCTGATGTTTGTCCGCAACGTCGGCCATCTGATGACCAATCCTGCAGTGTTGCTGGCAGATGGATCGGAAGCGCCCGAAGGGTTGCTCGATGGCATATTCACCAGCCTGATCGCGATGCACGACATCAAGGGGCTGGGTGACCTGCGCAACAGTCGCGAAGGCTCGATCTATATCGTGAAGCCGAAAATGCACGGGCCGGAAGAATGCGCCTTCACCAACGATCTGTTCGACGCGGCTGAAGATCTGCTCGGACTGGACCGTCACACGATCAAAGTCGGCGTGATGGATGAGGAGCGCCGGACTTCCGCCAATCTTGCAGCCTGTATCCACGCCGTGAAGGACCGGGTCGTGTTCATCAACACCGGTTTTCTGGACCGTACCGGCGACGAAATCCACACCTCGATGCAGGCTGGAGCGATGCAGGCCAAGGGCGATATCAAGAAGAGCGACTGGATCACCGCTTATGAACAGCGCAATGTCGCCATCGGTCTGGCTTGCGGCATGTCCGGCAAGGCGCAGATCGGCAAGGGCATGTGGGCCGCGCCCGACATGATGGCCGACATGATGGCGCAGAAAATCGGTCATCCGATGACCGGTGCCAATACCGCCTGGGTACCGAGCCCGACGGCGGCGACTTTGCACGCGATCCACTACCATCGGGTCGATGTGTTTGGCCGGCAGAAACAGGTCGCGGCTGACGGTATTGCGCCGCTCGACAAATTGCTGACCATTCCGCTCGCCGATGGTCATAACTGGTCGGATGCAGAGATCGAGAGAGAACTGGATAACAATGCACAGGGCATATTGGGCTACGTCGTGCGCTGGATCGATCAGGGGATCGGCTGTTCCAAAGTGCCGGATATCAATGATGTCGGGCTGATGGAAGATCGAGCGACCTTGCGGATTTCATCGCAGCATATGGCCAACTGGATGCTGCATGGCGTTTGTTCGGCGGAACAGGTCGATGCCGCCTTGCTGCGGATGGCGGCCAAGGTCGACGGACAGAATGAAGGGGATCCGCTATATCGGCCGATGGCTTCCAATCCGGATGGCAGCCTCGCTTTTCAGGCGGCCCGCGATCTGGTGTTCAAGGGTGTCGAGCAGCCCAGCGGCTATACCGAACCGTTGCTGCACGCCTATCGGCGCGAGTTGAAGGCGGCGGGCTAGGACAGCAGTCTTGCGAGCTCGACAAACTCGGAGACCGCAAGTGTCTCCGGGCGGCGTTGGCTATCGATGCCGGCTTGCTCCAGTGCTTCAAGACCACCGGGCAATTTCCTGAGGCTTTGGCGCAGCATTTTGCGCCTTTGGCTGAATGCGGTCTGCGTCAAAATCTCGAGCTTGGCGAGATCCAAGCCCTCGGGTTGCGCCGTGGGAATTATGTGGACGACGGCGGACATGACCTTGGGCGGGGGCGTGAAGGCCGAACGGTGGACCGTCATCGCCAGCTTGGCCTGGCTGCGCCACTGGGCCAAGATGGAGAGGCGGCCATATGCGCTTGACCCTGGCACTGCGACGATGCGGTCGGCGACCTCGCGCTGGAACATCAGGGTCAGGGATGCCCATTGCGGCGGCCATGACGGCGCGGAGAGCCACTTGATCAACAATGCCGAGCCGACATTATAGGGCAGGTTGGAGACGATATGAAACGGACAGTCAAACAGACTGCCATGATCAAGGGCGAGCGCATCATCGTTGATCAGCTTCAGTTGTTCGGGAAAGAATTCGGACAATTCCGCCAAGGCTGGCAGGCAGCGCTCGTCGCGTTCAACGGCGGTTACCGACGCACCTGCCTGGAGCAAGGCTCGCGTCAAGCCGCCCGGACCGGGCCCGACTTCGAATACGGACTGCCCGTCAAGGCTGCCTGGCACAGCTGCAATCTTGTCGAGAAGCTGCATGTCGAACAGGAAGTTCTGGCCCAGCGCCTTGCTTGCGGTCAGGCCGTATTTCTTGATGACCTCCCTTAGCGGCGGCAGGACAATATGCTGGCTCAATTGTCGTGGATCTGTCGGTTGGTGACGGCGGTGGCCGCCATCTGGATCGCGGCAATCATCGACCGTGGGTCGGCTATACCTTGCCCCGCGATATTGAAGGCGGTGCCATGATCCGGCGATGTCCTGACGATCGGAAGACCCAGCGTGATATTGACCCCGTCGAAAAAATGCAGGGTCTTCAAAGGTATCAACGCCTGATCATGATAAGGGCACAGCGCGACATCATATTTGATCCGCGCTTCTTCGTGGAACATCGTGTCGGCGGGCAGCGGATCGGTAATGTCCATGCCTTCGAGACGCAACTCGTCAATCGCCGGTTGCATGATCCGTTGCTCTTCGTCGCCCAGATTGCCGTTCTCGCCCGCATGCGGATTGAGTCCGGATATCGCGATGCGCGGTTTCTCTATCCCGAAATTCCGGATCATCGCTTTCTGCGCGGCGCGAGCGCGCGCAATGATAAGCGGTCCGGTCAAATGTTCTACAACCTCTTTGAACGCGATATGGGTCGTCATGGGAACGACGCGCAACGATGGTCCCGCCAGCATCATCACCGCATTTTCTCGGGCTATTCCGCATCGTTCCGAAACGAACTCGGTCTGACCGGGATAACGGAAGCCGACCTTGTATAATTGGGTTTTTGATACAGGCGCGGTGATGATCGCTCCGGCGTCCCCGGACCGCGCCAGCCCGCAGGCAATTTCGAGTGCATGAAGCGAACATTGCGCGCCGTCCAGCGTCGCTTCGCCGGGAATAGCTGCAGCGGCCTCATGGATGTGGAAAACCGGCAACGCGTCGCCGAACGTGTCGCCCGCCTGCGTTGGCTGTTCAATTTTCCGGGCAGGAACACCCGCAAGATTTTCAAAGTCGGCAAAATTGCCGATCGCGAAAAATGGCTTTAGGCCCGCTTCTACTCGCTGCTTCCAGCTCTTTCCGATAATTTCCGGTCCAACACCGGCCGGGTCACCGCAAGAAATGGCGAAAGGCTTGGCGGACCACTCGGCCATTAATTATATTCGATGATTGCGTCGCGTCTCAAATCGCGCAGATAAATCTGCGCACGTTTGTTGACCCGGTCATTTTCCAGACGAGACATGATGTCGTCAAAGGACGGTGCCGAAGCGGATTTGGGATCATCTCGTCCGCACAGAATAAGGACGCGAACGCCGTCTTCGACCGAACCAAATGGCTGGCTCGCCTGACCGATTTGCAGTTCCGCGATCGTTCCTTGCAAGGCTGCAGGAAGGTCGCGCAGTCTGACTTGATCGTTATCGACCACGCTAGCACCAAGTTGCGCGGCGACCTCATTGGCTGCACCGCAGCCCTTGATGGCTTGTGTCGCTACAGCAAATTTTTCGGCTTGTGCAGCAGCTTGCGACTCGGTGATTCCGGCTGGAAAGCCTATTGCCAATTGTTTCAGGCTGAGTAACGCATTGCGCGGGTCAGCCGTCAGAACCTGACGCGCGTCGATCAAATAAAGGATCGAAAAACCACCCGGTACCTCGACCGGTCCAACAACCTGTCCTACCTGCATTTGCTCGGCAGCATCGGCGAGGGTTTGCGGCAATTGGGCGGGACGGACCCAACCCAGGTCACCGCCGGTAGCGGCAGTAGAGGCTTCCGAAAACTGTCGGGCATAAGCGACAAACGAACCGCCGGCCCGGATCTGTTCGAGTATTTTACGCATATTTTCGGTAACTTGCGCTGCAGTTTCCTGCGACGCTGACATATAGATCTCGCCGATACGAAATTCGCTGGTGCCCTTGGAAGCATTCAAGCGTTCGATTATGGCGTTGACCTCTTCGTCACCGACATTGATGAATGGCTGGATGTTGCGGCGAAGCAGTCGGTTCCAGGCCAATTCGCCCTTGATCTGGCGTTTCAACGTATCGGTAGAAGTGCCCTGGGTCCGTAAATATTGATCGAACGCATCGATATCCTGTTTGAAATTCTGTTGGGCGACCTGACGGAAAGTGGTTTCAACTTCTTCCGCCCCGATGACGATTTCATTCGCTTCCGCTTCCTGAATCTGAAGTGTTTCGTCGATCAAATTTCTCAGTACCTGGAGCCGTAAGCGTTGTCTTTCTTCGTCCGAAACTTCGCCGCCATTGGCTGCAACGATCAAAGCAAGCCGGTGGCCGACATCGGTTCCGGTTATGATATCGCCGTTGACAATCGCCGTCGCGCGGCGAACATTCGGGTCATTTTTGCCAAATATCGTCATTTCGTCGGGAATGTTCAGCCCGGTTTGCGGCAGCGAAGCGCCTTCAACGGTCTGGCTGACGGAAGGTGAAGCTCCCGCAATGGCAAGCGCTGCAATCAACGTAGCCTTTGTTTTAAAGCCTTGGATTCTCATATTCGATAAGTTCATTTCTTGTATCTTCTCAACTACTAAGAGTAAATTTCACGCAGTGGATAGCAAATCTCTGCTGAACCCAATATGAGCGGGATAGCCCGTTTAAAATCCCTCTACACGCCCAGATTGCGCAAGGCCAGCCGGAACAGAAAAGTACTGCCGCGCTGGGCATCGCCGGTGTCTTCATAGTCATAGCGCCATGTCACGCCCATCGAGAGACAACCGTCGTCATATGCGACGCCGAGGCGATGCCTCACTGGCTCATATCCGTCGGCTACCGAAAAAGGATCTTCGCTACGATCCGTCAGGTCGATGATCGCGGAACCAAAAACAGACCAATAATTATCTATCTGATAGCGTCCGCCAACGCGTATTTCTTCACGGTCTCTGAGGTCTTCTAGCTCGGGCCCGATATTGCGGTCGAGGCGGAGATATCCGATTTGGGCGTAAGTGCCCTTCGAACCGACCGTTGCATCGATTTCGTTCCGCCGTATCGCAAGATTATCCTTGTCCAGCCGGAAGCGATGGGTGAATTTCACGATATCCTTGAACCGAACATTGGTGCGGCCAACGATATCGGAAAACCGATCAGATAAACCTGTGCCTTGAGGCACAATATTGTTGTTGTTCTCCAGTCGATAGCTCTGGCCGGCGATCATGTTCACCTGCAAATTAGGACGATTGATTTCCCATTCCAGCCCGTAGGTCGCCCGGACATTGTCTTCATAACGGTCATAACCGGGGAAACGATTGAGAGCGAAAAGATTGCTGTCTTCCAGATCAACGGCGCGGGAATCTTCATTGGGTAACGAAAGATTGGCTAGGCCGGGACTTGCCACAATCTGAAAGCGCGGCGTGATTGTCTGGGTACCGCCAAAAGCCTCACCGATAAGCGGCCATTTTACATCAACAGCCGCCGTGGCAATTGCGCGTGTCTGCCAGCCGGTTTGACCGCGGTAGATGGCAGTCTCGTTAAGCGCGTTGTCATCACTATGATAAACATCGCCTCGCACAAAGCCGGTAAAAGTGATTTCCTGGCCCCATTCGGTGAGTTTCTTCAGATCCCAGCGGGCCGATCCGAATGCGCGCTGGGTATCCTGTCCTTCACTTCGACCGATTGCGAGGCTGTTTGCCTGCAGTTGGATTCGCCCACCCAGGACAGGTTCGTTGAACCGCTTGCGATAGTCGATCACCGGCAGCGCGACCGGAACACGGTTTTGCGGATCGTTCACCCGTAAGGTCTGAAAGGCCCATCCCGCCAACGAAAAATAGCTGCTTTCGCTGATCCGTTCGAGGTTGATCGTTGAACGAAGGCTATCGTCGTCGCTGATGTCGTAGCGCCTGAGGAAGGTGCGATCTGACGCAATGCGAGCCGATTGGGACACTGTCCATTTGTCATCGAGCCGGAACCGTCCATTAGTGGCAAAATAGCCGCGAAAATCGTTCTCTGCATTAGGCACGATTTGAGATGATCCTGTAGGAATGCGCGAACCATAAGTAGCGTAGCCGGTTAGCTGGAAAGCGCCCTTCTCATCAAGATTGCGAAAGCTCCCGCTGATCAGTGGCGCAACGTCTGTAAATACTTGCGCGGTAACCGTGGCATCCTGATTGGGTGCGATGCTGAAATAATAGGGTATCGTCAGTCCAAGTCCGTTCACCGTATCCAGTTTGACGTCGGGAACTAAAAGACCGCTGCGGTTTTCGTCGCTAACCGGGTGAGAAAGGCCCGGTAAGGGTATGACCGGCAGGCCGAAAATTTCGATCCGAGCCCCTTCATATCTGACCCGCTTTTCGACCGGGTCGTAGATCACCTTCACGGCCTTGATCTGCCAACTCGGGTTTTTGGGGCATCCGTCTTCGGTTGTAACCGCGCATGCGGTATAGGCCGCATTGTGAAGCGCCAGCGAACCGTCGGTGAACCGTTCGCTTCTGCGCGCGGCCAATCTGCTACCATCTTCCAGAACCAGCAGAAGGTTATCGACAGCGCCATCGCGCAGACTATCGGTCAGTTCAATCCGGTCACCGTAGGCCACGTCTCCATCGGGACTGGTCGACCGGATATTGCCCTCCGCCACCACAATACCGGTGTTGCGGTTCCACACAACCTGATCAGCGCGCAGTTTATAACCGTCGCGATTGAGGATTACATTGCCCTCGGCGGTGACGATGTCGTTCGCGAAATCATAGTCAAGCGTATCGGCCTTGAATTCTATTTCATCTTTTTGCTGATCCGAGTTTGTCGGGGCTTCGCTTTGCAATTGGGCCGTTGCCGAAGTCGGTGTTACAGCGGCCAAGAATAAGGTAAAAAGGACGGGGGAAGATTTCATCGACTGGCTCAACCTGCTTTTAGCCCCATTTTGGACAGCCTCGGATATCGCACTGTCCACCTTCCGAACGCCTATTGCACCAGTTTGTCTTGTCTGCAAATTTTCTTTGACAGATTCTGGTGAACAGGTGCTTGACCAGAAAACCAAGACCGTGCAGCAACGTCGTTCATCATGATTTATGTTGGTCCGTTCGTAGACGAGTCGGACCGACGAGTGAACCATTGAGGCTATTCACTCCTCAGAACAGAAAATAGGGACAGTTTCCAGATGAATTTCAACTTTGCCAACGAGCGCCCCGCGGATGCAGACGCGATCATATTTGCGATTACCAAGAATGGATTGAGCGAGTTTGATCTGGCATTGGAACAAGCAGATATTGTAAAGTCGGCTGCGAAAGCGGCGCGGTTTGAAGGGAAGTCTGGAGAGGTCTTCGAAACCTTCGTGACCGAGACGGGCAAGGTCCTGCGAGTAGTTCTGACGGGGCTGGGTAAAGGCAAAGCAAATGATGCCGAGTCTGCGGGTGGTTCCGCGATAGCCAAAATTCTTGCGTCCGGAGCCAAGCATGCGGCCATTCACCCATCGGGTTTGGACGAGAAACGTTTGGTACGTCTGCTTTTCGGGGCGAAATTGCGCAGCTGGCGACATGACAAATATCGGACCACCATGCCTGAAAAACAGAAGGTCACTCTTGAGAAAATAACAGTGCTTGATCAGGATCTGGCATCCGCCAAAGCTTGGCAGGACCTTTCCGCGGTGGCTGACGGCGTTGCCCTGACTCGCGAACTGGTCGCAGAACCTGCGAATGCTATCTATCCCGAAAGCTTTGTCGCCCGTTGCGAAGAATTGAAAGAACTTGGTGTCGAATTCACCGTTCTCGGCTGGGATGAAATGGAAAAGCTGGGCATGGGCGCACTGCTTGGCGTTTCACAAGGCTCCGAGCGTCCCCCGCGCTTGTTGGCGATGCGCTGGGACGGTACCAATGGTGCCCAGAAAACACCGCTTGCCCTGGTGGGCAAGGGCGTGACGTTCGACACAGGCGGAATTTCCCTGAAGCCAGGTGCCGGTATGGAGGAGATGAAATGGGATATGGGCGGTGCCGGAGCGGTTGCCGGAACCATGAAGGCGCTTGCTGGTCGTAAGGCCAAAGCGCATGTCGTTGGCGTTTGCGGGCTGGTCGAAAATATGCCGGACGGCAAGGCGCAGCGCCCCGGTGATGTTGTAACCAGCATGAATGGCCAGACAATCGAAGTAATCAACACCGATGCCGAAGGGCGGTTGGTATTGTGCGACGCGATGCACTGGACGCAAGAGACTTTCAAACCGGAAGTGATGATCGATCTGGCAACCCTGACCGGTGCGATGATTATCGCGCTGGGCAATGAACATGCGGGTTGCTTCAGCAATGACGATGATCTCGCTGAAGACCTGATCGATGCCGGCAAGGATTCCGGCGATCCGGTCTGGCGGCTTCCGATTGGTCCTGCCTATGACAAGCTGATCAATTCGCCGATTGCCGACATGAAGAATGTCGGGCCGCGCGGGGCCGGGTCGATTACTGCAGCACAATTCCTCAAACGTTTTGTCAAAGATGGCGTAAAATGGGCGCATCTGGATATTGCCGGCATGGTCTGGGCGGACAAGCCCAGTCCGGTTTGGGAGAAGGGCGCGACCGGCTATGGCGTGCGTTTGCTCAACCAATATGTCGCGGACAATTTCGAAGATTGATCTTGTTGCTCTTATCCGGAAATATCATCCCAGGATGTAACGGTGCGTGTTGATTTTTACCATCTGACCCGTGATCCGGCGGAAAAGCTGGTCCCGATGCTAGCAGGCAAATCGCTTGATATGGGAAAAAAAGTGTTGTTGCTGGCGCAGGAAGAGGCCCGCTGTGTCGGGCTCAGCACCGCTTTGTGGGGGGACGAGCCGGCCAGCTTCCTCGCCCATGACTACGCCGGATCAGTAGGGCAGGCGGATCAGCCGATTCTAATTTCCGATCAATGCGAGCCCGCGAACGGAGCGCCGTATATCATAATTTCCGATGGTCAATGGCGGAACGGGGCGCTGGCCTTCGAGCGTGCGTTCTTCCTCTTCGCTGCCGATCAGATCGATCATGCGCGTACCGTCTGGCGGGAACTGTCGGCCAGGGAGGATGTCACGCCGCGCTACTGGAAACAGGATGGCGGCCGCTGGGTCGAAGGCCCCTGAATTTTACGATTTCTGCCCGCAGAAACCGCTATGCTGTCATCGAAAACTTGCCATGGTGCAGTGCAGCAGCTAAGGGCGGCGCGAACTTACAATATCCCCGATCTATGGAGCAATATCATGGCCGTGACACGGACATTTTCAATCATCAAACCTGATGCTACCCGCCGCAATATCACTGGTGCCGTCACCAAGATGCTGGAAGAGGCTGGTCTACGTATCGTCGCATCCAAGCGTATCCACATGAGCAAAGCACAAGCCGAAGGATTTTATGCGGTGCACAGCGAGCGCCCTTTCTTTGGGGAGCTGGTCGACTTCATGATCAGCGGCCCCTGTGTCGTTCAGGTGCTCGAAGGTGAAAATGCGATGCAGGCCAACCGCGACATCATGGGCGCGACCAATCCTGCTGACGCGGCTCCTGGCACGATCCGCAAGGAACTGGCGGAAAGCCTCGAAGCCAACACGGTCCACGGCTCTGACAGCGACGAGAATGCGGCGATTGAAATCGCCTATTTCTTCAGCGAAGACGAAATCGTCGGTTAAATGTTCGCCGCGACATGCGTAGTCCGTCATGGAGCGCTTCGCGGCGAATGATGATCCAGTCAGGATCGGGTTTTTGAACCGGTCATGATAGCCTTCGGGCGCCGACCCAGTCGACCGCTGTGCCATGCACGGGCACCGCGGCAAGTTCGGGAACCGGCTATCGGTTTCAGTTCATAGGACCACTGATTTTCGAATCACTCAATTCGCGCCCGCAACTGCAGTGTAAAACTGGGAGCGGGGTCGCCGGCCGACATCGCACCTTTGGGATTGAGACAAACGTGTCTTACCAATGGATCATAACCGGCGGCGGGAACATAAGTGCAGTTGGTGAATAGCGCAGGCGGGGAAACTGAATCGGAATACTTGAGATCCGTCGCCTCTGAAAAAGACAGACTCGCGCCATTCTGGGTAAAATAGACAGCACCGGTTGCAGGTCCAGCGCCGTCAATGTCACCGTTGAAAAACTCTACTTCGGGCGGCAAGCTGTCCAATACAAAGGTGCTATCAGTATCCGACTGTGCTGCGCCGGTGTTGGTTACCGTAATCGTGTAAACAACATCATTGCCCGGGATAGCAAATCCGCCCAGTCCTGTGTTATCCAATATCGTGCTTGTCTTGGATACCGCGTAAATGGCTGTACCGGCAATTGTCACCTGATAGTCCTCGACCTCGCCATTCGAAGCGATCTGAGCCGCGCCGAGATTTGACTGGGTACTCCAGCGAAACCGCGCAATAGTCGGGTTGGTTGTGGCGGTGATCGGCACATTAATCGCTAGTCCAATGCTGCCGATCGAGGGATTGGTGTCACCTGGTCCATTGTCTTGAACATTTGTTGCGATCTGCTCTCCCGCGTCTGCAAAATCGCCATCGCCGTTCCAATCTACCCACGCCTGCAACCTGCCCCCGGAACCAGACACCAAAGACGTATGCGTTGCAGATTGTCCCTGGGTCATTGCAGAGAATGTCACTCCGTCATCTCCTGTATCACCAACGGCGGTCGGGCTATTGTATGAACTTGTTTCGGTTGTATTGACGGAGCCGAGCAAAATGCCCGCAACAATATCATGGGCGGGATTCCCATAGCCCAGAACCGCATCGCCAAAGTCTTGGGAAGATTGCGGGGCAGGGGTCGGGAAAGCCATAACCGGACAACTGAAGTCCAAAGATGTCAGCCGGATGGTCGATCCGGTGCCGAGCGCACCGATGCGATAGTTAAACGAGCTGGTTCCCGTGTACTGAACCGAGACAATGTTTTGCGTTGCCGTGGGATCGATGCCTGAGGCTGTAAAATTGGTACGCGATTCAAACCGGACGTTCGATGGAACGGAGGGACCGGAAAAATTAACATCCAGATTGGTTGGGTTTTCCAACACATAGCTGGCAAATGGCTTCGAGAATTCGGCATATTCTCTCAAGCTGCCGCTGTCGCCGTCAATATCGATCCCTGAAGCGGCTACATCAAGACTGACCGGTGCTGTTCCTCCAGCGGTTACAAACGATATAGTAAAGTCGATGCTCCGGGCATTCGCGCCACCCAGTTCCGGCTGAAAATTGCCGATAAGGCCAGTGTCGCGATCAATTGTAGCAAGCGTGGCGCCATTCAATGCGACAACGGTAACCCGGGCATCAACGCCTGTAGTAACATTGGGAAATCGATAGACCGCTCCTGCGCTCAGAGCCGTCCCGGAAATCAAAACGGGATTGCGAAAATCGAGAACGGTGATTGGCCGACCATGGCAAGCCGTCGTTTGTGCCTCTGCTGCTTCAGTGAAAAACACTGAAGCAACGAAAACGACCAGCCAGAATAACCAAAATTTCATTTGTTTCTAATATCTTACTATTGGGTTGCTTGACTAACGGGTTGCAGGCCTGCGGTGCAGGAAGTACTTTGTGTTTGGTGGTCAACTCCGCCGATCTCAAAGACCATGAACACTTCGCTGCACTCGCTGTTGGCGTTCCCGTCCAACACTTCCGTCACTTCGGCCTGCACAATTTCGTTATGCACAGATGGACTTGATGAGAGCACCAAAGAGATTGGAAATAGCCAAATGGATATTATGCTCATCTGAGGATCCCCTGTTGCGAATACGAACCTACTTAAAACGCTGACAATCTAACGACCCGGGAGAACTCCGAACCGAGACGACGTGGCCGATGACAACTTTATCAACGGTAAAAGCTGCGCGGACTTAATCTTCCAATTCAAAACTAAGGCCGCCCAGCCATCCCGTCGAACGGAATTAGACTCAAAATGGGTGTAAAAATGCCGGTCAGGAACGAGTTGGTAGGTGGTCAAGACTGGCTGTAGGAATCGCTCCAGGGCAGTGCTGTCGATATAATAGCCAAGACACCTGTGTTGATATGGATATGATGGCACAGCACGGCTTTTTACCGGCCCATTGCCGACTCGCTCTACCACTTGCATTTTATGACGAATGTCGAGTAGCTTAGCGCTATGACCCGCGAGCAAGATCAAAGCGCACAGGACCAGCCAGCGGTCTCCAGATCGGATATGCCGAAGGCGTCGGTCATGGCTTTGATCAAAAACAGCCCGATCGCCTCGGTGGTCAGCAATCCACGTCTGCCCGACAATCCTATTGTCGCGGTCAATGACGCTTTTCTGCAACTGACCGGCTATGATAGAGACTTTATCATCGGCAGAAATTGCCGGTTTCTGGCGGGCGAGGCGACCGAGCCCTGGCTTACAGAGGAAATCCGGCGCGGCGTGCGGCAACAAAAATCCGTTCTGGTCGAAATATTGAATTACAAGAAGGACGGCACGCCGTTCCAGAATGCCGTGCTGGTAGCTCCCTTGTTCGATGAAGAAGGTGAGTTGGAATATTTTCTGGGATCGCAGGTGGAAATAGATGCCGAATCACCCAGTCTGGTGAAGGCGCGCCGGATGCGGGCTGTCGCCATTGTGAAAGACCTGTCGAAACGGCAGCGTGAAGTGCTGCAGTTTATCGCCAAGGGCCTGCTAAACAAACAGATTGCCTATGAATTGGGGCTCAGCGAGCGGACCATCAAAATGCATCGTTCAATCCTGATGAAGCGGCTCGAGGTCCCTAGCGCAGCGGACATGGTGCGATTGGCTGTAGAAGCGGGAATGTAGGGGTTTCTTGTATATGGTCTAAAGACCGTATCGATATCGCGCTTGTGTGGGTTTAGTGATTGCTGCGTATCGCGGGTTGGAACTTCTTTCCCCAAATGGGTCGCAGACTTTTTTGGGCAACTGATCATCCCTCCTCCTTGTTGTCCAAAGAGTTCCGGCCCGTGATGCGCTTTTTTGCTAAAACTGATCCGCGATTGCGATCATTTTGATGAGCCGTTTCGGGGCTACTGCCTGCCAGCTTTTGCGGAGCCAGTCGTCAATATGGTTCCAGTCGGTGCTGCCGGTATCGAGCCGGATCGCAATCCAGCCCGATTTCCCCAAGAATTTGGGTGAGTAATAAAGCTCCGGGTCGGCATCGATCAGCGCCGCCTGTTCATCCAGTCCGGATGTTTTGACCAGAAGCCCGATGCTTTCCTCACCATAAAGTCTCTGGGTGAAATAGGCGAAATATTTGCCGTTTTTCTCCCCGCCAACGCGCCACCCGGGCGATCCAAAGCTCAATCGCTCGGAGGTTTCCTCGAGCGCCAGAGCTCGGTCGCGTATCTGCTGTAAAATCCAGTCGGGATTGCTCTCGCGGGTAACATATCGGGCGAGCGTCGCCGGATAGAGTTGATGTTCGGCAATCAGTATCCTGCTTGCCAGCCCGTCGGCATCGTCATCTGGCAGAATTGCAACTTCCGTTTGGGCGAGTACCGGCCCGTCGTCCAGTTCGGGTGTCACCAGATGAACACTGCATCCAGAGACCTTGTCTCCGGCATTGATTGGGCGTTGGTAAGTGTCGAGGCCCTTATATTTGGGCAACAGGCTGGGGTGGATGTTGAGCATTTTATCTGCCCATTTTTCGACAAATCCGTCGCTCAAGATCCGCATGTAACCAGCCAGTACGACATATTCGGCGCCGGAACGGACAATTGCGTCGTGCATGATTTCATCATGAATTTCGCGCGACAGGCCTTTGTGCGGTCGGGCGAAGGTCGCGAGGCTTTCGGCCTCGGCGAGCTTCAAACCGCGTGCACCGGGATCATTGGATGCCACCAGCACGATGTCATAGGGGCAATCGGGCGATTTGGCGGCATAGACAAGCGCCGCCATATTGGACCCGCGGCCGGAAATTAATATCGCGATTTTGGCTTTTTCAGCCATTGTGGGTGGCCGTCCAGTCGTCGGTCGCCGACCATGTGCCGCGGTTTCCCGAGACAGAACAGCCCTTGATGCCGTTACGTATATCGCCGATTCGATGGACTTTTTCTCCGGCAGCTTCGAGATCGGCCGAAATCGCATCCGCTTCGTCCTGTGAAACAGCCAAGACCATCCCGATACCGCAATTGAATGTCCGGGCCATTTCCTCGGGTTCGATATTGCCCTGAGCCTGCAGGAACGCCATCAGACGTGGTTGTTCCCAGCTCGCGGCATCGACACGGGCGTGCAGCCCGTCGGGCAATACGCGGGGAATATTTTCAAGCAGACCGCCACCAGTAATATGGGCGAGGGCCTTGATCCGGCCGGATTGCATCAGCGGGAGCAGTGATTTTACATAGATTCGGGTCGGCGCTATTAACGCCTCAACCAACAATATATCCGGGTTGAACAGGGCAGGGCGGTCCATTTTCCAGCCTTTGTCCGCCGCCAGACGCCGAACCAGAGAGAAACCATTGCTATGCACGCCGGAGGATTCGAGGCCGAGCAGGATATCGCCTGTCTCGATACTAGCTCCGGTCACGACTTTGTCGCGCTCGACCGCTCCGACGCAGAAGCCGGCAAGATCATAGTCGCCTTCGGCATACATGCCTGGCATTTCCGCGGTTTCGCCGCCGATCAGCGCGCAGCCGGACATTTTGCAACCCTCGGCGATGCCGGCGACAACCCGTTCAGCAATGCCGTTTTCCAGCTTGCCTGTGGCAAAATAGTCGAGGAAGAATAATGGTTCCGCGCCTTGAACGATCAGATCATTGACACACATCGCCACAAGATCGATTCCCACCGTGTCATGCCGGTCGTAGTCGATCGCCAGCTTGAGTTTTGTCCCTACGCCATCATTGGCCGCGACCAGAAGCGGGTCCTGATAACCCGCCGCTTTCAGATCGAAAAAACCTCCGAAACCGCCCAGCTCTGCATTGGCACCGGCGCGCGCTGTGGCTTTGGCCAGCGGCGCGATCGCCTTGATCAGGGCGTTGCCAGCGTCGATGGAAACACCGGCTTTTGCATAGGTGTAAGAATCCGGCTCATTTTGCTTTTCACTCATAACTTGTGCGATTAGACAACTCGCGGCTGGATTTCCACGCCATAATCGTCAAAAGGGCGCAAATGAGTATTTTGACTGACTTCAGGATCAAGGTTGCTGCGATTATCGCGGTTGTGACGATGCTCGCGGCGACGGTTGTCTATGCCCAGCTGGAAGGCACGGAACGGGGTGTTGCGCCACTCGCGAGCGGCGGCGACTTCGAGGTCATGGGCGTAAAAGTCGACGTGAAGGGGGATAATGCCTTTGATGCCCGCAAAAAGGGCTGGGAGGAAGCACAGCGCTTGGCCTGGAAGATGCTGTACAAGCGCAAGCAGGGCGCTGAAAGCGCCGGCCTGCCCGACGGTACGCTCAATACGATCGTTTCCGCGATCATAGTCGAGCAGGAGCAAATCGGCCCGAAGCGCTATATAGCGACGCTGGGAATCATGTTTGACAGGGCCAGAGCGGGGTCGATTCTGGGTGTCAGCGGACAACGGTTGCGGTCTCCGCCACTGCTGGTTCTCCCCGTCATGTGGAGCGGAGGCTCGCCCCAGGTTTTTGAAAGCCGGACCGAATGGCAAAAAGCCTGGGCCCGATTCCGCTCCGGCGACAGCCCCATTGATTATGTCCGTCCCTATGGATCAGACAGCGAGTCGCTCGTGCTCACGGCCGGGCAGGCCAATCGCCCGAGTCGTCGATGGTGGCGGAATATACTGGATCAGTTTGGCGCGGCGGATGTTATCATCCCCATTGTCCGGCTGACCTATGAGTATCCCGGCGGTCCGGTTAAAGCCCGATTTACCGCCCGTTACGGACCCGACAACAAATTTATCGACAGCTTTGCACTCAAAGTGGCCCGCAGCGAAGATATTCCCAAGATGCTGGATCAGGGTATCGCGCGACTGGATAGCATATATTCCAGCGCTCTTTCCCGCGGCATCCTGAAAACCGACCGGTCGCTGATCATCGAGGATCCGTTTAATATAGATGATTTGAATCTAGAGGATTTCGACCTCGGAGAAGATGAAGTGCCCGAAAGTGGCGATGGAAATTCTGCTGAAACCGCCGCTAGCGAAGGTACAACGGCAGCCGGCAGCGAAGCGCCGGTCGCGGCCCAGGTCGCCACGACCAGTATTTCCTTGCAGTTCAACACCCCCGATGTCGCCGCGGTAAGCCGGGGTGAATCGTCGGTGAGGGCGATTGCGGGAGTGACTTCGGCATCGACGTCCAGTCTCGCACTTGGGGGAGTTTCTGTCATGAGCGTGAACTACAGGGGTAATATTTCGGCCCTTGCTCAGGCGCTACGGGCGCAGGGCTGGCAGGTTCAGCAAGGAGCGGGCGCCTTGCGTATCAGTCGTCCGGGACAGTAGGAAGTTTAGGCGGTGAGTCAGATAGCCCTACCTCTCGAACAAACCCCGTCGCCGGACCATGACGGATATCTCGTGACCGCCGCGAACGCCGAGGTGCACCGTCACTTGCAGCATTGGCGTGAATGGTCCCATCATACGATGATTTTGACCGGACCGGAAGCTTGCGGCAAAACGACCATGGCGGCGTCGTTTGAAACAGAAAGCGGTGGACTGTGTCTTGATGAGGCGTCTGACACCGAGGATACCGAGATATTCCATCTTTGGAACCGCGCGAACAGCGAGCAAAAGCCGCTGCTTCTTTTGTCGGCAAAACCGGTTTCGAAATGGGGGGTCTTGCTACCGGATCTCAAATCCCGGTTGGCCGCGTCGTTGCTTGTGGAAATAGGTCCCCCTGACCAGGCAATGATCGATGGCCTGTTCCAAAAATATTTCAATTCTCGCGGCCTGACGATATCCGAAGATGCGCTTCGCTATCTGGAGAAGCGTATGATCCGGTCTTACGCAATGGTTCAAAGTCTGGCGCAAAAGATGGATGCACTTGCGATCGAGGCCAAAAAACCGATCAACTTGGCTATTGCGAAATCCGCACTGGAGTTTTTTGACGCCGGTGACGAAAAGGTGGATAGCTAGAATATGGAAAATCCCGCTGCAGAATCGCTCGATGCGGACCTATTGCTCGAGGGTGATGGCAGCGGCGCTTTTTCGGAAGATGGCGGCAAACGCTATTTTAACCGGGAAATAAGCTGGCTGGGCTTTAACGAGCGGGTTATCGAAGAGGCCGAAAACAGAGCGCATCCGTTGCTCGAACGGCTGCGCTTTCTGTCGATTTCCGGTAGCAACCTCGACGAGTTTTTCATGGTCCGCTTTGCCGGGCTGGTCGGTCAATATCGCCAGAATATCGAGGAACGTTCGGCGGACGGCCTGACTCCCACGCAGCAGTTGGAGGCAATTGCGATCCGCGCCGACGCTTTGTTGGAGCATCAGCAGCGGGTATGGTCGGCATTGTCCAGGAACTTGGCGGAAGAAGATATTTTTGTTTCGACGGTGGGCGAACTTCCCGACGATTCCAAAGTCTGGCTCAGACAGCATTTTCTCGACCAGATATTTCCGGTACTGACGCCGCAGGCGCTCGATCCGGCCCATCCCTTTCCGTTCATTCCCAACAAGGGATTGAGTCTGGTTTTCGATCTGGTCAGGGAGTCCGATAATCAGGGCATTCGCGAACTGGTGATGATACCATCCGGCCTCCCGCGCTTCATACGTCTGCCGGGTGAATCCGCCATCTATGTGTCGGTCGAGACCGCCATCCAGGAATTTTCCGATATATTGTTTCCCGGCTATACCGTAAAAAGCAGCGGCTTGTTCCGGATCATCCGCGACAGCGATATAGAAGTGGAGGAGGAGGCGGAAGATCTGGTGCGCTATTTCCGCAGCGCAATCAAACGCCGCCGTCGTGGCGATGTGATCCGGCTCGAAATGGGACCAAAGCTCGCCGAGCCGGTGGTCGCGATGTTACGCGAAAATCTGCTGCACGATGGGGCCACCGAAAGCCGGATCAACGGTCTGGTCGGCGTGGGCGATCTCGGCATATTGGTTGAAGAAGACCGCCCGGATCTCAAATTTACGCCTTATAGCCCGCGCTTTCCGGAGCGCATTCGCGATCATGGCGGCGATTGTTTTGCCGCCATTCGAGACAAGGATATCCTGGTCCACCATCCGTATGAATCTTTTGAAGTCGTGATCGAATTTCTGCGGCAGGCCGCTGTTGACCCCGATGTCGTGGCGATCAAGCAAACGCTTTATCGTGCGGGCAAGCAATCCGCGGTCATCCGGGCTCTGATTGACGCTGCCGAAGCGGGTAAATCGGTAACCGCGATAGTCGAACTCAAGGCACGTTTTGATGAAGAGCAGAATCTGCTCTGGGCGAGCGCACTGGAGCGGGCCGGCGTGCAGGTGGTTTACGGGTTTATCGAATGGAAAACCCACGCGAAAATATCAATGGTCGTCCGCAAGGAACAGGAAGGCTATCGCACCTATTGCCATTTCGGGACCGGTAATTATCACCCGATTACCGCCAAAATTTATACCGACCTCAGCTTTTTTACCGCTGATCCGCGAGCCGCGAGGGACGCGGCACAATTGTTCAACTATATCACCGGCTATGTCGAACCCAAGGAGCTGGAACTCATTTCCATGTCCCCCCGGAACATGCGCAATGACCTGATGGGTCTGATCGATCAGGAAATCGCCAACGTCCGTGACGACAAGCCAGGAATGATCTGGGCCAAGATGAACTCACTGGTCGATCCGGCGCTGATCGAGAAACTATATCAGGCCAGCAATGCCGGCGTTGAAATCGATCTGGTGGTCCGGGGAATCTGTTGCCTGCGGCCCGACGTGCCGGGCATGTCGGATCATATTCGCGTGAAATCGGTGGTTGGCCGTTTTCTGGAGCATAGTCGAATCTGGGCCTTTGGAAACGGCAGGGAACTACCCAATGATGGTGCAAAACTCTATATTTCGTCGGCTGACTGGATGCCGCGTAATCTTGACAGGCGCGTGGAATATATGATGCCGATCACCAACAAAACTGTCCATGACCAGATACTGGATCAGGTCATGGTGGCCAATTTGATCGATGACGAACAGAGTTGGGAATTAAATGCTGATGGCAGCTACACAAGGGTGAAGCCCGCCAGCAAACCGTTCAACTTGCACCGCTATTTCATGACCAACCCGTCACTCTCGGGTCGCGGCAAGGCACTTAAGAAAAGCAACGCCGTCCCGCGTCTCAGCCTGCGCCGCCGCAAGAAAAAAGCATGACCGATATGATCGCGCAAAAAGGCAACCTGCCCGGTTCCGCGCAAACAAAAAAAAGGCAATCGAATCGCCGTACAGCCATTGTCGATATCGGTTCGAATTCGATCCGGCTGGTTGTTTACCAGGGACCGGCCAGGGTTCCTGCGGTTCTGTTCAATGAAAAGGTGATGGCGGGACTAGGGCGGGAATTGTCAACCACCGGCATGATTTCCGAGGATTCGATGCAACTCGCCATACGCGGCCTGAAGCGCTTCCACCGCCTGTGTATGGACATGGAAGTCGATAGTATCATGAGCTTTGCCACAGCCGCAGTGCGTGATGCGAGCAACGGCAAGGACTTGCTCAAGGCCGCGCGCAAGATCGGCTATGATGTGTCGGTGTTGCAGGGCGAGGAAGAGGCGGAACTGGCCGCACTGGGCATCGTTTCCGGCATGCCGGATGCTACCGGAATCGTGGGAGATCTGGGCGGTGGTAGTCTGGAACTGGCGAGAATCGACAAAGGTAAGGTGCTGGAGCGATATTCGTTTCCACTTGGCGTGTTTAGAGTTGCGGACTTGCGCACCCAGGGCAATGACAACCTGAAAGCACAGGTGCGCAAGATGCTCAAAAAGACCGGATGGGAGAAGAAGGCGCAGCAGATGCCTTTCTATCTTGTCGGCGGTTCATGGCGCTCTCTCGCCCGGCTCGACATGCACGACAGCAATTATCCGCTCCCGGTCATCCATAATTACGAGATGGAACCGCGGCGCGCGCAGCGGCTTGTCAGCCGGCTGGCACAATTGAACAAGGAAAAGCTCAAGGGTGTGCCCGGCCTCTCCACATCCCGGATACCGACGTTGAATGATGCCGCATGGCTGTTGTCCATGCTGGTGCGCTATCTGAACAGCAGCAAGATGGTCGTTTCCGCTTATGGTGTGCGAGAAGGCATGTTGTTCAAAAGTATAAGCAAGCAGGAAGCGGCACGGGACCCGCTATTGCTGGCGACGGAAGATGCCGGAACGGCGCAAGCCCGTTTCCCGGCGAATAGTAAATTGCTGGGCAAATGGATTACCGATATATTCTCTGACGATCCCGTCGAGTGGCATCGCATTCGTCAGGCCGCCTGCAATCTGGGCGATGTCGCCTGGCGGGCGAATCCCAATTTCCGGGCCGAGCGCGGACTGGAAATCGGGCTGCATGGCAACTGGGTCGGCATCAGTGGACCGGAACGTGAAATGTTGGGGCAGGCGCTGTTTACCAGTTTCGGAGGGGGCAATGATACGTTCCCCGGCGGCGGACAGCTTGCCGACGATCAAGCGACGAGACGTGCAATATGCTGGGGATTGGCGATGCGTCTGGGGCAGCGGCTCAGCGGTGGAACCCGCAATCCGCTCGAACAGACGCATATCCGGAAATCGGGTAAAAAGCTGGAACTGGCGATTGCCGGCGATCTGGTCGATCTCTATGGTGATGCGGTTGCCAAACGGCACGGGCATCTCGCCAGCATGATGGGTCTGGAACCGGTGATGACGGACGTTTAGCTACTTGGTCTCTGCGACGTCGCCCTCTTGCTGATGGGTCATTTTCAACTTGCCATCCTTGACCGTGAAACTTACCCGGCCTTCGACCAGATCCAGCGCATCGCGGCCAAATTCTTCATAGCGCCAGCCCTCGAGTAGCCCGACGCCTTCGCGTTCTCCGGCGACTATGCGTTCCAGATCATCGGCACGAGCAAGCAGACGGGATGCGACATTCATCTCCGCCGAACGAATCTTGAGCAACAGTTTGAGCAGATCCGTTACGAGGGCATTGGACTTGCCATTTTTGGGGCGACGGCCGATCTTCGACGGCAGATCATCGCGTGACAGCGGTTCGGCCTGATCGATGATATCCATCAAGCGGGCGCCGATATCGTTGTTTTTCCAGCCCGCCGAAAGTCCGCGGACCTGTCCAAGCTTGGATTGTTCCTTCGGGGGGTGCGCTGCGATGTCCGCCAGCGTTTCGTCGCGCATGATCCGTCCGCGAGGAAGGTCCTTGGACTGGGCTTCCCGTTCCCGCCAGGCGGCGAGCGCCTTCAGTCTGCCCAGCATGTCCAGATTGCGTCCCTGCGATTTGACCCGCAGCCAGGATTTTTCCGGATCATTGACATAATTGTCGGGATCGGCGAGCTTTTCCATCTCGGCGTTGATCCACATGCCGCGACCGGTTTCGCGCAATTTTTCCAGCATCCTTGGGAAAATTTCGGCGAGATGGGTGACATCGGCTACCGCATATTCCAGTTGGCGCGCATTGAGCGGGCGGCGCGACCAGTCGGTGAAACGGGCGCCTTTGTCCAATGTGATGCCAAGCCAGCTGTCGACCAGATTTGCATAGCCGATCTGTTCGCTCTGGCCGATCGCCATTGCCGCAATCTGGGTATCGAAGATCGGATGCGGGGTCTTACCGGTGATATTGTGGATAATCTCGACATCCTGTCCGCCGGCGTGGAAAATCTTGAGCACATTTTCGTTGTCGACCAGCAATTCCATAAGCGGCCCGAGATCCACGCCCTTGGCAAGGGGATCAATCGCGGCGGCTTCCTTGCCGTCCGAGATCTGGATAAGGCAGAGAATGGGCCAATAGGTATTCTCGCGCATGAACTCTGTATCAACGGTCACGAAATCCGCAGACGCAAAGCGGGTGCAGATATCGGCGATGTCTTGGTTGTCCGTCAGCAATTTATGGATGTGCATTTTTATCCTATACAGCGGGCAGGTCATCCCGCAAACAATTCGTGGGCGCAGGATAAAATTGGGGGAAAGTCATGGCATTTTGGCCACTGATACTGATCGCCATATTGGCATTACTGTTGCTCGGGCAGGCAATGGCGCTTTGCGGGGACGCCTGTCTGGCTATCGCCGATCCGCGACCGATTGGCGGAAAGACGATCGAGATCACGATCCTGGCCTGGGGCTTTGCTTCCCGACGGGGCCGATCCTTGCAAGTCGACGATTGCGCGCGGCTTGGCATCAACGATATGCGCTTTTTCATGACCCGAAAGGCGATTTTAATTTGTCTGGTGACCTTCGGCTTTGTCCGGAAAGTGAGCATTGCCTATCGCTGCTATGCCGGTGATTCCGACGTGGGAGACGCCTGATGGCGCAGGCCACCCG
>NZ_JBATHY010000079.1:0-21004 GCF_049667325.1 Parasphingorhabdus sp. | reverse complement strand
GTGCTGAAAAGTCTAACCAAAACAAACCGGATGGTGGTTGCCGAGGAAGGTTGGCCAACCTGCTCCATTGCGAGCGAGATTATCGCTGTCTGTATGGAAGAAGGCTTTGATGATCTTGATGCCCCAGTGATGCGGGTGACCAACGAAGATGTCCCGTTGCCATATGCAGCCAATCTGGAGAAAGCGGCCCTGATCGACAGCGCGCGGATCATCGCGGCGGTTAAAAAAGTCTGTTATCGCTAGATTGGGAAAATGTGAGGGCTAAGCCGCCCGCCCAATATTCTTAGCTGGGCGGGTTGTCTATCGTCGCGTAGACATTGCATTTCCACAATTCGCCGCTCGGAATGGAACTGGCGTTTTTCATCGCATGGTCGTCGCGTTCTCGCGCGACAAACGCACTTTCATAGCGAATGACGGTATCCCCAAAAAAACGATCTGAAACCAGCGGTTTGTAATCGTATACGACTTCGGCAAAATTGATCGCGGTTGAACCGGCGGCTGATATTTTTTTCCCGGTTGGCCCGATTCCACCCGCCAGGCAGGAATCGGTTTTTCCGTCATCTTCATCGCCGTGGGTGGATACGAAATTGGTGTTTCCGCCATAGCAGCGCTGCCAGCGTATCCATTGGCCCTTGTCGGATCCTGATCTGCCATTATCTTCCAGGCTAGAGAGAATGATCCGTGCGTTGGGAGAGAAATCGATCGCGTCGCCGGTGAGATGTGCGCCGGTAAATATTTCGCGGATATCCGCTTCGTCGATAGATTCCCGTGCCCGCGACGCGTTATCGGCGACCAGCATTGCGATCTGGCTGACCTGGAGATGGGCGATCGCGAGATTGGCGGTTTCCATCCCGGCCATACCGATGAGCAGCATTACCGGTGCGGTAAAGGCAAATTCAAGAAGCGCAAGACCGCTTGTGTCTTCGACGATCGGCAGATTTTTGAATCGGTCGGTCATTTTGGAGACATTGATTTTTGACAAGTTACCCATTTTCATTTCGCCTCCTTTTAGCCCAGGTCCGATACGCAGGTTTCGACAAGGTCGACCTGCGCGCCAAACGGTTGATTGCGCACCGCAGTACTGTTGGAGATCGTTATCGTTTCGGCCAGCCCGATCATCGATGCCAGCGGAAAGAGACGCGGTGATGTAATTTCAATATTATAGCTCACAATATCATCGGGACCACCGGTCCCCGCGATGCCATAGTCGATATCGAATTCATCATTTTTGTTGTTGTCGATGTAACAGTCACCGGGATCCACTTCACCGTTGTTGTTATTATCGGTTGTCAGTTTTTCCGGTTTGCCAACATTGGTGAAATCGAAATAGCTTTGCGCTGTCACATCGATGACGGCATTTTTGAGGACGAGATCATCCAGACCATCGTTGACCTGCTGCTCGATCTCGGCGACCGTCATTTCGCCGGTTGAGGCGTCGCGCGCAACCTGATGCAGAACGGATTTGGATACCGTATCGACATATCCGCGATACCCCAGATCCATAATGCCCAGCAGCATGAGTATGAACGGCCCGGCAACAAGGCCGAACTCGACCAGGGTCGCGCCAGATTCATCTGACAATATGCGAAGTCTTGTTCTCATCGATCTGATCATTTCGACAACCTCAGTCCGCCAATAGTTTTTGCGATATCGCCAAATGCAGTCTGGAGCGAAGCGTTGCTGGTGGCAGCCGCGGCATGGCTATCGCTGGTCGCGCAGTTTTTAAGATGCGTTTGGATGGTCGAGCTGCCGGTGAACTGGATAACCCAGACCGTTACGCCCTGCGCCTTCACGGCCTGGCACATCAACTGGAAGCGCTGGGCCTGCCTTGCTTCATATTCCGTCTTGCCTATGTTTGTCGGTCCGAGACGGCCATCCAGATCGTTATAGCCATAAACATTATATCTGTCGGGATAGACGTTCAAATCACCATCGGTCATGAAGATGAGGTGGCGGGAGATGTTGAACCCGTTTTTAGACTTGGAGTTTTCTGTGGCGAACAGGCCTGTGGGTGACAGGAAGCGCGCGCCCCAGATCATGCCAATGGTGTGATTGGTATTCCCATTCGGGCTCAGGCCATTGATATAGTTTTTCAGGTTGCCCGAATAAATCGTGTTGCCATCGGAATCCAGGCCGGGGTCGGAGTCATAGCTGTCATATTCCGCGAGACGTCTTCCCGCAGTAGGGCAACTTGAATCGCTCGCCTGGTTTCCATTTCGCAGATATTCTACACCGCCCCAATATGGCCGCCAACGGGTCGCCTTGTTGGTCGGGATCAGGTCAATATCCAGATCATAGGCATTGACCGGTATCGCGTTGGTGGTGGATTCGATATTAGAATAGGTGTCGCGTTCTTCAATACAGCCATCCCATCGCTCGGACGGGCCATGGGTGTTGTTCGCTGGGGTATTGTAGAGCGTAGGTCGCAACGCGGCCGGATTTCCCGTTTTTACCGATGCAACATAGGCCGAGACGTCATGATCGAACTCGTCATATTCCCAGAAATCGAACACCGCGCCAGGTTGCCATGTAGTTGTCTTGACCGGCGGAGAATCATATCTTTCGACCTTGCGTTTGCAAATCTTGTTGCTGCTGCTTACCCGATTGTAACTGTAATAGCTGAATTCGTAATATTTGCCACCTTGAGTCAGCGGAGTGCCGGAACCATATCCGCTGTCGCTTGGATTCCAGATAGGAGGGGTGGACCTGTTTCGCCCAAAATCGTCTTCGCATGCATCACGATCATTGCCATTTGCACCGGCGACATTGATTTGCTCGTAACTGACGACCTTATTCGTGCCTGGAACAATCCAGTGGGCCCGCCGAGTCTGATAGTTCCATTTGTCTTCAATGCTGGTCCCGACACCGCCAACAAGCCAAGCCGGATTTTCGTCATATAATGTTTCACCGACATTGATCATCGCATTATAGGGCATGAACCCGTATCGGATCTGGCTGCCCTGGGCACCACCGCCGCTGCCGAGAATATCGTAGAAATCCTCGACCGCAGACTTCAGGCCAGAAATTCTGGTGCCACCGCCGCTGGCTGACGAGCTCATCGATCCGGTTACGTCGAGCACCATCATCACATCGACATTGCCGATGTCGAGGCGGCTCGAGCAATCAACCTTCAGCGTCATTTTCTGATATCCGAAGATCCGCATGATCGACGTGTTCAGCGTGGTTTCGGCAAAGCCGTTTACGGTCTTGTCGCCCGGGCCATCGACAAATCGCGGATTGGCCTCTCCGTTAATCGTGACAAACGGGTCAGTATCGAAGGACCCTTCAGGAAAGTTGAAATCGAAAAATTTGCGCGATTCCACAGCATCAGCAGTGGACATATAAGCCCCCGACATCGAGCGACGGCCGGCGAGCGCGCCGGCGTCACAAGCCTGTTGCAAGCGGGCCTGGGCCATATAGGCACGCCCTATATCAACGCCGCCGCCGATGATCCCGGCTATCGGGAACAGGGCCGCAGTCGCCATAGCATAGACGTTACCGGCGGTGTCGGACCGTAGTGCCTTCAACAAGGCTAACGTGGAATTTCTTTTTGTCTTGCCAACCATTCGGACCGGCCCCCTGAAATAATGCAATTTGAACATGCCAATTAGGGGGAAAAGGGTTAGCGGTGGGGCAACAGGACTGGTTAAAGCCATCTTTACCTTGATTTTACGGGGAAAACTGGCGACCGCAGCACAATGAGTGATGCGTTGACAGAACTGGAACCCCTTAAAAGACTGATTGTCGCTTATGCCAGATCGAGCGACCGTGACCGTTATGCGCTGTTATTTGCGCTGGATGCACGATTCGCGGAAGTAGTACGCTCAACCTCGGAAATTTTGATTGGCCAGATGCGGTTAACCTGGTGGCGGGATATTTTAACCAAGCCAGCGGCCGAGCGGCCTATGGGCGAACCGCTGGTCGAACAAATCAATCTGCTCGAAGGCAAGGGGGAAAGCCTCACTCCTCTTTTGACATTGCTCGATGGATGGGAAGCCATGCTCGATGACTTTCCATGGGATGACCGGCAGTTTCAAAACTACGCCACAGCGCGGGGTTGCGGGTTTTTCGGATTTGGTTTGGCAGGCACGGAGGCATTGACCGAAAGTCAGGCCGAGCAGGGCCGGGCATGGGCGCTATGGGACTTTGCCCGCCATTGTTCGGACGCAAAGATGCGGTTGTCCGCCTTCGGGCGCAGTACGGAAATTCTGAAATCGCACCCGCGTACGGATTTTGACAGAAGCGGACGACCGCTCTCAATCCTCTGCAAACTGATGATCCGCGATGTTAGGAAGGGGCAACTGGCTGCCGATCTCTATAGTCCGGCCAGCGCCGCGCGCATCATCTGGCACGGAATCGCTGGCCGATAAATCGACAGCTGCTGATCTGCGGATAGCGCTTATGAAGAAATTTGCCGCCGGGGCAGCCGGTATGATGTTGTTGATGACGGCGGGCCTGTTCATCTGGATCGGTGCACAGGGACAGGATAATCCGATCCCGGACGCTCTGCCGCCACCTGAACAGGCGGAGCCCGAGGGCTTGCCGGTAGCCGCACTGGATGCGGACATGATCGGACCTGCACCGCCGACGCCACCCAAAGCCTATAAGGCTTCGCGCGAGGAAATGCGGTTCAATCGCTATGATCGCAACCGGGATGAAATTGTCACACGCCTGGAAATGATGAGCAGCCGTACCGATTCATTCCGCAAACTCGACAAGGACGGCAATAATCTGCTGACATTCGAAGAATGGGCGGTTGCCACAAGCAACCGTTTCGCCGGCGCCGACGCCAACGGCAATGATCAGCTAACCCGCACCGAGTTTCGAACCACACGGCCAAAGCGTTCTGCGCCGCGGTGCAAATGCTAAATCCTGACCCTAGGCGAGTTGCAGTCCCTTTTCCGACAGAGGGTGGAGCCATTTGGCGAAATCTTCGCGGGCTCTCGCGGTGTAGGCTTCCTTGCGTTCCTTCTTTTTGACGCGCTGTTCAAAAGGCGGGAAAAGACCGAAATTGACGTTCATCGGCTGATAGTCACGGGCATCGGCGCCGCCCGTAATATGGGAGAGCAATGCTCCGAAAGCGGTGGTCTGCGGGGGCGGGGTGAAAGGCTCGCCGCGAATTTCGGCAGCGACCATCCGGCCCACCATCAGCCCGACAGCCGAACTTTCTACATAGCCTTCGCAGCCGGTGATCTGGCCCGCAAAGCGAATATGCGGCGCTTTCTTGAGACGCAGCTCCCTGTCGAGCAATTTGGGCGCATTGATAAACGTGTTCCGGTGCAGACCGCCCATCCGTGCGAATTCGGCATTTTCCAGGCCGGGAATTGTCTTGAGAAGATCAGCCTGGGCGCCATATTTCAATTTGGTTTGAAAGCCGACCATATTCCACAATGTGCCGAGGGCATTGTCCTGCCGGAGCTGGACAACCGCATAGGCTTTGCCGCCGGTGTGCGAATTGGTCAGGCCAACCGGTTTCATCGGCCCGAAGCGCAGGGTCTCTGGACCGCGCGAAGCCATCACTTCGATCGGCATACAGCCTTCGAAATAGGGCGTGTCTTTTTCCCACTGTTTGAAATCAGTCTTTTCACCGTCGAGCAGACCCTGGATGAAGGCTTGATATTGCTCCTGATCCATCGGGCAGTTGATATAGTCCTTGCCATCGCCTTCCGGCCCGACCTTGTCCCAGCGCGACTGCATCCAGGCGATATCCATGTTAATGCTGTCCTTGAAGACGATCGGCGCAATCGCATCAAAAAAGGCAAGCGAGTCCTCGCCGGTCGCGGCGCCGATGCTTTCGGCGAGCGACATGGCGGTAAGAGGCCCGGTGGCGACAATCGTCAGGCCGCTTTCGGGCAGCTGATCGATCCGCTCGCGGACAATCTCGATATTGGGATGCTCGCTCAGCCGTTTGGTCACGCCTTCGGAGAAATGATCCCGGTCAACCGCCAAGGCGGAGCCCGCAGGGAGACGATGCTTGTCGCCTTCGCCGATGATGATCGAATTCAGATCGCGCATTTCCTGATGCAACAGTCCGACTGCATTTCTTTCTGCATCATCCGAACGGAAGCTGTTAGAGCAAACCAGTTCGGCAAGGCCCTCTGTCTGGTGGGCCGGGGTCATGTCGCCGCCACCACGCATCTCGGAAAGGCGCACCTTGATGCCCTGTTCCGCGAGTTGCCATGCTGCTTCGGACCCCGCGAGTCCGCCACCAATGATATGTACATCTGTCATGCGGGCCTTAGTGTTGTGGTAAGACTCTAATGTCAATCTGGCAGTCATGCTTGTTGCATGATAGAGGCGATTCTGAAGAGGGGACGATGACATTCCTATGAAAAGCGCATTTGCCGAATCCAGACCATTTCTGTTGTTGAGCCTGCTGTTCGGGATCAGCTATTTCTTTGTTAAAGATAGCAATATTCCCGGCCTCTATCTCATGGCGTGGAAAGGGGCTGGCGTCGGATTTCTTGCGATTTACGCGCTGGTCCGGCTGCATCGCCTCGACGGCAAAATTGTTGGCGCGATCATGGCTCTCGGCGCGGTCGGGGACATGGCACTTGAATATGACCTGGTTTTCGGTGCCGGCGCGTTCATGGCCGGCCATTTGCTGGCGATTGCTTTCTACTCCCGTTTCCGCCGTCATAAACTGGGGTTCAGCCAGAAAATCTTCGCAATCATATTGGTGCCGCTTTCGGTGCTGATTGCGTGGACATTGCCTTCGGACCGAGCCGAGGCGCCGGGAATCGCTATCTATTGCCTGTCGGTCGCGGCGATGGCCGCCATGGCGTGGACCAGCCGATTCTCGCGCTATCAGGTCGGCATCGGTGCGATCCTGTTTCTGGTCTCCGATCTACTGATCTTTGCCAGAATGGGACCTCTGGAAACCAGCATCATTCCGGATATTCTGGTCTGGCCCTTATATTATTTCGGCCAGTTCATGATCGCGACCGGCATCGTCGCCACGCTGCGTCACGAAATGGCCGCGGACAGCGCCGACCCGGTTCACGTCTGATAAGCGGCAATCGTGGTCCGGTGCAGCAACCGGTCGTGGCCGTCATAACCACCGGTCGCGCAGTGCAGCACTGAACGATTGTCCCACATGACCAGCATATCTGGTTGCCATTTGTGACGATAGATAAACTCCTCACGGCTTTGCCAGACGTATAGTTGCTGGAGCAAAGGCAGGGCCTCCGCCGGTGACACGCCTTCAAAGCCGATAATATAGCCCAGACAACTGAACAGCCCCGGGCGGCCGGTTTCCGGATGTTCGCGGATGAGCGGATGGGTTTGGGTGGCGCGCGCCGATTCATCGGGACGGATCGCCATACTGCGGCCTTCGTCCTTTTCGCCATAGGCACCATCGGGGGCATAAGCCATTTTTGCGCTGTGAATCGCGGTCAAACCTTTGTATCGGGCGCGCATTTCGGGGGGCATCGCATCGAGCGCTGCATGCTGGTTGGCAAATAATGTATCGCCGCCGATCGGGGGGATGGTGATGCCCAACAGGCAGGTTCCTGCGGGTGGCTCTGTCTGAAAACTCCAGTCGCTGTGCCAGTTTTCCGCGAACAGAGGGCTTTTCTCGTCCGCGTCACGCCGGATTGCCGCAATATGTTTGCGGCCGGCGATAGGATCGAAAAACGGATCGTGCCCGAAGTCGCCGAAAGAGAGCGTGAACCGCTCCAGATCGTCGTCGGTCATCGTCTGGTTCGGGAAGGACAGAACATGATGGTCCAGCCAGGCTGATCTTATGTCCGTTATCTGCTTGTCAGCGAGCGGTTGGGACAGATCAATTCCGGTGACCTCGGCCCCGCAGGCTTGGCCAGATGGCGTAATTGTAATCGACATAAATTCTCTCCCTAACTTCCGAAGCAGTCGAGCAGTTTCACCATGGCGGGCCGCATAAATCCAGGTATCCCGTAACCGGGGCTGGTTCGTTTAATGGTAGCACCATGACATTGGGGAAGGAAAATGCACCGGTTTTTCCGCCCTGCTCAACCACCATATCGCCGTCAAACAGGGACCAGGCCAGTTTGCGGTAAAATTCTACATTATGGTCTTCGCAGAACAGCAGGCCGAATGCACTTTGCGCCTCCGTCTTCAAAAGAGTGACGAGATGGCGCATGACCTGTTTGCCATAACCCCCGCCCTGAAATTTCGGGTCGGTCATGACCCCGCCAATTCCCGCAACCTGCAGTTTCTGTCCGTCGCACAGGATTTCGCGCTCATGAACACCGGCAACCGCTCGCACAGAATCGTCAACATAGAGCAACACACGTCTTTGCGGATGTGCCCATTCGATGCCGTGCATCGGTGTATCTATCAGTTTTTCGGGCGGGTAAATCTGTTCCCGCATCGTGGCGATTTCAGGCCAGCTCAGCGCGCCGTCCTTCACAAGAAAGATCGGCGCGCCGGTTGTCATGTCTCCGGATCGTCGTCGGATTCTGGCTCAGTCGTAGCTTCTTCCGGAGCGTCGCCTGCAGCCAATTCGTCAGCCACCGCCTCTTCCGCTTCGTTCTCCGGCTCTTCTTCCTCGTCAATCTTGGCTGCGCCGACGACATGTTCGCCTTTGGCGACATCGAACAATTTGACGCCTGAACTATTGCGTCCGATTACCCGCATATCCGCGACTTTCATACGAATGAGCTTGGCCTGGTCGGTTACCAGCATTACCTGTTCGTCGTCGGTCGCGCGGAAACTGGCGACAACCGTGCCGTTGCGCTTGATATTGTCAATATTGAGAATGCCCTGACCGCCGCGCCCGGACTGGCGATATTCATAAGCGCTCGAGCGCTTGCCATAGCCATTTGTACAGACGGTGAGGATGAAGTCTTCCATTTCCTCAAATTCGGCGATGCGTTCCGAAGAAAGCTCGGGTGCGTTTTCGTTGTCTTTCCATGGAGCAGCCTTGAGATACTGGTCGCGTTCCTCGGTTGACGCTTCAAAACCGCGCAACACCGACAGCGAGATGACCTCGTCGTCGCCCTTTAGTGCAATACCGCGAACACCGGTGGATGTCCGGCTCTGGAAAGAGCGCACCGCGTCACCGGCGAACCGGATTGCCTTGCCATTCTTGGTCGCGAGCAAAACGTCGTCATTGTCAGCCAGCAATTTAACGCCGATCAGGTGATCATCGCTTTCCTCGTCAAATTTCATCGCAAATTTGCCGTTGGATGGTACGTTGGTAAAGCTGTCCATGCTGTTGCGCCGCACACCGCCCTTGGCAGTGGCGAACATGACGTGGAGATTGGCCCATTCGGCTTCGTCTTCGGGCAACGGCAATACCGTTGAGATTGTCTCTCCATCCGCCAGCGGAAGCAGGTTGACCATCGGTCGTCCTTTGGTCTGCGGTCCGCCTTCCGGCAGCTTCCAGACCTTGAGACGGTAGACTTTGCCGTGGGTCGAGAAGAACAAGACCGGTGTATGGGTTGATGTCACGAACAGCTCGGTGATCGCATCTTCATCCTTGGTGGCCATGCCGGCGCGGCCCTTGCCGCCGCGGCGCTGGGCGCGGAATGTGTCGAGCGGAGTCCGTTTGATATAGCCGCCATGGGTAACGGTGACGACCATTTCGGACCGTTCCATCAGGTCTTCGTCTTCGAGTCCGTCCCAGGCAGCGGTGATTTCTGACAGACGCGGTGTGGCAAATTCGTCGCGCACCTGTTCCAGCTCTTCGCGCATCACGGCATAGAGTTTTTCGCGGTCGGCGAGAATTGCGAGATATTCCTCGATCGCCGCCGCCAGTTCCTTAAGCTCGTCGCCGATTTCTTCGCGGCCGAGCGCCGTGAGTTTCTGTAGACGCAGGTCCAGGATCGCCTTGACCTGAACCTGTGACAATTTGTAGCTATCGCCTTCGATCTCGGTCTCGATCGCCTCGACCAGCTTGATGTAGGCGGCGATCTCGTCAATCGGCCACTCGCGTTGCAGCAGGGCTTCGCGGGCTTCTGCCGGGGTTGAAGACCCGCGGATGATCCGCACGACTTCGTCCATATTGGTGACCGCTACCACCAGACCGAGCAAGATATGCGCCCGTTCGCGGGCCTTGTTGAGTTCGAACTTGGTCCGTCGTGTAATGACTTCTTCGCGGAAGGTGATGAATGATTCGATGATGTCGCGCAGATTGAGTACTTCGGGCCGTCCGCCGCGAATGGCTAGCATATTTGCCGGAAAGCTCGACTGGGCGGGAGTGAATCGCCATATCTGGTTGAGCACGACATCTGCCGTTGCATCGCGCTTGAGCTCGATCACCACACGGACACCGGCACGGCTCGATTCGTCGCGAATGTCGGAGACACCTTCGATACGCTTGTCTTTCGCGGCTTCGGCGATTTTTTCGACGAGGCCGGACTTGCCCACCTGGAAAGGGATTGAAGTCAGGACGATCGAGCGCTTGTCGCCGCGACCTTCCTCGATCACATGACGCGCGCGCATCATGATCGATCCACGGCCGTCCCTATAGGCAGAACGTGCGCCGGATTGGCCCAGGATTAGCGGTGCGGTCGGAAAGTCGGGTCCGGGGATGATCTCGATCAACTCGTCAATCGTAATCCCGGGATTCTCGATGTAGGCAAGGCTGGCGTTGATGACCTCGCCGAGATTATGCGGCGGAATATTGGTCGCCATGCCGACCGCGATGCCGCCGGCGCCGTTGACTAGCAGGTTCGGGAAACGGGCAGGGAGCACGCTTGGCTCCTGCAGGCTGCCGTCATAATTGGGAACGAAATTAACGGTATCCTTGTCGAGATCGTTAAGCAGGAAGTTGGACACCTTGTTGAGCCGCGCTTCGGTGTAACGCATCGATGCCGGCATATCCGGATCCATCGAACCAAAATTACCCTGACCGTCGATCAACGGCACGCGCATCGACCAGTCCTGGGTCATACGGGCGAGCGCCATGTAGATCGCGCTGTCGCCATGGGGGTGATAATTGCCCATCACGTCACCGACGATTTTCGCGCATTTGCGATAGGGTCGTCCTGCGACCATCCCGCCTTCTTGCGCGGCAAATAATATCCGGCGGTGAACCGGCTTCAGGCCATCGCGTACGTCTGGCAATGCGCGGCTGACGATCACCGACATGGCATAATCCATATAGCTGGATTTCATCTCGTCGACGATGTCTATCGGTTCGATATTCGAAGGTGACGGTGGAGTGGTTTGTTCGTTCACAAACGGGCCTTTTTCATGGGATTTTTCTTGTCGGTTGTTCTAGGCGAAGGGACCGGCAAAAGCCAGTCTTTCGGGCCAGTTTTACAATAATAATACAGTGCCGGAATCAGGGCTGGATTTCCGCTCCATCCCACGCGAAAATTTTCCCGCTGTCGGCGGGTTCCAGCCTGTCGAGAACATTGAGAAGATGACGGGCCGCGCGTTCAGGCTCAAACAGTTTTCCGGAAGGAACGTTGCTCTGGAAAGGTGCACTCAGCGCTGTGTCGACCGTGCCGGGGTGAAGTGCCACGATTATCGACTGGTCGTTCTTGCGAGACCATTCTATCGCCAGATTGCGGATTATCATATTGAGCGCCGCCTTGGATGCCCTGTAACCGTACCAGCCGCCGAACCGATTGTCAGAAATACTGCCGACCCGGGCAGATAGCGCAGCGAATCTGGACATCGTTTTGCGGTCCATTAGCGGTAAGAAATGCTTTGCGATAAGGGCCGGTCCGACGGCATTGATCTGATAGTTTTTCATCAGCCAGTCGGCATCAAGCTGACGAAGACTTTTTTCGGGACCTTTTTTGTCATCGTGAAGCAAGCCGGTGGCGACAAAGACCAGCGAAGGTAAAATCTTGTTGTCGGTTATCCACGCAGCCGCTTCCTCAATGCTCGCCTCCGACGTCAGGTCGACAGCGACCGGACTGTCGTCCGACCGGGAAAACCGGATTATGGACTCAAATCGACCATCGGATTCGAGCGCATCGGCAACCGCCGCACCGATCCCGCCGGTCACGCCAAAAATGACAGCGGATTTTCCGGTCATGTGCGCAGGAAGCGGAGGCTGCGTTCTGTGCTGCCATCCGCATCAAACCGGTATCCATCATAGTCAAAGCCCTTGAGCATATCCGGGTCGGTCAGGTGATTTTCACAAATATAGCGCGCCATCATACCGCGCGCGCGCTTTGCTTCGAAGCTTATGAACCTGGGACCGTCGGGACTGTCTTTGCGGAAATCCACCTCGATAATTTGTGCCGGCAATTTTGCGACATGCGGTTTGACCGACGCCCAATATTCGTTACTCGCGAGATTGACGATGATTGCGCTTTCGCTTTGTTCGAGATCCTCCGCCAGTGCCTTGGCAATTTTGTCCTTCCAGAAATCGGTCAGCTTGCTGTAGCGCGGTGCCCATTTCGTGCCCATTTCCAGGCGATGGGGGCGTATCGGGTCGAGGGGGCGGAGCAACCCGTAAAGCCCCGAGAGAATTCGCAGATGGCCCTGCGCAAAGGTCATAGCTTCCTCGCTGATGCTGCCCGCCTCGAATCCGGTATAGACATCGCCGTTGTAGGCATAAATTGCCGGTCGTTCCGGTTGATCGAAAAATTCGCGGTAGCGTTGTTGATTGAGAGCGATCAGATTGTCGGAAACCGGCATGATCGACTTCAGTTTCTTGGTGGTCAGATTTCCGATTGCGTTCGCTAGCCGTTCGGTTTCGTCAGGAAAGCGGTTCTCGGTTGACGCGACTGGCGGAATGGCGGATTTAAAGTCCAGAGATTTGGCGGGAGAAATAATTGCAAGCACACTATTTTACCTCATTATGCTATATGGAATGGTCGTCGCTGGTACGGAACTGCAGCCGTTCAACCCCTATTCAGCGGATTCACTCTAGAAAAGCGGTGAAAGCTTGGTAATAAGGCCAAGACGGTGTGGTGCAACCATATTCAGGAGAATTCGTTTCTCCCATATAATAATTCATCCGGAGGATATTCATGCGTTTTTTATCTCATTTTTCCATGGCCGTGGCTTTGGCTACCGCGGGTGCGCTGGCAATAACAGCAATACCGCAGGAAGCTCAGGCAGCAAAAAAGAAGAAGAAAAAGGAAGAAAAATCCGAAATTCAGATTAGCAAGGAAGTCCGGCCAAAGGTGGCTGAAATTCAGGCCGCTATGGCGACCGAAACCCCTGCAGCCGCCAAGCCGCTGGTGGAAGCTCTGCTTGCCGAAACATTGGCCCCCGATGATCGCTTTGTCGCGGGCCAGCTCGCGATCCAATTGGGCGGAACATTGAAAGATGTGGTCCTGCAGGAAAAAGGTATTATCGCCTCGCTCGATAGCGGACGCACCAGTGCGGAGCAGGCGCCTTCCTTCAACTTTTTTGCCGGTAATTTCGCCTATGGTGCCGAACGGTGGGCCGAAGCTCAACAACGGTTCCAGACGGCCTATGACGCCGGTTATCGCGCGAACAACATCGAACCATTGCTGCCGGAGACCTATTTCAAACGGAACATGTATCCCGAAGGCTTGGCAAAATGGGAAGAAATCCTCCGCAACGCCAATGCGTCGGGCACCAAGGCGCCGGAATCCTGGTACCGAATGGCCCGCGATCGCGCTCTCGCAAGTAAAAATTTGGATTTTTACTCCGCTTGGGCTGCAAAATGGGCTTCGGCTTACCCTTCGGGAGATTCCTGGGGTGATGCCGTGGCAGCAAGCCGTCGTACGTCGCAATCCGACAGTGTCCAGAATCTTGAGGTATTGCGGTTCATGAAGGCAACCGGCGCTCTCAAGACGGTACGTGACTATAAAGAATTTGCCGAAGAAGCGCAGCGCAAAAACCTGTTCGGTGAAGTGGTCGGCGTCCTCGAAGAAGGACAACAAAAAGGTCTGATCAGTTCGACCAACCCGCTTGTCGCTGAACTTCTCACACCTGCGCGGCGCGAAGTGTCGGCTGACCGGGCATCACTGCCCAGCCAACCAAGCGGTGTACGGGGATCCGGAAGCAGTTCGGTGATGATGAACTTTGCCGACGTCTGGCTGGGTTACAAAGATTTTGGCAAGGCGGTGGCTTTTTATGAAGCCGGGCTTTCCAGATCAGGAGCCGATATGGATCGCGGATACATGGGCATCGGTACCGCTCACGCCTACGCCGGCAATTTCGAAGCGGCGACCCAGGCATTTGCAAAAGTTTCCGGAACCCGCGCCCCGCTTGCCAATATGTGGAAAACGTGGATCAGCCAGCAAGCCGCACCGGCTGCACCAACCGCGCCTACGGTGGCTGCAGCGGAGCCGACCACCTAGTCTGCACGGATATGTATAGAAAAAAGGGCGCCATTGGCGCCTTTTTTTTATCGCTCGATCGGAACTCCCGGCAGATGTTTGGCTGACCGGATGGTGAGCGATGTTTTTACGCTGGCCACATTCGGGGCTGCGGTAAGCTCACTGGTCAGGAAGCTCTGAAACTGCTGACGATCCTTGGCGACCACTTTCAACATAAAATCGATTTCACCGTTCAGCATATAGCATTCCCGCACTTCGGGGAGCTTTTGCACATGATTTTCGAACGCCTGCAGATCGATTTCCGCCTGACTTTTCAGGCTGACCATCGCAAAAACAGTGATTGTGTATCCCATTTTGGCAGGGTCAATCGCAGCGTGATAGGATTTGATGACACCCTCGTCTTCAAGTGCCCGCATCCGGCGAAGACAGGGAGGAGCTGTTAGGCCGACACTGTTTGCAAGCTCAACATTGGTGATCCGGCCATCATTTTGTAGCCGCTGCAAGATTTTCAAATCAATTTCGTCAAGGTTCGTATCAGCCATAGCGATGTAATTTCCGTTCGCGAATCATTTGATCGTTATAATATAATAAGCACACCAGGCAACGCTTTCTCCCATGTCCCACATTGTGACGTGAAATTTTCCTAGCTTCCGGTCGCCTCGGGAAAAGGTTATTACCCAGTTAACAACCGTGTATAACAAAGATTATCGGGATCCAATATTGCGCTTCGATGACCGCCTGAACACCGTGCTCAAGGTGAGCCTGCCGGAAGGCAATGCTGCTGCTACGCAATGGCGGCAGGTGATCGATCTTTTGGCGCAAAAACCCGGAGACCTGGCCAATCAGGACGTACAAGCCGGACTGACCAGGCTGAACGCTCTCCATACCCGCGTTTCCGAACCTGATCGCTTGGCGGCAGTGCGATCCTTGAACGGCCGATTGCGATCGGCTCCCTTGCTGGTTTATTTGAGCGCGGACAGCGACTCTATCTGTGATGCAGCGATAGCCGCGGCGGACCTGACACCGGAAATTTGCGCGGATGCTTTTCCCCGGCTGTCCCGACGCGCGCAAGAACTTTTGCAATCACAAGGCTTTGAATTTGCAGATCAGAAACCCGCCGCCGCGACTTCGGCATTCGGGAGCAAGTCCGATCTCGCCGGTGGTGGTGCCGACAAAAGTACGCCGGAAGAATCCCGCGAAAGCGTGTCCAGCAACACCGACGAGCAAAACGAAGGATCCCAGATCAGCGCGCTGGTTGAAAAAATCGCGGACTACCAGAGGAACCGAACTGTCGAAACGCTGCGCCCGGCGACGAGCGAAAGCGGCAACACAGGTTTTTTCGCCGAATCACTCGAAGCCATCAGGTTTGAAACCGACGAGTCCGGCACGATTGTGTGGACCGAAGGGCCTCCGGTCGGGGCGATTGTCGGTGTTACCATAGCCCAGCCGGCCTTTGACGAAGGACCCGGTCCGGACGCATATGGTGCCGCCGCCTTTCGCCAGCGGATGCCGATGGAGAACGCGCGCATGCGGCTGTGCGGCGCATCGATCGTTGCCGGCGACTGGCGGATGAGTGCCATCCCTTATTTCAGCGAAGAAACCGGTCGGTTCGAAGGCTATCGCGGAATCATGCGGCGACCGAATATCGCCGAGGACGCGGGACGTAGCAGAATCGACCTTGAACGCCGGGAACAGCTCCAGCAACTGATCCATGAACTGCGGACCCCTTTGAACGCGGTGATCGGGTTTAGCGAAATTATCGAGCAACAGCTTTTCGGACCGGCATCCTTTGAATATCGGTCGCTGGCGCGCAACATCATGGATGAAGCGAGACGGTTGTTGGCGGGATTTGAAGATCTCGACATCGCCGTGAAAGTTGATTCGGGACAATTGCCGGACTCTGTGGGAAGTACCAAAGCGGACTGGCTGTTTGAACGCATGACGCAGCGGCTGCAGGGGCTGACACAAAGCAAGGTGGTCGATCTCAATATCAGCAAGGCAGAGCCGATTAGGCCGTTCGCGCTGGACGGTGAATCGGTCGAGCGGATTTTTGCCCGACTGTTGTCGGCGGCGATCATCTCCTGCGAAAATGGCGAGACTCTGAAGGGCGAGTTGCGGACACGGATAGGTGTGCAGCCAACCAACCAGTTCACCCTTTCGCGTCCTTCCCGGATAAAGGATATCGCCGAAAGCATCCTGCTCGATCCGTCGCAGGGTATCGATGGCGAGGTCGGCGAATCTTCACTGCTCGGCCTTGGTTTCTCGTTGCGGTTGGTGCGGAATCTGGCGCAGGCAGCAGGCGGCTCGCTGACGATTAACAAGGACAACATTGCCTTGACCCTGCCAGCGGCGACGACTAGCAAATCCACTATTCGGGAAACGGAATTGGAATAGGCTACCCGCCTGACAAGTTGTTTCCCGGCAAAAAAGGCAAAACGGAGCTGTCCGAAATCACTGCTCAAGAACACCAGCCGATGAAAGTCCATAGATCAGGCCGTGAACTTAAATGGCCGGCAGAATTTGGTCGACGTTTTCTGATCTCAATCGACACGGAAGAAGAATTTGACTGGGACGCGCCGTTCCAGAGCGACGGCCATACCACGGTATCGGTTCCCAAACTTCAAGAATTTCAAGATTTTGTTGAGGCTTACGGGATAAAACCGGCCTATTTTGTCGATTATGCTATCATTCAGGATGACACGGCTGCGGCGTTCCTGAAGACCGTTGCGGAGCGACAAAGCGCAACGATCGGTGTTCATCTCCATCCATGGGTCAACCCGCCGTTCGAAGAGCCGGTCAATGTCTACAACAGCTTCGCAGGCAATTTGCCGAAAGAGCTGGAGGAAGAGAAGCTGGTGGCGCTACGGGATGCCATTCGCGACAAAACAGGCATCACTCCCGTCACTTACCGTGCCGGGCGATATGGAATAGGTCCGCATACGACCGAGATTTTGATCAAACATGGCTTTGTGATGGACAGCAGCATCAGGCCGCGTTTTGATTATAGCGCGCAAGGTGGTCCGGATTTTCTGTCGGTCGGTTCGGAGCCATATTGGTGGGGAGGGGAAGGACGTCTGCTCGAAGTGCCCCTGACGACCGTCTATTCGGGACTGCTCCGCAAACAACCCGGTTTTGCGGCGGCGATCATGGAAAAATCACCCCTGGTCAATGCGCTGTTCTCCCGCAGCAAGATGCTCGAACGTATACCGCTGACACCCGAAGGAATATCTGCGCGGGAAACAAAAGAGGCCATCGATATTGCTCTGGATGACGACTTGCGGTTGCTGGTTTTTTCTTTTCATTCTCCATCGCTGGCACCCGGCCATACGCCTTATGTCCGCACGGAAGCAGATCTGGATGATTTCTACGAGTGGTGGCGGGAAGTGTTAGAACATCTAGAGGCACGAAATGTGAAACCCGTCGATATTGACGGGATATTGCAGGCTGCTCTGGGCACATAGACAGTGATTGACTGCCAGCCTGACGATTTGCGATGATCGGTCTTGCCAAATCGTTACGGCTTCCGCTATCGCACCATTCCATTGAGATTTGCCTGGAAAAAGCTGCTCATATGGGCCTGTAGCTCAGTTGGTTAGAGCTGGCCGCTCATAACGGCTAGGTCGGGGGTTCGAATCCCTCCGGGCCCACCATTTTTTCTGCGACGTCGCGAATGGCTCACTCGATGAGCAGCGACAAAAAAGAAGCGTGAAAAACCCTTTGCTTTTCGCAAAAGCACCGCCTAGGGGAAGCGCGCGTCGGGGAGTGGCGCAGCCTGGTAGCGCACCTGTTTTGGGTACAGGGGGTCGCAGGTTCAAATCCTGTCTCCCCGACCATTTTTTCCTCTGTATCTTGCGCTTCGTATCCCGGCTGACAATCGCCGGCTAGCTTCCGCTGGAAACGATTTGTCGCCAGAGCCTATACCCTTTGTAGACCAGAAAAATGCACAGGATCAGCAGCAGCGAAGCGATGATCAGTGCGGCAACCGGATTGGCGAATGCCAGGAACAGCAAGCCGCCAGTCGCGATGTCTTCTCCGGTCGAGACGACCGCGTTGCTGACCGGTTCCGGGCTGGTGTTGACGAGCGCACGTGCTCCTGCTTTCGCGCCGTGGCTCATCAGGGCTGCTCCGCCGCCCAACAGAAAGACCACCACCTGCCATGCCGGGTCGTTGGCATCAACCACCGCCAGCGCCAGCAGGGCACCTCCCAATGGCCGGATCGCGGTGTGAACCGTATCCCAGATCGAGTCGAGCCAAAGAATCTTGTCGGCGAAAAATTCGGCCAGCGCTCCGAGCGCGCTGATCGCCAGAACCCAGGGATTGGCTAGGGCATCAAGGAACTGCAGATGCTCCGGCAGACTGATCCACTGTAACCGCATGGCCAAGCCGGTAACAAAGACGGTTAGATACAGCCGCCAGCCTGCTATCAGGCTGACGCTACCGGCCAATCCCAATAGCTCGACAAGTCCCATCCGGTGATCCTGCCACGGCGACAGATTTTTGGCAAATCGGATTGTGCCGACCGTCAGCAATCAAATCACTTGGCAAAAGCAGCGGCTTGCTGTTCATAGGAGACTATGACTGATCCAACGACCAACAGCGAAGCGCCAGCCATGGATGCTCTAACGGGCAAGCCGATGCCCCAGCCTATTCCCGCGTCGACGCTGGTGATATTCCGCGATCAACCTGGCAGCGCAGCGCCCGATCTGCTGATGGTCGAGCGCTCGGCCAAAATGGTTTTTGCTGCGGGTGCCGCGGTTTTTCCCGGCGGCCGGATTGATGATGCGGATTTCGATTTTGCCAAGGCACTCGGCCATGACGATTTTGACGAATATGGCGCGCGCATCGCTGCGATCCGTGAATCGATCGAGGAAACCGGCATTGCAGTCGCGGTGGAAGGCAATCTCGACGCCAAGCGTGTTTCGGAGGCGCGAGATGCGCTAAACAGCGGAACAGTTCTGGCCGATATCTGCAATCAATATGACTGGCAGCTGGAACTCGAAAAGCTGATACCGTTCTCGCGCTGGTGCCCTCCCTTTGCCGAAAAACGGGTATTCGACACTCGATTCTACATGATTTCACACGATGACCACAAGGCGCAGGCCACGGTCGACGAAACCGAAAATTACAACCTGTTCTGGGGCAACGCGCAATCGGTTCTGGATCGCGCCGAAGCCGGTGAGGTAAAGATCATCTTCCCGACGAAGCGCAATCTCGAGCGGCTCGCGCAATTCGGATCGTTTGACGAGGCGGTTGCCCATAGCAAGGCCCACCCGCCGGTGATGGTTTCCCCGAGCATCGAGAAACGCGACGGTAAAGTCCATTTGTGCATCCCGGAAGGCATCGGCTATCCGATCACGTCGGAGTCCATGGACGCGGTCCAGCGCGGTTTCAAAAAATAGGAAAAATGGTGCGCCCGGCAGGACTCGAACCTGCTGCCTCAAGATTAGAAGTCTCGCGCTCTATCCAGATGAGCTACGGGCGCGTAATTTCCATGCGCTTTAGCGGTCTTTTGGCCGGCTGCAAACCGCGATCTGTATCGACCGCCATAAATGTTGAATTGTCTCGCACCTTGGCTAAGGTCCGCCGATGACCGATCGCCCCATTGTCCGCACCTCCGCCTCCAGCCAGGCCGGCCACCGGTTTCATTATTACGACTTTGTGATGGCGGCCTTTGTGACCGTGTTGCTGCTGTCCAATGTCATCGGCGCGGCGAAGCCGACCTTCGTCATGATCAGCGGCGAGCAATGGATCTATGGCGCGGGGATATTATTCTTTCCGCTTGGCTATGTGATCGGCGACATATTGACAGAGGTCTATGGTTATGCCCGGGCGAGGCGGGTGATCTGGGCCGGTTTCGCGGCGCTGGTCTTCATGGCTTTCATGAGCTGGGTGGTGGTGTCATTGCCGCCGGCAGAGGGCTGGGAAGGGCAGGCGGCTTATGAGAGCGTGTTCGGTCAGGTGCCGCGGATCATCGGGGCGTCAATCGTCGCCTTCTGGGCGGGTGAACTGGTCAACAGCTACGTGATGGCGCGAATGAAGGTCTGGACCCAGGGCAAGGCTCTGTGGAGCCGAACAATAGGCTCGACGGTCATGGGGCAGGGGGTCGATAGTCTGATTTTCTATCCGCTGGCCTTTTGGGGGCTATGGGAACCTTCCGTGGTGATGACCGTGATGGTGACCAACTGGCTGCTGAAAGTGCTGTGGGAGGCGGTGCTGACGCCGGTGACCTATCTGGTGGTGGGTTGGCTCAAACGCCGCGAAGGGATCGACATTTACGATGAAGATACCAATTTCACGCCGTTCAGTACGTCGACCTAGGCGAGCATGGATTTTTTTTCCGCCTTGCGGGCGAACAGGTAAAGCCCGGCTGCGAAAATCGGGATCAGGATCGGCATTATCCACTCGCCGCCGATCAGTATGTCCGCATATCCCAAAACCAGAAACAGGCCGCCAAATTGCATGAAAACGGCGACCATCGATAGCAGGAACATTCTTACGGACAGACGTTTTCGTGCGAGCAGCAAGATGGAACCGATAAATCCAGCGAATACCGCAACGGCAAAAGCGGCGGTCAACCAGAACGGCTGACTGACGAGCAACTGCTGCTGTTCCGGACGGAGCGCAGCGAAATCCTCTGCATTCATCATATAATGCTGAAAATAGGCAGCAAGGCCCATGGTGCTCCAGAGCAGCGCAAAAACTCCGATTATCCAAAACCAGATGGGTGGTTTGTTCATCTGTGACATTATGTGTCCAACCTTTTTCAGGAGCGGCTTAGCGCAGAATCCCTCGCCGAGCACAAT
>NZ_JBATHY010000078.1:0-4589 GCF_049667325.1 Parasphingorhabdus sp. | reverse complement strand
CTTGCGAGCCGCCTGCGTTTCATCCAGTCGGCGGCGCGGGGCGAAATGGGGAGCGGATTTCAGCAATTCGTCACCCGCCTTGGCCCGTTCTGCAACCGACCGGAACGCACCGATAAACTGGTCAATCGCCGCCTTGCTCTCGGTCTCGGTCGGCTCGACCAGCATCGCGCCATGAACCACCAGCGGGAAATACATGGTCATCGGATGATAGCCCTCGTCGATCATGCCCTTGGCGAGATCGAGCGTAGACAGATCATTGGTGAAACCTTTGTCCGAGAATAACGCCTCGTGCATACACGGCCCGCTATGGGCGAACGGCGCATCAAGCACGGTTTCGAGACTGCGCAGGATGTAATTGGCGTTGAGTACGGCATCTTCGGAAACCTGTTTCAGGCCGTCCGCGCCGTGGCTGAGCATATAGGTCAAAGCGCGAGTGAACATGCCCATCTGGCCGTGGAAGGCGACCATCCGGCCAAAGCTGTTGGCATGATTATCGTCGGCGGTTTCTTCCTCGACCAGCCGGAAATGGCCGTTATCCATTTTCTCGACAATCGGCAGCGGCGCAAATGGCGCCAAAGCTTCGGAAAAGACCACCGGACCGGAACCGGGGCCGCCGCCGCCATGGGGCGTGGAGAAGGTCTTGTGCAGATTGATATGCATGGCATCAACGCCAAGATCGCCGGGACGGACGCGGCCGACAATGGCGTTGAAATTGGCGCCGTCGCAATAGACCAGAGCGCCCGCTGCATGCACCGCATCGGAAATCGCTTTCATATCCGGCTCGAACAGGCCGCAAGTGTTGGGATTGGTAATCATCACCCCGGCAACATCGGGCCCGAGCCGCGCTTTCAACGCTTCGAGATCAACCCGACCATCGCTATTGGCCGGGATATCTTCGACCTTGTAACCGGCAAAGGCCGCAGTCGCGGGATTGGTGCCATGGGCGCTTTCCGGTACCAGAATAACCTCGCGGGCATCGCCGCGCGCCTCCAGCGCCGAACGAATCGCCAATATGCCGCAAAGCTCACCGTGCGCGCCTGCCTTTGGCGACATCGCGACGGCGGGCATGCCGGTCAGCTTCTTCAGCCAATCAGCCAATTCGTGGATCAATTCCAATGCGCCCTGCACGCTTTCCATCGGCTGCAGCGGATGGATATCGGCAAAGCCCTTGAGCCGCGCTATTTTCTCGTTGAGCCGCGGATTATGTTTCATCGTGCAGCTGCCGAGCGGGAACAAGCCGACGTCGATGGCGTAGTTCTGACGGCTGAGCCGGGTGTAATGGCGGACCATTTCGCCCTCTGACAGACCGGGGATAGCGATCGGCGCTTCGCGCTCAAGACCGCCGAAGCGGCTTTCCACTTGCGGTGCGTCAGGGAAATCGACGCCGCTGCGATCCGCAGAACCGATTTCGAAGATCAGCGGTTCGTCGACCATTAGCGCACGATTGCCGGTATGGGTGGTGATTACATTCTGGTCGGGCATGACCAGATTCTCGTCTTGCCTGGTTGGGCGTCCTTCGGCGAGCATGTTCATGACAGGGCTCCTTCAAGAGCAGTGGCCAAGGCCTCGACTTCGCTTTCCGTCGAGGTTTCTGTCACAGCAACAAGCAATCCGTTGGCGAGCGGCATCTGTTCCGGATAAAGCCGGCCAAGGGACACACCGGCCAGGATCCGTTGATCGGCAAGCTGGCGCACAACAGGCCGCGAATCCGTATCAAGCACCAGAGTGAACTCGTTGAAAAAGCTGTCGTTCATCAGGTTCACGCCTTTGATCCGAGACAACCGATCCGCTGCCTGCACCGCCTTTTTGTGATTGAGCAGGGCCAGTTCGCGCAGGCCTTTCTCACCGAGCAAGGTCATGTGCGCGGTGAACGCCAGCGCGCACAGTCCGCTGTTGGTGCAGATATTCGACGTCGCCTTTTCGCGGCGGATATGCTGCTCGCGGGTCGAAAGCGTCAGGACAAAGCCGCGCTTGCCTTCGGCGTCGACGGTCTCGCCGCACAGCCGGCCCGGCATTTGCCGGACATATTTTTGCTTGCAGCCGAACAGCCCGACATAGGGACCGCCAAATTGCAGCCCGACACCCAGCGACTGGCCTTCGCCGACGACGATATCCGCGTCCATTTCGCCCGGCGACTTGATTGCACCGAGAGCGACCGGTTCGGTGACCACGGCAATCAGCAATGCTTTATGTTTATGCGCTTTTTCCGCGATGGCGGAGAGGTTGCCGATCCGGCCCAATATATCGGGATATTGTACGACGACGCAGCTGGTCTTGTCATCAATCTGGTCGAGCAAGTTCTGACCATCGGTGGCGGCTTCAAGGCTCGGCGCTTGATAGGACAGATCATCCTTTGTGAAGCGCGCCATCGTCCTGGCTACCGAAACATAATGAGGATGCAGTCCCGAGGACAGGATCGCCTTGCCGCGTTTGGTAATCCGCCGCGCCATCGTGATTGCTTCCCAGCAAGCTGTAGAGCCGTCGTACATTGAGGCGTTGGCGACATCGACACCGAACAGGCGGGCAACCTGGGTCTGGAATTCGAACAGGGTCTGCAACGTGCCCTGCGCGATTTCCGGTTGATAAGGCGTGTAGGCGGTCAGGAATTCCCCACGCTGGATGATATGGTCAACACTCGCCGGAACATGGTGGCGATAGGCTCCTGCCCCGAGGAAGAACGGCATGTCGCCAGCGGCGTGATTCTTGCGCGCCAGCGCCTTCATATGCGCTTCCACCGCCATCTCGCCCGCATGCATCGGGAGGCCGTGGATCGGTCCTGTCAATTGGGCTTCCCGGGGGACATCTACAAACAAATCGTCGACCGATTTTGCGCCGATGGTGGCCAGCATCGATTGCCGGTCGTCGCGAGTTAGCGGGAGATAACGCATATTTAGTCCTCAATTTTGGACCTTCCTCCGAGGAGGAGGGTCAAATCATTACAGATCGTCGACAAACGCCTTATAGGCTTTCTCGTCCATCAGATCGTCGAGTTCGTCCTTGTCCGACAGCGTGATCCGGAAAAACCAGCCGTCTTCCTCGGCTGAGGAATTGACCAGTCCGGGCTCCTCTTCCAGCATTTCATTCACTTCGATCACTTCGCCGGAAACCGCTGCATAGACGTCGGACGCGGCCTTCACCGATTCGACCACTGCAGCATCGTCACCCTGGCTCAGTTCGGTCCCGACTTCCGGTGTTTCGATAAACACGATGTCGCCCAGCTGTTCCTGGGCATAGTCGGTAATCCCGACGGTTGCGGTGTCGCCTTCGACTTCAACCCATTCATGTTCCTCGGTAAAATATCGGCTCATGGTCGTTTCCTCTTCCTGTCAATCTATAGCTTGGGTTTGCGGTGATAATTATGCGGTACAAAGGGCATATCGGCGACGGTACAGGCAATATTCTTGCCGCGTTGCTCGATCGTGATGGTGGTTCCGGCTGTCGACAGTTCCATCGGCACATAGGCCATCGCAATAGGTCGCTGGAGCGTAGGCGAAAAACCGCCGCTGGTCACATTGCCAATGGTTGCGCCTGCTGCGTCGACCACGGCAGCGCCTTCCCGGACGGGTTGGCGGCCGTCGACGAACAGTCCGACACGTTTCTTCGCCGCCTTGTCCGGATATTGTGCGAGCACCCGCTCCGCGCCGGCGAAATTACCTTCCTCGCGCCGCGCCTTGGAAAGGGCAAAGTTCAAATTGGCTTCGACCGGCAATATGTCGGGATTCATGTCATGACCGTAAAGCGGCAAACCAGCCTCCAAACGGAGACTGTCGCGAGCGCCCAGACCGATTGGCCGCACTTCTTCCAAATCCGACAAAGCGGTTGCGAGAGTTACCGCATGTTCGCCCGGCACGCTGATTTCAAAGCCGTCTTCGCCGGTATAGCCCGAGCGGCTGATCCCGAGCGGGATACCGCGCCACAGAAACGGACCGGCTTCCATGAAATGGAGATCGGTTGGCAAGGGCCAGTCCGGTTCGAAAGGATCAATACCAAGTCTGGCGAGCGCTTGCGCGGCCTTGGGCCCCTGCAGCGCCAAAAGCGCCGCATCTTCCAGATGGTTGAGGGTCAGGCTGTCTGGCAATTGTGCCTGCAGATAGGCGATGTCATCATGCTTGGTCGCGCCGTTGACCACCAGATAGAGATGATGACCGGTATTGGTGACCATCAGATCGTCCAATATCCCGCCATCCTGCGCGAGCAGCAAAGTATAGCGGATTTTGCCGGCAGCCAGCGCAGTCAGATTGCCCGGCGTAATGCGCTCCAGTGCATCGGCTGCGCCTTCGCCGGTCAGCTGGACCTGCCCCATGTGCGACACGTCGAAAAGGCCTGCCTCGGTCCGGGTCCAGATATGCTCGGCCATCACGCCTTCATATTGCACCGGCATTTCATAACCGGCGAACGGCACCATCCGCGCGCCGAGGCTGCGATGCCAGTCGCCTAGTGGCAGTTGTTTCAGATTTTCTGTGGTTTCACTCATCATATTTCCGCATCAAATAGACAGCCCGCAGCAAAGCCCTGCAAAACTGCCCCCTCTGTCACGGAACCTGAGAGTTTCATCCTCCTTCGCCAAGGCTTCGGCGGACAAGCCCGCC
>NZ_JBATHY010000077.1:0-3044 GCF_049667325.1 Parasphingorhabdus sp. | reverse complement strand
ACCGAAAGTGGGTGGGGAGCGGTCATTCAATAAATCATATCTGGACGACCGCTGTTGGGCCGGTTGCGGAATGTCTGCTTCCAGTCTGCTACTATCGCAAGCTGCCATTCTCCAAGCGACCCCACAGCGAGCATTTCATCTCGCTTTATTGAATGTCCGTAAAAGTGAGCGGCAGTCTTTTGACAGTTGCTCCAATATTGAAGGTTCGATCCAATCCGGGTTTTGGTCTTTTTTGCAGGACCGGATCTGATGACTATTCCAAATTGCCTGATAGCGGGATCAGGTTATCCAGCGCTGTCGCGCATTCGGCTGCATTGGGGGAGTTGTTCGTCCACTGCTTTACTTCTTCGGCAAATTTGCGCGCGATCCCGGTTCCTTCAAATTTCTCAGCTTCCCGGATAGCGGTCTCGGCGCCTTTCCGGTCTCCCAGACCAAGTAGTGCCCATGCCAGCGAGAGGCGGGGCTGATAGTAGTTGGGCGTGCGCGAAATGGCCTGTTTGCATGCTGGGACTGCCGATGCGTAATGAAGCAGGAACAGATGGCCGGTGGCGCGGTAGGTAGCCCATAGTCCAAAGCGCGGATGATGGGGTGCCCGGTATTCGGCAGATTCGATCAACGCGATCCCGTTCGGATCGCTTTCCACCAGACACATCTGCCAGCCCAGCATAGCGAGTGCATGCGCATTATTAGGGTCCATTTCTACCGCGCGCCTCAAAAAACCGATAGCCTCTGCCTGACGGTGGAACATGGCGTTGACAATGCCAGCAGCAGCGATGACTTCGGCATTGGCAGGCTCTTTTGCGAGCGCCGCCTCGATGTGCTCGAAGGCGATTTGCTCGGCTGCCTTGGGATCATCCTCCCACTGGCTAACCACATTTTGGCTGAGCTGCACGGCCAGGCCGGCACGCAGGGCTGCGTGGTCAGGCGTTATTTTCAACCCCTCCCGCAGAAGCCGGGTGATCTCGAGCGCGCTGTCTTTGCCGTAGCTGTACCGGAGCGTTTCCGCTGTCTGCAATATCCGGTACACATCATTTTGAAACGGCCGGCGTGCAACCGCCGGGGGTTCCAGCGCAAATCTGACGCGCGCGGAAATAGCGGTTGAAACATTGAGCAGGACATCGCTCTGGACTTCGAAAAACTGGTCGAGAACGGTATTGTATTTTTCCGACCATGCCAGCGATGAATCTATCGTATCGACAAGTTCGAAGCGCAATCTTATTTCATTGCCCTGTCTCCGAAAGCTGCCAGACAGAAGAAAACGACAGCCAAGAGTTTCCGCAATCGTTGCCAGTGGCATATTGTCATCGCTCAGCGCCAGAACCGAACTGTGCGGCGTAACAAACAACATCGGAGTGGTGGCGAGGAGGCTGGTCAGATCCCGACTCATGCCATCTGCGAGATAGCGATTTTCGGCATCGGCGTTGTGATCCGCAATCGGCAGGATCGCGATCGACAGATTATATTCGCGCGTTGGCGCCGCGAACAGTTTGGAAGCTTTCTTGTTGGCAGCCAAGCCTTTGACCGAGGCATCCAGCCGATAGCCGAATTTTGATACGGTCTTGATTGCACCCGCAAAGCTTGGGAAGGATTTGAACGCCCGGCGCAATTGATAAACCAGCCGTGTCAGCGACTCGTCGCCACCCCCACCGTCCGGCCAAATGGCATCCAGCAAGTCGGATCGATTAACCGGTTGACGGGGTGCAGCGGCCAGTTGAACCAGCAAATCCATGACCTTTGGTTCAACATGCTCAACCTGGTCATCCAGACTCAAGCTATGATCAAATTTATTTGCTGCGATATCATTGACGAAGAAAGTGCCATCCAGACGCTGGTCGTCCGGCTCACCCTTTTCCCCTGATAGTGTGGCATTTGTCATGGAATAAACTGCTAACGCCCCGCATTTTGATCAAACTTACAAAACGTTACCCGAAACCTTCCGCCGGTCCATCATAAAAAAATCATATTTTCCATCAGGACTTCGAATGGCACCTGCATTTACCGAGGAGAAAGCTCGGCGAATGAATTTGCGACCCGTCATTCGCCGGGCCTGCTGAAGAATAAAGATTTCAAACACGGGGGTCGAAAAGATTTGGTAGGTTCACAATTCCTGGGGGGGTTAATTATGGGATCCATCGCACTAGCGGATCGACCGCGCTCTCCCATTTCTTTGGCCGAAAATCGTAGACTGCGGCTGTTCACGATATTCCTGCTTTATGCAGGTCAAGGCATCCCGCTTGGCCTGTTCGATTTTGCTATACCGGCCTGGATGGCAGTGAACGGGGCTTCAGGCCAGGATATCGCCTTTGTTGTGGCGATGGCATCGCTGCCGTGGAGCTTCAAGTTTGTCGCCGGTTTCGTGATGGACCGTTATACTTTGCTGTCGATGGGCAGACGGCGGATCTGGATCATGGGCGCGCAAGCCGTTATGATTGCGCTGCTTGTAGCCTTCGCAATTGCAAATCCAGGGGCGCAAGATGTTCTCATCCTTGGCATTGTGGCGCTAGCCGTTAACTCTGCCACAGTGTTTCAGGACGTTGCCGTCGATGGGCTAACGGTTGATATTCTCCCCGAAGACGAGCGGTCGATGGGCGGAGCGTTGGCATCTGGCGGTCAGGCAAGCGGGGTGGCTGCATCCGCCGCATTCACTGGCGCGATGGTCTATGCCTATGGGGCGAGTGCCGCATATATGGCATGCGCCTTTCTGGTTATCCTGGTGACAGTGCACATCATCTGGGTCCGGGAGCGTGTCGGAGAGCGTCGATTGCCCTGGTCCAAAGGCAAGGCGCAGCAGGCCAATATCGCAATCCAGGCTGACAATTGGCTTTTCCTGATCAAGAAAGCTTTGCAAAACACGTTTTCGATGCAGAGCCTGGCCTATGCGCCCGTTCTGATATGCGCCGGCCTGACATACGGGATATGCATCATCGCCGGGCCGCTGATTGCCGCAGGACATACCGGCTGGACCGAGGACCAATTGGGTCCTTTAAATGGCACAGCGCAGATTGTTGGAGCGATCGCGGCGATTGTGATCGGCGGATATGTGG
>NZ_JBATHY010000076.1:0-37962 GCF_049667325.1 Parasphingorhabdus sp. | reverse complement strand
GCAGTCTCGGGTGTCTGCCCCGGCTTTATCGGCAACCGGATGCTCAGCCCGCGTCAGGAACAGGCCAATGCAATGCTGATGGAGGGGGCCAATTACTGGGAAGTCGACGATGTTCTGCTCGAGTTTGGCTTTCCGATGGGACCATTCCAGATGTCCGATCTGGCCGGTATCGATATCGGTTGGCATCGTGACCCGGCACGCATCGAAACCATGCGCGACGCGCTTTGTGCCGTCGGTCGCTGGGGCCAGAAAGTCGGCAAGGGATTTTATGACTATGATCAGGCGCGTCAACGCACGCCCTCTGATGAAGTCAAACAGATCATTGCCGAATTCGCAGCCAAGGCGGGCAAGGACCAACGCGACATTTCCAAGGACGAGATACGCGAGCGGCTGCTTTATCCGATGGTCAATGAAGGGGCCAAAATCCTCGAAGAAGGCATGGCACAGCGCGCCAGCGATATCGATGTCGTCTGGATCAACGGCTATGGCTGGCCGCTGTATACCGGCGGGCCGATGTTTTGGGCCGACACGGTCGGTCTCGACAAGGTCGTTGCCGGACTGGAGCAGCACAATCTGCCGGTCGCCGATATGCTCCGGAACAAGGCGAGCAAAGGCGAAAAATTCAACGGATAGGTTTATGTTTATCGATTAGGAGAGAATGATTTGGCAACTCAAGCAATAGATCCGCTGGAAAAGTGGACGCCGCCTGCCGGATGGCCCCTGCGATCGCGCGAAGAAGTGAAAGCGTTATTATGTGCACCGGGCCAGCCATTCGAAATGGAAATGGTCGATATCGACGGCGTTGCGACCCGCGTCTGGAAAAACGCCCATCCCAGTCTCGCGGCGCTTGCCGAACATGCCCGGGGCCATGGTGACAGCGAATTTCTGATTTTCGAAGATGAGCGCGTCACCTATGCCAACTGGTATCGTGCTGTCGCCGCTCTGGCGGTGGAGCTTCAGAAAATCGGCGTGTCCAAGGGAGACCGGGTCTCGCTGGCGATGCGCAACCTGCCCGAATGGCCAGTGGTTTTCTTTGCTGCAGCGTCGATCGGTGCCATCGTTGTCCCGCTCAACGCGTGGTGGACCGATCAAGAGCTGGTTTTCGGACTGGAAAACTCACAGACTAGCGTCTTGCTCTGCGACGCCGAAAGATGGGATCGTATCTCTCCCCATCTGGCCGACCTGCCCGAGCTCGAACATATCATCGTCGCACGCAGCCAAAGCGCATTGGCCGCTCCCGCCCGAACGCTGGAAGCGATTATCGGTCGGCCCAATGATTACGGTGACCTTCCGGACCGGAACCTGCCCTCCGTGGCCGTTGCACCGGATGACCCGGCCACGATTTTCTATACCAGCGGCACGACCGGACAACCCAAAGGCGCGCTCGGCAGTCATCGCAACCTGACCACCAATGCCCTTTCGGTCGGCTATTCCGGAGCGGCTGCGGCGTTGCGCCGGGGAAATGAACTGCCCGCACCGACGGTCCGGGTCGGCTTGACGGTCGTCCCCATGTTTCATTGTACCGCCTGTTCGGCAATCATGATGCCCACCATTCATGGCGGGCACAAGATGATCTACCTGCATAAATGGGACACATTGCAGGCGATGGAAATCATCGAGCGGGAAAAGGTCAATGCAACCGGCGGTGTGCCGTTTATCGCATGGCAATTGATCGAACATCCGGAACGCAAAAATTATGACCTTAGTTCGATCGATTCGATCAGCTACGGCGGGGCGCCTTCTGCACCGGAACTGGCCCGCAAAATATATGAAGTCTTTGGCGCGCTGCCCGGCAATGGCTGGGGCATGACCGAAACAACCGCAACGGTTACCACCCATAGCGCGGAGGATTATCTCAATCGGCCGACCAGTTGTGGTCCGCCCGTCGCCGCTGCCGACCTGAAGGTCATGAGCGAGGATGGAAGCCAGGAAATGCCGATCGGCGAGATCGGTGAACTTTGGGCGCGTGGCCCGATGATTGTGAAGGGCTATTGGAGACGTCCCGAAGCAACTGCCGAAACTTTTGTCGATGGCTGGGTCCGTACCGGAGATCTGGCCCGACTGGACGATGAAGGATTTTGCTATATTGTCGACCGAGCAAAAGACATGATCATCCGCGGCGGGGAGAATATCTACTCGTCCGAGGTCGAGAATGTCCTTTATGATCACCCTGCCGTTATGGATGCCGCGCTGATCGGTATCGACCACAAGATGTTGGGTGAAGAACCGGCTGCGATTGTGCAACTGGTTCCCGGACAAACCGCCAGTGAAGCGGAATTGCAGATGTGGGTGCGCGAACGGCTTGCAAGTTTCAAAGTGCCGGTAAAAATATTGTTCAGAACCGACAGCCTGCCGCGCAACGCGAACGGCAAGATCTTGAAGAAGGACCTGAAATCGCTTTTCTGACGTTCAAACGGCTTTAGGGGCTAGGCGGATCATACCTTCTTGCACAGCGGTCGCTACCAAAAGCCCGTCCTCTGTGTACAGTGAACCGCGATTGAGGCCGCGTGCATGACCGGTCCAGTCGCTGTCCATCACATAGCAGATCCACTGATCGACCCTGAAATCGCCATGGAACCACATGGCATGGTCGAGGCTGGTCGAGAACAGGCCCGGCGTCGTCCAGTGCAGTCCGTGCGGGATCATCGAGGTCGAGAGCAGTCCCATATCGGAGGCGAAGGCCAGCGTTGCCCGGTGCGTCAGCGGATCATCCGGCAGGGGTGCTACGGTCTTGAACCACTGATATTGGCGCGCAGTCCGAGACTTGCCGCCGGGACGAGAAACGCGCACATCAAAGGGCCGCGGCAAGCTTGCTCGTTCGAGATAATCATCCGATATCTGCGGGTTCCGGGCGATTTGTTCGATCGCGCTCATGCATTGTTCGGGTGGCAGAACATCCGGCAGCGCTATTTGATGGTTGAGCCCTTCTGCGGGTGTTTGAAAGGAGGCCGTCAGATTGAAGATGACCTTGTCATCCTGCCGGACAACAACCCTGCGGTTGGAAATGCTGCGTCCGTCAAAGTCTCGATGAACCTGAAAGTGCAACGGTTTTGTCTCGTCGCCCGCCCTCAAGAAATAGGAATGCAGCGAATGAATCCGCTTTTCATCATCGACTGTGCGATCCGCGGCAACAATCGCCTGGGCAATCACCTGACCGCCAAAAATCCGTTCACGCGTGGTTGAATTGAGCGCGGGAAATATAAACTCGTCATCTGTTTCTGCCGTCAAATCAAAGGTGCGGAGCAATCCGGCGATGAGCTTCTCCGCAGGCACGGAAGCGCGATGGGCCAAAGCGTCCGACAGCCGGCGTTCGACTTGTTCGTCTGTTAATTTTTCCAAAACTGCTTCTATTCCTTAATATGCGCCCAGTTGTGAATAGAACGAGCGTTCAGGGATATATCTCGAATAGGCCGGCACCACCCTGCCCGCCGCCGATACACATGGTCACAACGCCCCATTTGGCACCGCGACGGCGGCCTTCCTGCAGTAAATGTCCTGCACAGCGCGCACCGGTCATGCCGAACGGGTGACCGATCGAGATCGAGCCGCCATTGACATTATATTTGGCCGGATCGATGCCCAGACGATCACGGCTGTAAAGACACTGGCTGGCAAAGGCTTCGTTCAGTTCCCAGATATCGATATCGTCGACGGTCAGGCCCTGTCGCTCGAGCAATTTGGGAACGGCAAACACCGGACCAATCCCCATTTCATCCGGCTCGCATCCGGCCACAGCCCAGGATACAAAACGCCCCAGTGGTTCCAGTCCGCGGCGTTCCGCCTCTTTCACCTCCATCAACAGGACCGCGGCGGCGCCGTCCGACAACTGGCTGGCGTTTCCGGCGGTGATATATTTGTCTGGTCCCATGATCGGCGGCAATTTGGCCAGGCCTTCCAATGTCGTCGTCGGGCGATTGCACTCGTCGCGGTCGACCGTGTAGTCGACGATGCTCTCTTCCTTGGTTTCTCGATCGACCATTTTCATCTTGGTCTGCATCGGCACGATTTCATCGGCAAAAAGCCCTGCTTCCTGGGCTGCCGCCATCCGTTGCTGCGATTGCAGGGAATATTCGTCCTGATATTCGCGGCTGATATTGTAACGCTCGGCGACAATATCGGCGGTCTCGATCATCGGCATGAAGATCGCCGGGGCAATTTTCAATATTTCCTGGTCAATGCTGCCTTCCGGTGCCCGGGGCCCTTGCATCGAAATGCTTTCAACCCCGCCAGCGACAACGCAATCCGCGCCATCGCCGCGAATATGATTTGCCGCCATCGCAATGGCCTGCATGCCGGACGAACAGAAGCGATTGATGGTTGCACCGGCCGTCGTTTTGGGAAGGCCGGCGAGAAGCGCGGCATTGCGCCCGATGTTGGGAGCCGCATGCGCCACATTACCCAGCAGGCAATCATCGACAAAATCACCGTCAACGCCGGATTTGGCAACCGCGTGCTTGATCGCATGAGCCGCCATCGTCATTGGTGGTGTGATGTTGAAACCACCACGGCCAGCTTTGGCAAGACCGGTGCGGGCGTAGGATACGATGACAGCTTCGCGCATGTTGCATTCTCCTTTGATGTTCAAAGCGAAAGCCTTGACTGAATCACATTTGAATATGTCGGCCTAGATTCATTTGGAATCTTGTCAAGATATCCGCAATGAACAAATATCTGGGCACGAAGTCCCGAATCGATTCACATCGCCTGTGCCTTGCAGGCTCCGCGAGACCAGTGCATCAATCCATATGCCATCTTGAACACCATCTCGTCTTGAGACAGGCTTTCCAGCTGCATGTTAAAGAAAGCCAGGGTTGGTTCGATTTTTATGCTGCCGCCATCGATGGCATAGGTGCCCGGCTTCTCGATCTCGGTTGATGGATTGTTCTGGTATAACAATGTTCCGTCTTGCGCGAAAATATAGCTGAGCATTTCATCGCTCCGCTCGTCACCGATAAGGCTGTGAGTATAACACCATTGGCCTTCGAGATAGGCCGGAGTCAGGCCGGCAACTTGCGCCGTGGAAGTCTCTTCGCCGTTCTCGGCAGATGTCGCCCCCTGCTCTTCTGATTGACCACAAGCCGAAAGGAGCAGGGGAAGGATAAGCGCTGCACGAAATTTCATAACTGATTCCTAACGAAATAACAGAAGGATAGCTGATTGGATATTTTGAAGGACCAATGTGTCTGCATCGTCCTTTTACAATCGAAATCAGCCCTAATTTCCGGACGCATTTTCGACGCTAACCACCAGCTCGCGTTTAACGCCATCATCCCGGACATCGATCACGACAGTCCCGTGACCGTTTCCGCGAAAAATCATCATGCCCGGCTTCGGTTTTTCCACGGGGGGCAGTTCATATCCGGCCGCAACCATGCGGTCTTCGTAAGTGGCCAATAATTCTGCGGCGGTCATCTGCGTAATACCGCGCAAGACGTATGTTTCGGCCATCGGATTTATTCTCTGGCTCTGCTTGGGCTCGAAATCGGCGGGGAGCCAGATATCTTCGGGCATCCACTCCATATCCTTGGGCAGAAAATCCGGTGTCGATTCGATCTCGCTGATCTCCACCGGACCTTTGACGACGGCCTCAGATTGCTGCTTATCATCTGAACATGCCGTCACCAGCAATATCGGCGTCACTATCTTCAAAATTACGGTGCATTTTTTCATCTTATTTTCCCTGTTTCGCTAATCCGAAATCCGATGACTCCGGAGAGTGGCATCAAAACCGTTTCGCGGCCCTGTCGAACCGACTAGTTGAACTGGTAGCTGCCCGAATGGCTGCCGTAGGACAACGTGCTGACTCCGTTGCGCTTGCTTCCGGTATAAGAAGATTGTCCGGGTAGCATCTGGATTGAAACCTGCCCTCCGGAACGGCCAATCTTCCCAGCATGCAGGGCTGCTTTGCAGATGAACGAGTCATCGGTGTAAATGCCAGATCCCCATATTGGCGAGTTGACCGAGAAATTTGCCGGACAGGTGCAGCTCAGGGTCTTGCCGGTCCCGCGCCATTTGGTCGCGCCCTTGCATTCACCGATATTTTCGCCAGCAATCTTGGCGACAGGCCGTACTGGATCGCGTGAATCAACGCCGCCCGAACTCGCGACAGATGCTTTAACAAAGCTGTAACTGGCGGTATATGCCCCGTAACTGCGCGTCGACACGCCATTGCGCACCGTGCCGGCATAATTATTCTGGCCGGGCAGCATTTGTATCGTCACCCGCCCGCCGCTGCGATCAATAACCGAAGCGTGGAGCGCAGTGGAGCAGATATAAGAGTCGGCAGTGTAGATGTCGGTTCCCCACAGCGAAGTCGAGATATCGAAACCTGCCGGACAAGTACAGGTCAGCAGCTTGTCCGTTTTGGCCCAGCTGGTCGGAGCAGCACAGACCCCGATATCCTGTGCTTTTTGAGTCGGGGTCGGCGGACTGGCCGGTGCGGCCAGAGCGGGAGACGCCAGAGCAGCCGAAACGAATATTATCGCGGAGAAAATCGATCTGAAAATTGGCATTTGCATTCGGAGTTTCCTTCATCGTTAAATCTAGAAGAGACGGCAAGTTGATCCTCAATATGGCCCAACATCAACAATCCCCTCGGGGACCCCTCACTCTCCGGATCTTGCGATAGCTTCCAAAGCATCAAGATCGATCTGATCCAGCACCGCGCGCAGGTCCGCTATGGAATTGGCATAGCCATCGGCCTGGACGTTGAAACGGTCACCCACGATCATCCCGTAGCGGCCGTCCTTGCTGGCGCTGTCATAGCGGATTGTCGTGAGGCGGCCGTCGATTTTACCCATTTTTTCGATCACGGTTCCGTTCTGGCTTTCTGATTCCATATTCATTGCATTGCCCAGTGCAGCGAGGCTTCCTGCAACACCCAGGTCGGTAATGATCAGATCGATGCTCTTATCACCATCGCCATAACTGGCTGAGGCGCTGGACGCTCCGACGCCGCCGACCGACGATCCGCTAGAACGTGAATTGGTCTGGACCATCCCGCCCGGCAGCGCGGCCGGTAGCATTGCGGCGAGACGTTTCGATGGCAGTGTGGTGGCCTTCCCGCTCTGCGCCCGTTCATTGGCCGCAGCCATTTTTTTGCTGGCTTCTTCCAGCTTGCCCAGATCGAGCGATCCGACACCGGGCACATTGACGCTACCGGACAAGCTTCCGTCGGAAGCGTCCGGTACCGAACTGGTCATCAGCATCAGCGGGGCCAGAACCACGCTGAAGATCATTCCCGCAATCGCGCCGACAACAACGATCGCCACGGTGTAGATGACGGCCTTGTCTTCCGGTGCCTTCATCAGGACCGGAATGCCGACATAGAGAAGATATAATCCATATAATCCGAGAATGGTGAGCATTCCGAGGCCGGGCACCAGCTGGAAGATCCCGGCGATCCACGCCGCGGTCGCGCTATAAGCGGCCAACTTGAAGGCGTTGTTCCGGTTCGCGGTACCGCCGAAACGGGGTGCCAGAAAGTCGATCACCAATGCCATCAGAAAAACGCCGATCAGGGTGAATATATAACTGACCACAGCAGATGACAGGGCTGAAAGGAAAGACGGCCGGTGGGTGATCCCGAAGAAGCTGTTCCCGAACACAACAGCGTGAATGAACCCGGCAACGGGCCCGATCGCCGCCAACGGAATGATATAGGATTTATAGACAGATGCGATGCCTGCTGTTTCGCCTTCGATGACCGGCCATTCTTGACGAGGTTGCAATATTATAGCCTTGGCCCGCTGCAACAATGGTGCTCCGACATGTTCTTCGTTCATATAACCACCTCAAAATTTACATGGTTACGACCCAAGGCGTAGATGATCGGAAAATACGAAAAAGTAAATGCAATTATTTCCGTGTCTTATTCGGGCAAATAGATCCTATTCGCAATTTTGGCTTTCTTGCAAAAAGCGGGAGTAAGTAGAATTCCTGATATGAGAGAGCGGTGCTTACGAATATTTCCTTGTGCGATAAGGCGCAGGGTTAGGTTGGGGTAGCCGGACTTTATCCTGCTCCGGTTCGAGAAAATGAATCAATTGCACCAAAGGAATATAAATGAGTCACGTATTGCATGATCTCCATACCGAGTTTCCGAACGACGGCGATATTCTCCACCAACTGAAGCTGTCAGACGGGCATTTCCGGACAGTTTCAGATCGCTATCACGACATAAACAAAGAAATTCACCGCATTGAAGCTGAGGTTGAGGCGGCTTCTGACGAGCGGAGCGAAGAGTTGAAAAAGCAGCGGCTGAAGCATTTGGACGAAGTCGCGACCATGATTGCCAAAGCCAAAGCGGCGTGAATGCGAGATGGCCAAGGTAGCATCGAAAAGCGCTACCATTTGCCATTAAAACTAAAAATGGCTTCGATATCTCTTGAGGGACACGGCGCTCGCCGCGTTAACTCTCCGTTGGCAGCAATGTTAGATTTTTTGACCGCCTGGTTCTGGTACGTACATCAGTTGGTGCGCGTGGCTGGAGTCAGGCGAACCTATTTTACCGATTCAGTTCGCTGTATGTTTCACATTATCGCTATGTGTTTCCTGGTCCAGTCCCTGGCAGGCTGCGCCTCATTCCCCGTGCCACAAACACTGGCGTCATCATCGCCGGTCTTCGATCCGCTGATATTCTTCTCTGGCCGGACAGAAGGCCGCGGGAATTTGAAAAAGATTCTATCGTCACCGATACCCGTCATCGTCCATGGCCACGGGATAATGGACGATGGCGGAGCTCTCGTCTTGAACCAAGAGGTGCTGGAAGGTCAAAAGCCACCCCGCAAACGCAGCTGGCGTATTCACCGGTTGGGAGACCATTCATATGGTGGATCGTTGAGCGACGCCAGCGGTCCGGTTAAAATCTCGGTTGAGGGAAACCGGATGCACATATCCTTCACGATGGATGGAGGCTTTCCGGTTGATCAGTATATTTTTCTTGCTGCCGACGGACAGTCGGCAAAGAACATCATGCTGGTCAGAAAACTGGGTATCAGGGTTGCTGTGCTGGATGAGGAGATCGTAAAAATCTCTCGATAGTTTGATACCGATCGCACTTCTGGAGGGCAAGGATGCCCGATAGCATCAACTTGGCAACCCCCGGAATCTCACGCGATCGCAGACACCAACCAGACTTTCCCCTGCATCATAACGCCCTTGCCCGGAACATAATGCCGAGCAAAAAGATCGGTCAGTTCCTGGCGGGCGGCTTTCATTACGGCATCGCCCTTGTCACTCAACAACCGGCCAGTCGCCATTGCGGCTGACGCAAATTCGGCGGCTTTTTCGGGTGTCGCGCCAACACCGCCGACGGGTTGCAGGCCTTCATAGGCGACAACGTCGACCTCGGTGAATCCGCCGCCACTCAATATCTCGCCCAGATACTCAAGATCTTCAAAAGCAAATGGTCCCGGCGCGCGGGGTATTGCTGGAGGAACCTCGACGTGATTTCTGACAACGCCCATCATCTCCATCATCCACAGATTATCTCGCGGCGGTCCCCATATCGCCAGATCAATGCGCCCGCCCTTGCGCAGAAGTCCGTGCAGATTTTGAAAGGCGGCAAAGGGGTCCTCGAAAAACATGCTGCCGAAACGGGAGAACAGGCGGTCATAGGGCGCGTCCGGCAACGTAACAGTGGATGCATCAGCGCAGGTAAATTCAATATTCGTCGCACCAGCCTCTGCCGCGCGCGCTTGTGCCGCTGCAGTGAGGTCAGGCGAAATGTCGACACCCATGACCTTGCCGACAGGCCTCACCATCCCGGCAATAGCAATCGTCGTGGCACCGCCGCCGCAACCCAGATCGATCACATTGTCTCCGGGCTGAAAATCGGCGCGCGCCAGCAAGGCGTCGCCAATAGGAGCGATCATTTGCTCGAACGAGGAGAGGTTGGTGAGCCATTTCAAGCCCATTTCACCCGCCCAGTCTTCCGGCTTCACCGCTTCGGGCTGCAGATCTTCATTACTCATGGACGATGTTCCTATCCTATAGAATTTTAGCGAAGCCCGCCGCTCCGGCGCCGGTCAGAGGTTTTTCCGCTGGCAGGCCGCGCGAAGCCGCCGCCTCCATCACCCGTTGCGGATCGGGCTTGTCGATCAACAAGGCCTCCATCGTTTGAACGCAGAGACGGGAGGCATCATCAGCGAGACCATACCAGATTTGTTTCCCCTCACGGCGTGTTTTGACGATCTCCGAACGCCTGAGTGTAGCAAGCTGCTGACTGAGCGCCGGTTGACCGATGCCCGTCGCAGCATCGATTTCGCTGACCGTGTTCTCGCCGCGCAACAGATAGGACAGGATCATCAACCGCTGCGGCTGGGCAAAGACTTTCAGCTTTTCCGTTGCGGCGTCCGCGTGGTCGCGACTTTCAAAAATTGCGGTCATGGCGCTTTTACCGAATGGCAGAACCAGTCTTCCTCACGGCTGATGTGATTTGCCGAAAGCAAAGGAATCTCGAGAACATCTTCCCCGGGTTGCCACCCTTCCGGTGTCAGCACATTCCCGTCGTCTGCCATTTGTAGCGCAGCGAGCATGCGGAGCATCTCCTTGACCGAGCGTCCGACATTGGGCGGATAGCATGTTGTCGCCCGGACAATGCCCTGGGGATCGATAAAGTAACTGGTCCGCATCGCTGCAGAATCCAAGGCATTTTCATCAATCATGCCAAAAGCGCGACCGACGGCCATGCTGGGGTCTTCAACGATGGGAAAGCCTATTTTGACGCCAAACCGATCCTCGATGGCGCGCACCCAGGCGAGATGGGCGTAAAGGCTGTCCACGGACAGACCGAGCAAAGAGCAATCCAGCGCCTCGAACTGCTCCTGATGGCGCGCAAGAGCGACAAATTCGGTCGTGCATACCGGTGTGAAATCGGCCGGATGCGAAAAAAAGATCAGCCACCGTCCACGATAATCGGACAGCTTGACCGGTCCATGGGTTGTGCGCGCTTCAAAATCCGGTGCCACGTCGCCAATATGCAATGCGCAAGGCTTCAACTTGAGTTCGTCTGTCATGGACTCGGCCGCTCCTGAGAATTGCTGTTGTTGGCATATTGACGGGACATATATAATCGATTACATATTACATGTAAATATGAATGTGAGGAATTTTTTGATGACTGATTCGATATTGGCTCACGCAACAGAACAGATTTCCCGTGCCCGGCAGAACCCCCCTGTGATCAAGGCGTTCTTTGACCTGCCAACCTTCACGGTTACATATGTTGTACATGACGCGGAGACCAAATGTGCCGCAATCATCGACAGTGTTTTCGATTTTGATCCGGCTTCCGGTCGCACCACATTTGCGTCCGCCGATGAAGTGATTGTCTATGTGAACACGCTGGACCTGAAGGTCGAATGGCTGCTCGAAACCCATGCTCATGCCGATCATTTGTCGGCAGCGCCCTATTTGCAGGAAAAACTCGGCGGCAAAATTGCCATTGGCGAGCATATTGTCACGGTACAGGAAGTATTCGGAAAATTGTTCAACGCCGGGACCGAATTCCAGCGTGACGGATCGGATTTTGATCATCTGTTCGCCGATGGCGATACATTCAAGATCGGGACCATCGACGTGACCGTGATGCATGTCCCCGGCCATACACCTGCGGATATCGCTTATGTCATCGGCGATGCGGTCTTTGTTGGCGATACCATGTTCATGCCCGACTACGGGACCGCCCGCGCCGATTTTCCGGGCGGTGATGCTCGCAAGCTTTACCAGTCCATGCGTAGGCTCTTGTCGCTTCCCGACACCACCCGCCTGTTTATGTGTCATGACTATCTGCCGGAGGGCCGGACCGAATATGTCTGGGAGACCACCGTTGCAGCACAGCGGAAAGGCAATATTCACGCCCATGACGGGGTCAGTGAAGATGAATTTGTCAAAATGCGGACCGAGCGGGACAAGACGCTGAATATGCCGCGGCTGATCCTGCCGTCTGTACAGGTCAATATGCGGGCGGGTCATTTGCCGCCGCCTGAAGACAATGGCGTGCGCTACCTCAAAGTGCCGTTGAACGGCGTCTGATGCTCGCTGCATTTCCCCATGCCATGCCGCTGGAAGGACTGATCGGCGGACTGATGATCGGTGTGGCCGCAGCAGTGATGCTGCTTGGCCTGGGCCGCATCGCCGGAGTCAGCGGACTGGCCGCCCGCGCCACCGGAATTGCCGATAGCGGGACACCGCGCGGCATAGCCATCGCCTTTGTCATTGGTCTGCCGCTAGGCGCGCTGATTTTATCGGCGGTCACCGGCGGGGTCGAAACCCGCTTTCCATCTTCGATCATTCCTCTGGTCATCGGCGGTTTGCTGGTCGGCTATGGCACGCGCCTTGGATCAGGCTGCACCAGTGGCCACGGCGTCTGCGGAATGTCGCGATTGTCCCCCCGTTCGCTGATCGCCACGGCCATATTCATGGCCAGCGGATTTGTCACGGTTGCGCTGATGCGCGCAGGAGGCTTGTTGTGAGACAGATTCTGGTCGCCCTGTTCGCCGGAACACTATTCGGCGCTGGCCTTGCCTATTCGGGCATGGCCGATCCCGCCCGCGTCCAGGGATTTCTAGATCTGTTCGGCCACTGGGATCCGACGCTTGCTTTCGTAATGGGCGGGGCGATGATCCCGATGGCCATCGCCTGGGTCATCCAGAGGCGGCTCGACAAGCCGCTTGCCGACGCACAATTCTCGCTCCCCGGCACAACGGTGATTGATCGAAAGCTGACGATCGGTGCTGTGCTGTTTGGCGCCGGCTGGGGCATTAGCGGTCTCTGTCCGGGGCCCGGTGTTGCCGACCTGGCGATCAATCCCCTGCCCGCCTTGGCCTTTGTTATCGCCTTGCTGGCTGGCATGGTCGTGCATCGTGTGACAGGTTAGCCAGAGACATGGAACGGAAGGATATAGGATGACGAGCAGGTCTAAAATTACCAGGTCAAACACTAACGCCAACCGGTTCAATATCGTCATAGTCGGCGGTGGATCAGCCGGCATTGCGACTGCTGCCAGCATACTGAAGCGCAACAGGAAAATCTCGCTCGCGATTGTCGACCCGGCTGACGACCATTATTATCAACCCGGCTGGACGATGGTCGGCGGCGGAGCATTTTCCGCGGAATTCACGCACCGCAAGGAAAAGGACCTGATTCCGGATCGGGCGCAGTGGATCCAGTCTGCGGTCACGTCCTTTGATCCTGACACCAGTTCCATTCTCACCGCTGACGGACAGGAAATCGGATATGACATATTGATCGTCTGTCCGGGCATCAAACTCGATTGGGAAGCAATTGACGGCCTGCCTGAGGCTTTGGGTAATAATGGCGTCACCTCCAATTACCGTTACGATCTCGCACCCTATACATTCCGTCTGGTGAAAGAACTGACCGGCGGGACAGCTTTGTTCACCCAGCCGCCGATGCCGATAAAATGTGCCGGCGCACCGCAAAAGGCGATGTATCTATCCTGCAGCAAGTGGGAGAAAGAAGGTGTTTTAGGCAATATTGACGTGCAGTTTCACAATAACGGCGCGGCGCTCTTCGGGGTCAAGGAATATGTGCCGGCGCTGATGGAATATGTCGAGCGCTACAACGCGCATCTGAACCTTGAATCCACACTGGTCGCCGTCGATGGCGAGGCCCGGATCGCGACCTTCAAGCAAAAACATGGTGAAGAGACCAAAGAAGTCGAGATGGCCTTCGACATGATCCATGTCGTCCCGCCGCAAGTCGCTCCCGATTTTGTCCGGTCCAGCCCGCTGGCAGCCGAAAGCGGCTTTGTCGATGTCGATCCGGCCACCTTGCAGCATACGAAATATGTCAATATTTTCTCGCTCGGGGATGCCTGCAACGCGCCTAATGCCAAGACGATGGCAGCCGTGCGCAAGCAGGCCCCGGTCGTTGCCGTCAACGCCCTCGCCGCCCTCGAGGGCAAGCCGGCGGTGGCCGATTATGATGGCTATGGCAGTTGCCCGCTTACCGTCGAGCGCGGCAAGGTCGTGCTGGCCGAATTCGGCTATGGCGGAAAACTGCTCCCCAGCTTTCCCAACTGGCTCATCGACGGCACGCGCCCATCGCGACTGTCGTGGCTGCTCAAGGATACGATACTCCCGCCAGTCTACTGGCACGGCATGCTCAAGGGACGCGAATGGATGGCCCGGCCCCACCGCATCGGCGCGGATTGAGACAGCGATGAAATTATCCCGTTATTTGCCGATCCTCGATTGGGGCAGCCGCTATAACAGCACAACGCTAACCAATGATGGCGTTGCCGCGATCATCGTGACGATCATGCTGATCCCGCAAAGCCTGGCCTATGCAATGCTGGCGGGACTGCCACCGGAAATCGGGCTCTACGCTTCGATCCTGCCGCTGATTGCTTATGCTATATTCGGGACCAGCCGGACATTGGCGGTCGGACCGGTTGCCGTGGTGTCGCTGATGACCTTGACCGCAGCGAGCGCCATTGCGTCTCCGGGCAGCGCTGAATTTATCGCAGCGGCTCTGGTATTGGCCTTGCTTTCCGGCCTGTTTCTCCTGCTGATGGGTATTTTCAAGCTTGGTTTTCTGGCAAATCTGCTTTCCCACCCGGTCGTGTCGGGTTTCATCACCGCCAGCGGTATCATCATCGCGACCAGCCAGCTCAAGTCGATCCTTGGCATCAAGGCGAGCGGGGCAGCCATGCCCGAACTGGTATCCACTATCGTCGCAACCATCGGGACAACCAATCTCCCGACGCTGATCATCGGTGTCTCTGCAACCGCCTTTCTGTTTTGGGTCCGCAAAGGCTTGAAGCCCCTGCTGATGCGTGCTGGTCTTCCCTCACGCCCGGCTGAACTGATCGCCAAGGCCGGGCCGATCGGGGCGGTTGCCGTTTCCACAATCGCCACGGTGGTCCTTGGTCTGGAAGCCAAAGGCGTCAGCGTCGTCGGCGATATCCCCCAAAGCCTGCCACCCTTTTCAGTGCCGCTGATTGATCTGGAACTTTGGAAAACGCTGGCCATCCCCGCGTTGCTGTTGAGCATAATCGGATTTGTAGAATCGGTTTCTGTTGGCCAGACACTGGCGGCCAAGCGGCGTCAGCGGATCGACCCCGATCAGGAACTAATCGGTCTGGGGGCCGCTAATCTGTCCGCAGCTTTCTCGGGCGGCTATCCGGTTACCGGCGGATTTGCACGCTCGGTGGTGAATTTTGACGCGGGCGCGGAGACGCCCGCCGCGGGTGCCTTCACCGCGATCGGTATTGCCATAGCAGCGCTGTTTCTCACGCCGTTTCTCGCTTCGCTTCCCATCGCCACCCTGGCAGCGACCATCATTGTAGCAGTTCTAAGCCTGGTGGATCTCAAGACCCCAGTAACGATCTGGCGCTATTCGAAAATGGATTTTGCGGCGATGGCGGCAACCATTGGCGTCACACTGCTTGCTGGCGTGGAGCCAGGCGTGATCGCAGGTGTTGGCCTCAGCCTGGCGCTGTTCCTGTGGCGCAGCTCGCGTCCCCATGCCGCGATCGTCGGGCGGGTGCCCGAAACCGAGCATTTCCGCAACGTGAATCGCCACAAGGTTTTTGTCGATCCCCGCGTATTGACCATCCGTATCGATGAAAGCCTGACCTATCTCAACGCCCGCTGGCTGGAGGAATTCATTCTCGAACAGGTGGCCGAACAGCAAACCGTCCGCCATGTCATCTTGATGTGCTCGGCGGTCAACGCGATAGACGCATCGGCGCTGGAAAGTATCGAGGCAATCAATCACCGGCTCGAAGATGGCGGAATTTCACTCCATCTATCGGAAGTCAAAGGTCCGGTGATGGACCGGTTGGAACGCTCGCATTTTCTCGACCAATTGTCCGGCAAAGTCTTTCTTTCGCAAAATGCAGCCTATTCTGCGTTAATTGCAATTGCAGACAAGGAAGATGACGTCGACAACAGCAACGACAATTGGATGGCAAGAGGCCTGATATGATTGAAAATGATCTCGCAATCAATCTCGCGCGGATACAGTTCGCTTTTACAATCAGCTTCCACTTCCTGTTTCCGGCATTCACCATCGGCATCGCCAGCTATCTTGCAGTCCTGGAAGGACTCTGGCTGAAAACAGACAATGGCGTTTATGCCAACCTGTATCGCTACTGGCTGAAAATCTTTTCTGTGGTGTTCGCCATGGGCGTCGTGTCCGGCATAGTCATGTCCTATCAGTTCGGCACAAACTGGTCGGTATTTTCCGACAAGGCCGGACCGATTATCGGCCCGCTCATGGCCTATGAAGTACTGACGGCATTTTTCCTCGAAGCCGGTTTTCTGGGTGTGATGCTGTTCGGCATCAACAAGGTTGGCCGCAAATTGCATTTCGTCGCCACAGTGGCTGTTGCGATCGGCACATTCATATCCGCTTTCTGGATATTGTCGGTGAACAGCTGGATGCAGACGCCGGTAGGCTTTGCGATCAACGATGTCGGGCAATATGTGCCCGCGGCGGGCTGGTGGGATATCGTCTGGAATCCCAGCTTTCCTTATCGACTGGTCCACACCGTGCTCGCGGCCTATCTGACCACGGCTTTTGCGGTCGGAGCGGTCGGGGCCTGGCACCTACTCAAGGACAAGACCAACCCCGGCGCCCGCAAAATGTTCTCCATGGCCATGTGGATGGCAGCGCTGGTCGCTCCAACCCAGATATTCATGGGCGATTTGCACGGCCTCAATACGCTCGAGCACCAGCCAGTCAAAGTCATGGCGATGGAAGGTCATTATCAAAGCCATCCCGACGGCGCGCCGCTGATCCTGTTTGGCATTCCCAACAGCAAGGAAAAGCGCGTCGATTATGCCATTGAAATTCCCAAGGCATCATCGCTGATCCTCAAACATGATCCAAACGCGCCACTGGCCGGGCTTGATACGATTCCCGACCAGGACGAACCGCCGGTGGGGATCGTGTTCTGGTCTTTCCGGATCATGGTCGGCCTTGGCTTTGCAATGCTCGGCATCGGCCTGTGGAGCCTGTTCGCCCGGTCGCGCAAGACACTCTATGACTCGCCGTGGTTGCACCGAGCGGCCATCGCGATGGGACCCTCGGGCTTTATCGCCGTGCTGGCCGGCTGGGTAACAACCGAGGTCGGACGCCAGCCCTTCACCATATATGGCCTTCTACGCACCAGCGAGAGCGCCGCGCCGCTCGATGCTCCAGCGGTGGCAACTTCGTTGGCGGCATTTGTGGTCGTCTATTTCATCGTCTTCGGTGCAGGCATCGTATATCTGTTCAAGCTCGCCGCGAAGACTCCGGAAGCCCACGAACCAACGCCTGACGACGCTCCCATTCGTACGGCAGGGATCACACCCGCAGCGGCGGTGCTCGAAGGCGATCATGACGAAGGAGCAGCAACATGAGCGGCACCGAACTGACCGTCATCTGGGCGGGAATTATCGCCTTTGCCGTTGTCGTCTATGTGATCATGGACGGCTTTGATCTCGGCATCGGCATCCTGTTTCCCAATTTCAAGGTCGGCCCGGATCGCGACACGGCGATGAACAGCATCGCGCCGGTCTGGGATGGCAATGAAACCTGGCTGGTACTGGGTGGTGGCGGGTTGCTGGCCGCATTCCCGCTTGCCTATGCCATCATCCTGCCAGCACTCTATGCGCCGCTGATCGCCATGCTGCTGGGGCTGGTCCTGCGCGGCGTGGCCTTTGAATTCCGCTGGCGGGACCCGGCCCACCGCGCCCGCTGGGATTTTGCCTTTACCGCCGGGTCGGTTGTAGCAACCTTTGCCCAGGGCATCACCCTCGGCGCATTGTTGCAAGGGATTACTGTCGAAGGCCGCGCCTATGCGGGCGGCTGGTGGGACTGGCTGACCCCGTTCAGCCTGCTGGCCGGCTTTGCATTGCTTGCCGGCTACGCATTGCTCGGCTGCTGCTGGCTGATCTGGAAGACCGAAGGACCTTTGCAGCGCCAGTGCTACAGCTATGCCGGTCGCCTCGGTATCTTGCTGCTGCTGGCCATCATTGCCGTCAGCGCCGCCACACCGTTTCTGGAAGGTGAATATTATACCCGCTGGCTGGCCTATCCCGGTGTTTTGGCGACCGCTCAAATTCCGCTCGCGACACTCATCATCTCGGTGTTGTTTTTCCGCAGCCTGTCCAAACGCCAGGAAGCCGCACCCTTTTTCTACGCGCTCGGGCTGTTTGGCCTGAGTCTCGTTGGTCTCGGTGTCTCGATGTGGCCGGATATTATTCCCGGCCGTGTCACGATCTGGGAAGCCGCCGCACCATATGAAAGCCAGATGTTCATGCTGGTCGGTGCTGCCATCATGGTGCCGGTCATTCTCGCTTATACCGCATGGGCCTATTGGGTGTTTCGCGGCAAGGTTGGATCGGACGGTTACCACTAGTGGCTTTTGATCCGCTTTCGACCAAAGGCAAAAGTGCCGATGGCGCACCATTGCCCAAGCGCTTGCTCTGGATGTTGGCTTTTTGGGCGATGGGCGTGCTGACAATCGGCACGGTCGGATTTTTTATCCGGCTCTGGATCAAGACCTAAAGCTTCAGCGGCAAGCCCCGGACCGCCCCACCGTCAGCTCAATGGGCTTCGTCCCAGCTCTTGCCGGTTCCGATATCGACGTCCAGCGGCACCGATAGTTTCACCGCCGGTTCCGCCGCGCCAGACATGACCGAACGGATCACATCGCTGGCCGCAGCGACATCGCCTTCGGGCAGTTCGAACACCAGTTCATCGTGAACCTGCATCAGCATCTTTACATCGCCCAGCCCTGCGTCGGCAAGCGCCGGTCCCATGCGGGCCATCGCGCGCTTGATAATGTCGGCGCTGGTGCCCTGGATCGGGGCGTTGATCGCCGCGCGTTCGCTGCCCTGTCGCTCGGCCTGATTGCTTGACCTGATCCGCTCAAACCATGTCTTGCGGCCGAATAATGTCTCGGTGAAGCCGGTTTCGCGCACCGCCTGCAGGGTGGTCGAAATATACTGGCTTATACCCGGGAAGCGCTCGAAATAGGTGTCGATCATCTGCTGCGCTTCGTCCGGATCAACCTCCAGCCGCTTGGCCAGACCCCAGCGGGAGATGCCATAGAGAATCGCAAAATTGATCGTCTTGGCGCGGGCGCGGGCATCGCGGTCCTCCGCCCCAAACAGTTCCCGCGCGGTGCGGTTATGGATATCCTCGCCATTGGCAAAAGCCTCTTTCAGGCTCGCGACATCGGCGATATGGGCCGCCAGCCGAAGCTCGATCTGGCTATAATCGGCCGCGAGAATGACATTGCCGGGCGCGGCGACAAAGGCCTGCCGGATCTGCCGCCCGATTTCGGTGCGGATAGGGATATTCTGCAGATTCGGTTCGGTCGAGGACAGCCGCCCGGTCTGCGCTCCGCTCAGGCTATAAGAAGTATGAACGCGACCGGTTTTCGGATTGATCTGCTCCTGTAACGCATCGGTATAGGTCGATTTGAGTTTCGCCAGCTGCCGCCAGTCGACCACTTTTTGCGCAATCGGCTCGCCGTCACCGGCCAGCCGCTCGAGCACGGTGACATCAGTAGAATATTGCCCCGACTTGCCCTTCTTGCCGCCCTTGAGGCCAAGCTTGCCAAACAGGATCTCGCCCAATTGCTTGGGGCTGCCAATTGAAAAGGGCTCTCCGGCCAGCTCGTGGATTTGCTTCTCCAGCTTTTCCATTTCCTCGGCAAAACTCTTGGACAATCGCGCCAATTCCTCGCGGTCGACAAGTACACCGGTGCCTTCCATCTTTGCGATCACTGGGACCAGCGGACGATCGACCATCTCGTATACTCGCGTCGCCCGTTCCGGAACCATCCGCAAGCGCAGGATCTCCCACAGGCGCAGCGTGACATCGGCATCTTCCGCGCCGTATTCGGTCGCTTTTTCAAGCGGCACTTCGGCAAAGCTGATTGCCTTTTTGCCGGTGCCGGTCAGGCTTTTGAAGCTGATGCATTCGTGGCCGAGATGCAGCTTGCTCAGTTCATCCATGCCGTGACCGTGGAGACCGGCATCAAGATTGAAGCTCATCACCAACGTATCGTCAAACGGCGTGATCCGGATACCATGCTGTGCAAGCACGCCCATATCATATTTCAAATTCTGCCCGACCTTGAGCACCGCATCATCCTCGAGCAGCGGCTTCAGCTTCGCCAGCGCTTCGTCAAGGCCGATTTGATCCGGGGTTTCGCCAAACATGTCTCCGCTGCCATGGCCTAGCGGTATATAGCAGGCCTGATTGGGGCCGGTGGCAAGGCAGACCCCGACGACGCGCGCAGTCACACTTTCCAGACTATTGGTTTCTAGATCGACCGCGCAAACACCCTCTAGGCTGGCGCGGTCGATCCAGAGGTCGAGCGCGGCAATCGTCTGCACGCATTCAAATTTTGACCGGTCGATGGCCGGGACATCGGGCATTTTCATCGCGGGCCGGGCCGAAGCTTCATTGTCGACATCGGGGTTCTGCGGCTGGGCCTGACCATTGCCGCCGAGCTTCTTGAGCAAGCTGTTAAAACCGTGATGCGACAGAAATTCGTGCAACGGGTCGTGGGGAATATCCTGAATCAGGAAACTCTCGAGCGTGTCCGGCAGTGGACAATCTTCCCGGAGCGTCACCAATATCCGAGACAGCCGTGCCTGTTCGGCAAATTCGATCAGATTGTCGCGCATCTTGGATTTTTTCATCTCCGGCGCAGCGGCGAGTACGCTTTCAATATCGCCAAATTCGTTGATCAGCTTCGACGCGGTCTTGGGCCCGATGCCGGGAACGCCCGGGATATTGTCCGAGCTGTCACCCATCAGCCCCAGCACATCGCCGAGCTTCTCCGGCCCGACGCCGAATTTCTCTTCGACCGTTGCGCGGTTCATCCGGGCATTTTTCATGGTATCGAGCATGTCGACGCGGCTGTCGTCATACGGCTCGATCAACTGCATCAGGTCCTTGTCGGAAGAGACGATGGTGACCTTCCATCCGGCTGCTACCGCCGCCTTGGTATAAGAGGCGATCATGTCATCGGCCTCGACATTTTCTTCCTCGATCAACGGCAGTGAAAAGGCGCGTGTAGCATCGCGGATCATCGGGAACTGCGGCCTCAGATCCTCGGGCGCTTCCGGGCGATTGGCCTTATACTGGTCGTAGAGATCATTACGAAAGCTGGTCCCCGACTTGTCCAGCACCACCGCCATATGGGTTGGGCCATCCGCCTTGTTGAGCTCGTCGGCAAGCTTCCACAACATGGTGGTATAGCCATAAACCGCCCCGACCGGCTCACCGTGAACATTGGTCAGCGGCGGAAGGCGATGATAGGCGCGGAAAATATAGGCCGAGCCGTCGACAAGATAGAGATGATTGGGTTTGCTGTCTGGTGAGTTCGTCATGGCTGCGGTCACTAGCATCGCCCGCAGCCTTCGTCATTTCAAATTCGGTTTTGTCGAAAATTTGAATCCGACACGGCCGCGCTCAAATCCCGCGCATTTTCATGAGTGGGCCGAGGTTTGACCCGCATGCCCGGTTCAAACAGCACGACCCGGTTGCGCCCGGCTCGTTTGGCCGAGAACAGAGCGGTATCGGCATTCACCATGAGCGACGAACGCGCCTGGTGTGGGGCTATGTCGGTCATGCCGATGCTGACGGTAATGACATGGCGCATATTATGATGCGGCTCGAAAATCGTATTCTCGATTTCGTAGCGGATCATCTCTCCGATCATCTGGCCCTCCGGAGCGCTTGTCTCTGGTAAAAATATGCCGAACTCTTCGCCCCCTATACGGCCGATCAGATCATTTTTGCGCAGAATTTTCTGGAATATCTTGCTAAGCAGAATCAGCGCCTGATCTCCGATGGGGTGCCCAAAACTGTCATTGATATTCTTGAAATGGTCAACGTCGACAATCATCAAAACATTGGACGGTTGGTCTGAACGCATTTGGTCGACCCGTCTGAAGAAGCTGTCGCGATTGAGCAGGCCGGTCATCCCGTCGAAATTCGCCCTCTGTTCGAGCGCTCTGTTTGCCTGTTGCAAATTGATTCGCGCTTCCTTGAGCATGGCGGTCAGTCTGAATAGCTTGAATCGCTGCTTGGACATATAGAGGCCCAGCGGAATGCTGATCGCCCATGGTATCATGATCGACATGTTTAACGCCGGCCAGAACCGGTCGTCCAATCCGAAGAAGAGGAAATAGATCAATCCAGTGAACGTGACAGACAGTAGAGCGGCAATTGCCGAGATGATGGCGGTCTGTCGGACTGGAGACATACTGGCTAGGGGCGGATCCATGAAACCCGTCGTTAACGGGAATAGGTTGAACGCCCGTGCAAGCTCATGGTTAACGCACTGTTATGACAATTCGTTAAAAACGTGCCGAAATGGACATTTTTTCATACAAAAGCGCGGCTTGAGTGGGCGCTAGGTCGGCAAAATGCCCTGCAAGATGGCCCGATTGTCGCGCAGCACCATCTCGGCAAACTCCATGAATGCGCGGACCCGGGCGGTTCTGCGTAAATCTTCGTGGGTCAATATCCAGATGTCGCGGGACGGTAACGGATCGCGATCGGTCGCCCGTACCAGGCCCGGCACTCCGTCCGCGGCGATACACGGCACGATGATCAGACCCATTCCGGCGCGCGCCAGCCGCACTTGAAGGCCGATACTGGAAAAATTGCCCCATACCGGCACCCGCGCATATTCAGTATCCTGGGTCCAGTCGGGAAAGCGACTCTCGCCGTCGGTCCACCCCAGCCATCTTGCATCCTCCGGCCGGTTTTCAAAATCCTGGGCGGCGAGATATTGCGGATTGGCATAGATCGACGTGTGATAGGCAAACAGTCGTTTACCGACCAATGCATCGGGTGGATTATTGTCCATCCGGATGGCGATATCGGCCTCGCGCCGGGCGACGTCCAGCACGTCGAAACTGGTGATGATTTCAAGATTCAGCCCCGGATAGGCGGCGCAGAATTCCGGGATCCGGTCGGCGAACAGGGTGAGTGCGAAGGGCTCGGCCATGGTCACTTTCAGGCTGCCCGACAATTCATTGTCGCGCCCAGCGATATGTCGCTCCACGGTGAATAATTCTTCCGAAAACTGGTCCGCGACCCGTGCCAGCTCTTCTCCCGATGCAGTCGGAAAATAACCTTCCGGGCGACGTTCGAACAACCGGCTGTCCAGTGCTTTTTCCAATTGCTCGATCCGGCGGCTGACGGTGCTGTGATGCACCCCCAGTTGCTTGGCGGCAGCGCGCACGGTACCCGCGTCCATCACCTCGCGAAATGTTTTGACATCTTCCCAGTCCATAAGGATGGCTTGTAGCGCCAAATATTCTGATTTGCATGGCTAAAATTTGCACCACTGATGTGCAGTTTGATGTTTTGACACTCTATTTTTTAGCCGCTAAAAACCTTGCACCCGCTCATCGACTGCCGCAAGTCCCCGACAGACAATAGATAATCGACTTAGGAGAATGCCGAATGACGATACCGATAATTGCAGCAGTCACAGGTGCCGTGCTCATCATATTGCAAGCGATATTAATGATCCTCGTTGGCTCGCACCGCATTCGCAACCGGGTCAATCTGGGCACCGGAGACGATCCGGCGCTGGAGCGAAAGATCCGCCGTCATGGCAATCTGGCGGAAAATGCTGCGCTATTCATCGCTGTTCTGGCGCTGGCGGAAATGACCGTAGTGCCGAACAACGTTGTCCGGATCATCGCAATCGTCTTTATCGTGGGCCGTATCTTGCACGCGATTGCCTTGTCGACCGTTGCGGGATCGCACGGCGCTAAAACGGGCAAAATTTTCGCGGCGTTTCGTGCAATCGGCGCGTTTACCACTTTCGGCAGCTTTATCGCGCTGGGCGGCTATCTGCTCTTCGGCATATTCTAGATTCTCAATCTTTTCTTGGAAAGAAACAACATGACCACCACCCTCTCCCATATTCTCAAAGGTTCGGCTGCACAGGCATTCCGCGGCCTGACCACGGTTCTCACCAAGGCCAAGGCAACAGCCGAAGCGGCCGGCACTGCAGAAGACGCTTATCTTGATGCGCGTCTGTTCCCCGACATGAACGACTTGAAATGGCAAGTGCAAATGATCACCGAATTCGCCGTTCGCGGCGCTGCCCGGATGAGCGGCACGGCGCCCGATGCGCTGCCCAACATGCCGATGGAAGGCGATACGTTCGACGCCCTGATCGCGCGGATCACCGAATGTGCAGAAACAATCGCTGCCACGGATGATGCGTCTATCGATGGCAATGCCGATCTGAAAATCTCGATGCCGGTTGGTCCGGAACAGACGATGGAACTGGATGGCCAGACCTATGTGCTCAGCTTCTTCCTCCCCAATCTGTTTTTCCATGTCACAACCGCCTATAATCTTCTGCGCATGCAGGGCGTCGCGGTCGGCAAACGCGACTATATGGGAATGTAGTTCGGGTTCAGTCCGCCCGCTGCGGACCTTGGCCATCCTGCCACCATTCCTGTAGCCAGCCATAGGGGCGCGCCACCGCTCGGCCGCGCGCGTCCCGCGCCGGTTCGAAGCGGAAGCGTCGTTCGATCAGGCGACAGGTTGCGGCGTCGAGAGCCGGATGACCGCTGGATTGCCGGACATTGCAATCGCTTGCACGGCCATCAACTCCGACCGTAAAATGGGCCACCACATTGCCGCGGTTACCGGCTTTCCAGACGGTACGCGGGATGTCTTTGCGGGTGATCGAACCCGACAGATGGCGCGGACCGGAAACCATTCCACCCCCGCCGAAACCATCGCCCTGCCCGCCGCTACCAAAGCCGGAACCCGGCCGGTCAGAAGCACCGGCGTCATTGTCATTGCCCGGGCCTGCAACCGGCGCGGCAACGACCGGAGAGATTATAACAGGTTTGACCACCGGTTCAGGCACGACAATCTGGGTCGCCTGAGCCTTCAGATTCTCTGGCGATGCGGCTTGTTCCTCGGCTTTGGCCGGCTCCTCAACCGGGACCGGTTCGGGCGGCGGCGGAACCGAAATATTGATGACCTTGAATCCTGCGGTTACGGCCTTTGTCATCTCCATTCCCATGCCGCTCACCAGCGCATAGCCGATGGCGGCATGGATGGTGATTACCGCTGCCAGCGATTTGGCTCGATCCGGCCAGCCATTTTTCGTCACATATTCCATGCCCATAGACTAGCAGCGGTCCGATGAATATTCGCTGGCGAACGAGCATGTCACAATTGATCGCGCGCGCAAATATTGTTAGACCTACATTTGTCCGTAACTGGCGAGATCAAGATGGGATACCATCGGGGAGCGGGCAAATTCTAAAGCCGATCGCCTGGGCGTTTCTCTAACTTGGAGCCACCCCATGACCGATAGTCCGAAACCCTTCCACATCGTCTTCCTGCTGTTCGACGGCATAACCCAGCTGGATTTCACCGGTCCCGCACAATTTCTCGCGCGGATGGCCGGAGCGGCAGTCCATACCGCCGCCAAGCAGATCAAACCGATCGAGACCGACAGCGGCTTTGCCATTTTGCCAAGCAAGGATTTCGCCGATTGCCCACAGGCAGACCTGCTCTGCGTACCCGGCGGTTTCGGCACCAAGGACGTGATCGCCGATGATGAAACATTGCAGTTTCTCCGCAGTCAGGCAGCAGGAGCGCATTATATCACCTCGGTTTGTACCGGCTCGCTGGCGCTCGGCGCGGCGGGATTGCTCGACGGCAAACGGGCAACCAGCCATTGGGCCTATACCGCGTTGCTGGAAAAATTTGGCGCGACCTATGAAAAGGCCCGAGTGGTCAAGGATGGCAATATCATCACCGCCGGCGGCGTGACATCGGGCATTGATTTCGCGCTGACCGTCATCGCCGAGATTGCCGGACAGCAATTTGCCGAGTCCGTCCAGCTGGGCCTGGAATATGACCCGCGTCCGCCGTTTCACAGCGGTCACCCTGACCTCGCCGATCCCGAATTGGTCACCATGTTGCGGGACCGGATCTACGCAAAGCAGGTCGCGGATCTGGCAGATATTATTGATAGGTCATAATGTCGGAATTTTGATTTCCGCTCCGGGGGTTATCGCGTAGGCGAAGACGGCAATGAACAATCCCGCACCAAGTGAAAACACCGCACCCGCCCGGATCAGCGAGCTCAAGCTCTTTCTTTTCGCGCTGTCGTCGGCAGCAGTGGTCGCCAATGGCTATTATATTCACCCTTTGATCACGCCGGTGGCGCAAGAATTTGGAGTTAGCGGGGCGACCATCGGACTGGCTCCGGCGCTCAACCAGATCGCTCTGGCACTGGGGATATTATTGCTGCTGCCGCTCGGCGACCGGATCAACAATCGCAAGCTGGTGACGATATTTGTCGTCGGGCAATTTCTGGCGATGCTGGCGATGGCGCTGTCCGGAAGCTTTATCCTGTTTGTCACAGCTTCTTCGGTGCTCGGCTTTTTCACCATCGCGCCTTATCTGCTGCCCGCTTATGTCACCCAGCGCGTCCGCCCCGGGCGAATCGGCCATGTCACCGGGATTATGACCGCTGGTGTAACCCTGGGCATATTGGGCAGCCGGGTCGGCGGCGGTTTGCTCGGCCATTATTTCGGCTGGCGTTCGGCTTACTGGGTCGGGGTGGGCTGCATGGCATTGCTGGTGATTTTGCTGCCTTCGATCATGGAGCGCAAACAGGATGAAAAGCCCTCGGGCGTCGAGCCGCCGCGCTACAGTGAACTGCTCCGATCATTGTGGCCGATCATGAAATCTCTACCCGAGGTGCCATTGGGCGGATTGATGCAGGCGCTTTCGTTCGGACTTTTCCTCGCGCTCTGGCTGGCGATCGGCCTGCATTTGCCGCGCAATGGCTATGGCGTCGATACGGTGGGCTATCTCGCGATCATCGCCATCGTCAATGTCCTCGGTTCGCCTTTTGCGGGCCGGTTTGCGGACCATATCGGGGCCGAACGCGCGCGTGTCTATTTCTGCATCGTGCAGCTGGCTGGCGTCTGCCTTCTCCCCTTTGCCGGCAATAATCTGTGGCTCTTGGTAATCGCGGTTATTCTCAACAGCATTGGCGGAGCATCGGTCGATATTTGCAGCCGGACAATCATGTTCAGCCGCGCGCCCGAAATCAGGACCCGCCTGATGACCATCTATGTAGTGATCATGTTTATCGGCGGCGGAATATCAAGTTGGCTGGGCGCTGCAACTTATGAATATGCTGGATGGTCGGGAATTTCGATCATGGCGATCAGCTATGCGCTGGCGATCATGGGGCTGGCGCTCTGGGGATTGCGGTTCACTCAGCAGACCAAGGCCTAAATTTTTCATTCATAACGCCTGCCGTTTCGGTCAGCACTCTACCAGATTGACCGCGAGACCGCCTTGTGATGTTTCCTTGTAACGATCACTCATATCCAGCCCCGTCTTGCGCATGGTTTCGATCACTTCGTCGAGGCTTACCCGGTGCGTGCCATCGCCGAGAATCGCCAGGCGTGCTGCCTCTATCGCCTTGACCGCGCCCACCGCATTGCGTTCGATACACGGCACCTGCACCAGACCGCCGACCGGATCACAGGTCAGACCAAGATTATGCTCCATCCCGATTTCGGCAGCATTTTCGACCTGCAGCGGGGTGCCGCCCCAAGCTGCGGTCAGGCCGGCAGCGGCCATCGAGCAAGCAACACCGACCTCGCCCTGACAACCAACCTCGGCGCCGGAAATCGACGCATTTTCCTTGAACAGGGACCCAATCGCGGCGGCAGTCAGCAAAAAGATCTCGACCCCCGCCTCATCGGCCTTGGGTGCAAATCGTTCATAGAAACGCAGCACCGAGGGAACGATGCCAGCGGCACCATTGGTCGGCGCAGTCACCACCTTGCCGCCGGCAGCATTTTCCTCGTTCACCGCCAGCGCCCAGAGATTGACCCAGTCCAATATGGTCAGTGGATCGGACAGGGAACGCTCCTGTCGCTCCATTAACCGGGCGTGGATCAGCGGCGCACGCCGCTTGACCCGAAGACCGCCAGGCAGAATGCCGCCCTGCAATATTCCGCGATCGATACAGGCGGACATCGCAGCCGCAATCGCGCGGATAGCGGCGCTGGTCTGTCCATCTGTCTGACGGGTGCGTTCGTTGGCACGCATGATGTCGGCGATCGAGATATTCTCTTCTGCGGCAATTCTGAGCAAGTCCGCGCCCGAGCAGAAAGCATAAGGCACATCCCAAAGACCGCTTTCGGGATTGTTGCTGCCGATCTGGTCCTCGTCGAGCACCGCGCCGCCGCCGACCGAATAATAGACTCGGGTCGCGACCAGATCGGCGCCATGAAACGCATTAAACCGCATCGCGTTGCTGTGAAAATCTAGTCGCTTTTTCTGGTCGAAAATCACGTCCGCGTCCTCGTCAAACGCGATTTCATGACTGCCGTTCAACTGGATCCGAGAGGATTCGCGAATCCCGTTGACCAGCGCATCGGCTGCGTCCGGCTCGATATTCTCCGGTCTTTGCCCCGATAGTCCCAGCAATATCGCCCGGTCGGTCGCGTGTCCCTTGCCGGTCAGCGCCAGCGAGCCAAAGAGCAGGGTTTCCAGCCGTGTGACATCACCCAGCTTGCCGGCTTCCGCAACCCGCTCCACAAATTGCGCCGCGGCAAGCATTGGCCCCATCGTGTGCGAACTCGAAGGGCCGACGCCAATCTTGAAAAGTTCAAATGTGCTACAGACCATAATTTGTCATAATCCCTAAGATCCGCCCATTTGGTCGAGCCATTGACCGACCCGCTGTTCCAATATGCCGAGCGGCAGCGCGCCGCCGCCAAGTATCACATCGTGGAAGGCTCGAATATCAAACTGATCGCCCAGCAGATATTGTGCCTCGGCCCGGAGTTCGAGAATTTTGATCATCCCGATCTTGTAGCTGGTAGCCTGACCAGGATTAACCAGATAGCGGCGCACTTCAGACCGAACCGCCGCTTCGGGAATCGAGCTATTTTCGAGGAAATATGCGATCGCCTGTTCTTCGCTCCAGCCCTTAGAATGGAGACCAGTATCCACCACCAGACGGATCGCTCGCCAGATCTCGCTGGTCAGCCGCCCGAACTCCGAATAGGGATCTGCATAACCGCCCATCTCCTTCGCGAGTTTTTCAGAGTATAGACCCCAGCCTTCGCTGTAGGCGGTATAGCCCGCCTGGGTGCGAAATGTCGGGATGCCGGTCAGTTCCTGGGCGATCGAAATCTGCATATGGTGACCGGGCAAGCCTTCATGATAGGCGATAACCTCGAGCGTCGGGATCGGCATCGCACGCATATCGGACAGATGGGCATAATAAATGCCCGGCCGCGAACCATCAGGCGTGCCGCTGCGATAATGCTGCGCCGCCCCGTCGCGTTCGCGAAAGGCCTCGACCCGGCGCACCTCAAGATCTGCCTTGGGCAATATCCCGAAATAGTCCGGCAATTTGGTCTTCAGTTTCTCGATATGGCCTTTGGCCGCCGCGATATAGGCATCTGCTCCGGCATCATCATTGGAAAAATAGAAGCGGTCATCCTCGCGCAAATATCTGAAAAATGCCTTGAGTTCGCCGTCAAATCCGACCGTGTCCTTGATCGCCTCCATATCCGCCCGCAGCCGGGCGACTTCGGACAGGCCGAGATTGTGAATCTCGTCGGCGGTCAGTTTCGTCGTCGTCTGATTGGCGAGGCGATAATCGTAAAAAGCTTGCCCGTTGATTAGAGCGCCTGCCCCTTTGGGGGCAGGGTCGGTATTGGGCAGGTCCGCTTCATACCAGGCGATGATCCGCTGATAGGCAGGCGCAAATGCATCGGTCAGAGCCGTCCGCGCTTTGCCGCGCAACACATCGGCGCGCGCCTCGTCGATGATTTGCTTGTCGACCAGTCCCCGCAATTTCTCTTCGGACGCGGCCCAGATCGCCGATGGCGGGCCGTCACCAAAGGGGGCGCCGTTGATGATCTTGCGCGACTGGTCGATCACCCCTTCGTAGGCAAAGCGGGGCGGGCGGGTTCCTGCCTCCGCATTGGTTTTCGCCCGCGCCAATAGCTGATCGAGCGCGGTGGCAACGCCGGACAGGCGCTGGATAAAGCCCAGCATATCCGCCTCGGTGTCAACCTTGTGCGTATTGATCAGAAAAGTCGGAAAAAAAGACTGAAGACCGTTATGCTGGTGCAGCGCATAGCGATTGGTGCGAAACGGCAGCCCGGCTTCGGCCTGCTCGAGATTATAAACCCAGATATCATAGGAAATTTTTGCGTCCTGCGAGAGCTGCTCATAGTCAAATTGGCTCTGCATTTCTGCAACAGCAGCGCGCCGCCACGCCAGCTCCCGGTCCGCGCCTTCGTCGCTAAAATCATCGATCAGTCCATAGTCGGTCTTGCGCCCGATGAAGGTCTGTTCGATCGGGCTGAATTTCAGCTCTTCCTCATATTTTGTATCGAACCACATATTGATGCGATCAGTTTCGCTCGCCGCTTCGGTCGAGCCTTGCTCTGTTGCTGCCGCCGCTGGCAGTATCGGAAGAGCAGCTAGTCCGCTCAATAAGGCCGTGCTGAAAAGAAAAAACCGGATCCGCATATTCATTCATCCTGTCGCTGTGATTTTCACTGACGCTTCCATCGCACAAGTGACGGGATTTGGAAACGCATCTAGCGACCAATAGAAAAAGGGCCGGAAGTTTCCTTCCAGCCCCGTTTTTTTAGTTTCAGCGTTAGCCGAGTGGATTGGGTGTCTAGAAACCCATTCCGCCCATGCCGCCGCCCATGCCGCCCATGTCGGGCATGCCGCCACCGGCCTTGTCGTCTGATGGCAATTCCGCCACAGCCGCTTCGGTGGTGATCAGCAGACCGGCAACCGAGGAAGCGTCCTGCAATGCTGCACGAACAACCTTGGTCGGGTCGATCACCCCAGCTTTGACGAGGTCTTCATAAACATCGGTCGATGCGTTGAAGCCATATTCCTTGCTCTTCTGGTCGAGCATTTTGCCGGCAACAACCGCGCCGTCAAAACCGGCATTTTCAGCGATCTGGCGAACCGGAGACTGCAACGCTTTACGAACAATATCGATGCCGCGGGTCTGGTCGTCGTTGATGCCTTCAAGGTTCTTCAGAGCCGAAGTGGCATAGAGAAGCGCAGCACCGCCGCCAGGGACAATGCCTTCTTCAACAGCAGCACGGGTTGCGTGCAGCGCATCGTCGACACGGTCTTTCTTCTCTTTCACTTCGATTTCGGTCGCGCCGCCGACTTTGATCACGGCAACACCGCCAGCGAGTTTCGCCAGACGTTCTTGCAGCTTCTCTTTGTCATAGTCGGAAGTGGTGGATTCGATCTGGTTACGGATCGCTTCCACGCGCGCCTTGATGTCGCTCTTCTTGCCAGCGCCGTCGACGATCGTGGTATTATCCTTGTCGATCATGACATTCTTGGCTTCACCCAGCATGTTCAGCGTAACGCTTTCCAGCTTGATGCCGAGGTCTTCGGAGATCATTTCGCCCTTGGTCAGGATCGCGATATCTTCGAGCATCGCTTTGCGACGATCTCCGAAACCGGGAGCCTTGACCGCTGCGATCTTGAGGCCGCCGCGCAGCTTGTTGACCACGAGGGTCGCGAGCGCTTCGCCTTCAATATCTTCGGCAATGATCAGAAGCGGACGTCCGGCCTGAACAACAGCTTCCAGGATCGGGAGCAATGGCTGAAGGTTGGTCAGCTTCTTTTCGTGGATCAGGATGTAAGGATTGTCGAGTTCGGCAACCATCTTGTCCGGATTGGTGATGAAGTAAGGCGACAGGTAACCGCGGTCAAACTGCATGCCTTCAACAACGTCGAGTTCAAAGTCGAGACCCTTGGCTTCTTCAACCGTGATCACGCCTTCTTTGCCGACACGTTCCATGGCTTCAGCGATTTTTTCACCGACTTCACGGTCGCCATTGGCAGATATAATGCCAACCTGGGCGATTTCTTCGGTGCCCTTGACGTCTTTCGAACGCTTCTTGAGATCGGCAACCACGGCTTCAACAGCTTGGTCGATGCCGCGTTTGAGATCCATCGGGTTCATGCCGGCCGACACGGATTTCATGCCTTCCTTGACAATGGCCTGAGCCAATACGGTCGCGGTGGTGGTGCCGTCGCCGGCAACATCATTGGTTTTCGATGCGACTTCACGAAGCATCTGTGCGCCCATATTTTCGAACTTGTCCTTCAGTTCGATTTCCTTGGCAACCGAAACACCGTCCTTGGTGATGCGCGGTGCGCCAAAGCTCTTGTCGAGCACTACATTACGGCCTTTGGGGCCGAGGGTTACTTTAACGGCGTCTGCCAGCGTGTTCACACCCTTGAGGATGCGCTCGCGGGCGTCGCGGCCAAATTTTACGTCTTTAGCAGCCATGTTGTTTTCCTCTGCTTAGTTGATTGAAATTATGATTGGGGAAGCACTTACTTCTCGATAATGCCGAGAATATCGCTTTCCTTCATGATGATCAGCTCTTCGCCGTCGACGGTGACTTCCGTGCCGGACCATTTGCCGAACAGGATCTTGTCGCCTTTTTTGACGTCAAGCGCAGTGGTCTTGCCATTGTCGTCTTTCAGGCCGCTGCCGACAGCAACGACTTTACCTTCGGATGGCTTTTCCTGTGCGCTATCCGGAATGATGATGCCGCCCGCGGTTTTTGCGTCCGCTTCTACGCGGCGCACCAATACACGGTCATGTAATGGACGAAATTTCATAGATTTCCCTTTCTTGCCCAATCCAAATCTCTTCTGGCCAGCTTATTGCCGCCGACAGGAAGAGCAGAATATATGTGAATTAGCACTCTCTCCTTTCGAGTGCTAACAGGGACCATGTAGTGGCTATTCGTTCGCCGTCAAGGGAAAGGGTCGAAAATATTTCCATCGGTTTTTGTTGGATTTCCAAGGCATTCCGATTCTTTTCTCCACCAATCCAGCCTGTCTTAGCGGCAGCGTGTAACCGGATCGTGAAGCGGGACGAATGTTAGGTTGAGCCCGCCCCGGCAGGCTCGAACTTATTTCCCATTCCCAAAAGAGGAAAAAATTATGTCTGCTTTGATGAAAACAACCGCTGCTGCTGCCGCTCTGGCTGCCGCTGCTACCCTGTCCCTGTCCGCCACTGCTGCAGAAGCAGCCGGTGCCAAGGAAAAATGCTATGGCGTCGCGCTTGCCGGCAAGAATGACTGCGCGGCCGGACCGGGCACCAGTTGTGCCGGAACATCCACTGCCGATTATCAGGGCAATGCCTGGAAAATGGTCACCAAAGGCAGTTGCGTCAAAATGGGCGGCACCCTGACCGCGCATAAAGGCAATGCAAAACCGGTTCCCAAAAAGGGCTGAATGCGCTAAATTCCGTGGATGTCCGCAATTCCTGATCCTTACGTTTCGCCAGCCGTGCCTGTGCCGCGCTCCCTCCCTCCATCGGGTGGCATAGGCCTTAAATCGGTGCATTATACCCATGTACTCGACGACCCCGCGGCGGCGAAGCGACCTTCCTGGGTTGAGGTTCATCCACAGAATTACTTCGGCGATGGCGGTCCGGCACACCGCTGGCTTACCGCCATCGCCGGGGTTTATCCCCTGAGCTTTCACAGCGTTGGATTGTCGCTGGGTTCGGCTGACGGGCTGAACGAATATGATCTGGAGAAAATCGCCGCGCTTTGTGATCGCTACCAACCAGCGATGGTTTCCGATCATCTGAGCTGGAGCGGCAACGCCCATGACCGTTATCCCGATCTGCTCCCGCTTCCCTATACGCGCGAAGCGCTCGACCATCTGGCCGGAGAAATCGGCAAGGTGCAGGACCGGCTCCAGCGGACCATCCTGATCGAAAACCCGTCTCGCTATCTGTCCTATCGCGACGACGAGATGAGCGAGACCGACTTCATCCACGCCATGTGCAAAAAATCGGGTTGCGGACTGCTTTTTGATATCAACAATGTCGAGGTGTCCGCCACCAATGTCGGGCTCGACATGGAAGCCTATATCGACGCGATCGACCCCGCTATTGTCGGCGAAATCCATCTCGCCGGACACGCGCGCGAAAATCATGACAGCGGACCGCTGCTGATCGACAATCATGGCTCGATAGTCAGCGAAGTCACCTGGGCGCTGTACCGCCGCTTCATCGAACGCGCTGGCGCAAAGCCTACCCTGATCGAATGGGATAGCGATATCCCGGAATATGGCGTGCTGATGGCCGAAGTCGCCAAAGCCGATACGATATTGAATAGTCCCTCGCTGGAAGAACCGCGTCATGTCCTCGCTCGCTGACGGCCAATCGCGCTTTGTCGCCTGCCTGCAAAAAGGCCCCGCGCATTTTCCCGCCGATCTGTTTTCGCAGAACGCAGAACGCGCCCTGCTTGGCCTGAAAGCGCATGCCAATAATATATCCCACGCCCGGCTCGTGGCCCTGGAAGACAGTTTCCCGAGATTGCACGCTCACATGGGTCACGAGATATTCCATGCCATCTCGCGCGACTATGTCGAACAGGATCATATCATGGCCTGCGACATCAACCATATCGCCGCCGATTTCTCCACTTTTCTGGCTGATCGCGCAAACAGCGGTACCGAGATCGACATCGCCCGGATCGAATGGGCCTGGATAGAGAGCTATCGCAGCGTCGAAGCGCCGCCCGTTGTCCTGACCGACATCGCTACCCTTGCCGAAGACAAGCTGCTCGCTTTTCCTATTGCCGCCCACCCGGCCATGCACCTGATAGCGATCACCGGACCTTTGTCCCCCGAACTTGGCGAACTGGCCAATGCAGAACCGCATGCGCTGATGATCGCCCGCCCGCAGGCGCAGATATTATTCCATCCGCTGACCGCCGTAGAACACGCAATTGCAGAAAAAATTGCTGATAGCATGACGATGGGTAACCTTTTGCAATATGCCCTCGAATTGAGTGATGAAGCCACGGCGATGCAGCATATTATCAAGCTGATCCAGACCGGGGCACTGACGCAAATAACGGGGTAAACTATATGATGCATATGATAAAAAAGCTGATCGCGATCGTGAGCGGCGCCGTGCCGGAGGCCATCGCCCTCCTGTTCACCCGCGTGGCCCTCGCCGGCATATTCTGGCGCTCTGCCCGGACCAAGGTCGAAGACGGTAGCTGGCTGCAGATGAGCGACACCACGGTTTTTCTGTTCAAAGAAGAATATGGCATGCCCTATCCGGAAATCACCGGCCTGATCGCAACCTATGCCGAGCATTTTCTTCCCCTTCTGGTAGTGTTCGGCCTGTTCACGCGCGTCGGCGCAGCCGGTTTGCTGGCCATGACATTGGTCATCCAGCTCTTCGTCTACCCTGAAGCATGGTGGCAGACGCATATTATATGGGTGGCTCTGACCGGCATATTGATTGTGCGTGGTGGCGGGATGTTCTCGCTGGACCGCATGATCGGTCACAAGTTCGGCTGACGGACCAGTGCCGGGAGGGCTTTTATGATCGCCAACGAGGAAACCATGCAGATCTTGATGATCAAGGCGCAAGGCGGCGACAAACAATGCTATTCCAGCCTGCTGGCGGAGTGCGAAAAATGGCTGCGCCGCTATTACGCCCGCAAGATCAACCCGGCGGCAATTGATGATCTTGTGCAGGAGACCCTGATCTCGTTACACCGCAAGCGGGCCAGCTACGATCCGACAAAGGCATTCCTGCCGTGGCTCGCCGCAATCGGGCGCTACCGCTGGATAGACAGCCTGCGCAAGATATACCGGCACGAGCATGACCAGCTCTATGAAGAAATGGTCGCCGATCCGCAGGACGGGGACGTGACCGCCAAGGTCAGCCTCGAACGGTTGCTCGGCATGATACCTGAAAAACAGGCCGAAGTGATCAGTCTGGTCAAGATTGAAGGACTCAGCATTCACGAGGCGGCGGCGATGACCGGCCAGTCGGAATCGCTGGTCAAAGTGAACATCCATCGCGGGCTGAAAAAGCTCTCGTCGATGGTTGAAACCGAATGATAGTAAAAGAGTATATATGATGTCAGATTTGATGATAGATCGCCTCGTCGAGGATCTAACCCCGGTCAAGCCGCTGAAAAAGCGGGACGGGCTTGTGCTCACGCTGTTGATTGCTGCGGTGATTGCAGCTGCAGTTGTGATGATCGGCGGGGTCCGTGGTGACATCATGATGGGCATGCCGCATCCGATGTTCTTCCTGCGGGGCGGTGCCCTGCTCCTGCTTGGCGTGACTAGCAGCTATGCCGTTATTGCGATGAGCCAGCCGGCGGTAGGCAACAGCTTCAAGGGCTGGATCTGGGCTTTGTTCGCCGCCTTGCTCTTTCCGGTCACTGCCGTCGTCATGGCAATGATCGCCGCACCGGATAATATGGCCATATTCGTTCCACGCTACGGCATTGAATGTCTCGGCATCAGCATGCTGGCGGGTTCGGGCATAGCGTCGGCGCAAGTCGCCTGGCTCCGCCGCGGCGCGCCGGTTGCGCTAAATCGCGCTGGCTGGCTCGTCGGCATGTCCTCCGGCGCATTGGGCGCTGCCGCCTACAGCCTGCACTGCCCGTTCAACAGCATATTCTATGTCGGGCTTTGGTACTCGCTGGCGGTGGCAATATGCGCGATTGCGGGCCGGTTGGTCGTCCCTCACCTTATCCGCTGGTAATATCCTGCCCCGATCCCATATAAGACAGGTCAATCCGGTCAAAACAGGAACATGAATATGCAGTTTGCGCGCGCGGCGTGGAGATTTCTGGTCGCAATAAAGGATGGCATGGTATTGATCGCCATGCTGCTGTTTTTCGGCGTGCTTTACGCCCTGCTGTCATCGCAGCCCAATAGCGGCTCGATCCGCGACGGCGCGTTGTCGCTCGACCTCAATGGCGTTATCGTTGAAGAACCCGCGGCGCCAACCTTCGAGGATTTTCTTGCCAGCAATAGCGACAGTCCGCGCGAATATCGCCTGCGCGATATTGTTCGCGCAATCGATGCCACCGTCGAGGACGGCCGGGTCAAAGCCATCGTGCTCGACCTCAGCCGTTTTGCCGGTGGCGGGCAGACCAGTCTTACCGATATCGGTGAGGCGCTCGAACGGGCCAAGAAGGCAGGCAAGCCGGTTTATGCTTTCGCCAGCTTCTACGGCGACGACGGCTACCAGCTGGCCGCACATGCAACGGAAATCTGGATGGATCCGATGGGCGGGATTGTCTTTGCCGGACCCGGCGGCAACCGTCTTTACTACAAAGGCCTGATCGACCGGCTGGGCGTGACTGCCAATATCTACCGCGTCGGCACCTATAAAAGCGCGGTCGAACCTTATATGCGGGCCGACCAGTCACCCGCATCCCGAGAGGCCTCCGAAGCTCTCTACGGCGTGCTGTGGGATAGCTGGCTTGCCGAAGTGAAAAAGGCCCGTCCGCAGGCAATGGTACAGCCATTTGCTGACGATCCCGCGGCATTTATCAAGACCGCAGGCGGTGATTTTGCTTTGGTCGCGATGAAGCAAAAACTGGTCGACAAGCTCGCCGACAAAACCGCGTTTGACCGTTTTGTTGCAGAGCAGGTTGGCACCGATGAAACGCCCTCGCCGGACAGTTTCAAAAGCATCGACTATGATGATTATGTAGCCGCGAACCCGGTCAAGACCAAGGGTTCTCCGATTGGTGTTATCACCGTCGCGGGCGAGATCATTGGTGGCGATTCCGGTCCGGGCATGGCTGCTAGCGGACGGATTGCCGAACAGATTTACAAGGCGCTGGATGAAGACGAAATCAAGGCTCTGGTGGTCCGCGTCGATTCCCCCGGCGGTTCAGCCTTCGCCAGCGAGGAAATCCGACTGGCGTTGCTCGAAGCAAAGAAAAAGAAGCTGCCCATCGTCATTTCGATGGGCGATGTCGCAGCCAGCGGCGGTTACTGGATCGCAGCGGCGGGCGATCATATCTTCGCCGAGCCCGATACGATCACCGGATCGATCGGGGTGTTCGCGGTTTTGCCCAGCTTTGAAAAAGC
>NZ_JBATHY010000075.1:0-6908 GCF_049667325.1 Parasphingorhabdus sp. | reverse complement strand
TCTCGACGAGCATTTTGACGGCCGCCAGATGCGCAATCCGGTCGATGGCGAACAGGTGCCGGTCCCTCATTTCGGTGTGGTGCTGACGATGGCCGGCTGGCAGGCGCTGGCTGACCGGCTGACGGCGGAAAACATCGATTTTGTCATCGCGCCGACAATCCGTTTCAAGGGACAGGCGGGCGAGCAGGCAACGATGTTCTTTTGCGACCCCAGTGGCAATGCGCTCGAGTTCAAGGCGTTCGCCAGCGACGATCAAATATTCGCAAAAAACTAGTCCGGCTAGTGCAGCCTAGACTTCATGTTCCTGCTTCCAGCGCTCGAGGGCGTGTCCCAGTTGGCGCTCTGCCATATCACGAGCGGAATCACGGGCGAGCCCCAGCGAACCGGACAAGCGCTCACCGATCAAGGCATCGCCCAGCGCCATCAGAACCAGCGCCAGCGTGTCTTCATGCATTTCGCGGTCTTCATGCCCGCCTTCGCCGATATCGTCGACCAGCTTGTGAATCGCCTCAACGATAGGGTCCAGCGCATCTTCATTGCCGGTGAGCATCATCCAGGACCAGAGTGCCGCAGCCCCCTGTTTGTCAAACGCGTCAAAGGTGAGATCGACGATGTCTCGGACGGTCCCTTCTCCACTGCGGGTTTTCATGATCGCCTGCGCGATCACACCGCATACCTCGTCGGACAAATAAGCCGCGAGCGCCTTTTGCAGTCCTGAAGCGGAACCGAAATGGTGTAAAAGATTGGCATGGGTGCGCCCGATCCGCCCGGCAACGGCCTTTAGCGTGACCGATTGCGGACCCGTTTCGATCAACAAATCACGTGCAGCCGCGAGCGCCATGCTGCGGCTTGCTTCAGGGGACAGGCGTCTCTTCGCTATTGACATTTGTGTAAGTAGCCTTATGATATTCATGCTATCTATAAGCCGAATTTCCCACAATGGAAACATCTGATGAATATGCTTAGCCCCGTTAACGCCGAACCGGAAACCATCCGCACGCCAACCCCCGCTGGCCACGTAATTACGCCGCGCGACCGCCGTTTCGGACGGGAAGCAGGGCATCAGCCGAAAAAATACTGGCAAAATGGCGATCCGGTGGCGACCGCCTTTTACAATTGCCTGTCGCTGACATTTCCGCGCGGTGAGGCTTTTTTCATCGAAAGCGTCAAGGAATTCCGGGATCACACGCCTGCCAAACTGCAAAAAGAGATCCGCGCGTTCATCCAGCAGGAAGTGATACACAGCCGCGAACATCTGGCGCTCAATCGCCGGGTCGAGGAAAATGGTTATGACACCAGCCGGATAGAGACACGGATCACAGAATCTCTGGCCATGACCAAAGGCCGGCCCAAGATCACAAATCTGGCGGCGACGATGATCCTTGAACATTTCACCGCGATCATGGCGCAGCAATTTCTCGCCAATCCCCGGCACTGGAAGGATTCCGATCGGGAAACCGCCGATCTGTGGCGCTGGCATGCTCTGGAAGAGATTGAGCACAAAGGCGTCGCCTATGACACATGGCTATATGCGACGCGGGACTGGAGCCGCTGGCAACGCTGGAAAGTAAAGGCGCTGATGATGCTGATCATTACCCGCAATTTTTGGGGCAACCGCTGGCGGGACACGCTCGACCTGCTTGCGCAGGATGGTATTTCCGGATGGCGGGTTAAAATGAAGCTACTTGAATTTCTGCTGGTCAAGCCGGGTATCGCGCGGGCGATCATCATCCCCTGGCTCAAATTCTTCCTGCCCGGATTTCATCCGTGGAACGAGGATGACCGCCATTTGATCCAGCGGGCCGAAAGCGAATATGAAGCGGCGATTACGGGACCACCGACGACCATCTAGATCACAACGCTCAATGCGCCGCCTTGCTCATATCGACTTTTTCGACCCATTCCGGAAAAAAGCTAGGCTCACGGGTAGACCAGCCGGGCGCTGTCGCGGCGGCCTCGCTGATCGATTGCAGCAATTCCTTGCGGGTTTTCGGGTGGAGATGCGGAAGCGACGCGGCCGCACAGAATGCGCCGGGCAGCCAGGGACGCGATTCCGGACCCAGCAGGCGTTCGTAGAGAAAACGGAAAGCGGGAAAGCTGTGGATGCGGCCCTGCCCCAGATCAAAAGCGGCGAGAGAGATTAGCGAGGGCATGAACGCCTCGATACTGTCGATGGCACAATCCTCGGGAATGTCTTTGCGAATGGCATCGAGACGACGGTATAGTGAAATCTGGACCTTGATGCCGGCTTCTTCAACCGTATCGCGCGACCATGTCTCGACGGCATCGGAACGATCGAGACCGACATCGAGCGAACGACGGATATAGCGCTGGGTTGCAGAACTGAAGCCTGCGAATTCCTTCATCTCGGCCAGCGTCATCGCGCCGGGAACGGATTGCATTTCCTTGGTCATGGTCTCGGGACTCCCTGTTAAATCATCCCACGAGGCCATTTGACCCAAACATAGTTAGCAATTGGTTAAACCGGAGCCGTTTAATTCCGCGCCGGCCGCCAAAATTCGGAAAATTGCGCGCCAGACTTAGAAAGTTTCGACCAACCGCAAGCCTGTTTCGACCGGGCACAATTCACCTAGAGACAATTGATACCATATTGGCCTAAGCTCTTCGGGAAACATCGAATTGTATGCACATGAGAAAATTTGAAATTGGAAAGCACAAGCCGTCGGTCGGACACCAGGTTGCAATCCTGTCGATACTCGGATTCTGGCTTTTCTATGTGATCATCCTGACGCTGCGCGCGTCGATCGGCGATTGGCCGGCGCAGGGCGAAATGGCGGCGCGGCGGATTGTCGTGACGATTCTTGGCATCGGCATCACCTATCTGCTCTATCTATTTTTTCGGCAGTTTGAGGACAAGGCACTGTCAACGCGGATCATCACGGCATTTGCCGCCGCGATTCCGTGCGCTATCATCATCGCCTCGTTCAACCATTATATCTTCAATATCTACTATCCGGAAAATCTGTGGGACGAAGCGCATGTCGAGAAAATGCGCGAATATGTTGCGCAGGACAATTTTGCGCTCAAGGCGATTTCCGAAGACGCCACCTCCCGCTTTTTCTTCATCATCAGCTGGGCATCCCTATATCTGACCTTGAGCTATGCCGGGGAAGTCCGGCAGGTAGAACGCAAGGCGGCGCGCTTTGCCCAGGCGGCGCAAGATGCCGAACTCCGGTCGCTGCGCTATCAGGTCAATCCGCATTTTCTGTTCAACACGCTCAACAGCCTGAGCACATTGGTGATGCGTAGCCAGTCGGAGGAAGCGGAGGAAATGATCCTCAACCTCTCGAAATTCTATCGCACCAGCCTGTCGGGTGACCCGCTGGAGGATGTGCCCTTGTCGGAAGAAGTGCATCTGCAGAATCTCTATCTCGATATCGAAGCAGTCCGCTTCCCCGAGCGGCTCAGAACCAAGGTGAATATTCCAGACGAACTGCTGGGCGTACTGGTACCGGGCCTGATCCTGCAGCCGCTGGTCGAAAACGCGATCAAGCACAGCGTAGCGCACAGCAAGCGCCCGGTCACGATCACGATCAGCGCGCGGTCGGATGGGGACAATCTGATCCTGACAGTCGCCGATGACGGTGATCCGCGACCGATCGATTTGCAGGACAATGGACCGAGCAGCGGCATCGGCCTCGCCAATGTCCGCGATCGCCTTGAGACGCGCTTTGGCCGGCAAGCCAGCCTGCAGACTGTACGTCCGGCAGAAGGAGGCTATATTGCCCAGCTGACCTTGCCCCTGATGCTGGACAATCCATGATCGACGAGACCGAACCTCAACCGCTGAAGACGCTGATAGTCGACGACGAACCGCTGGCGATCGAACGATTGCAGCTGCTCTGCGCACGGCAGCAGGATATCGACCTGATCGGTACCGCCAGCGATGGCGAAGCGGCGCTGCGCCTGACCGAACAACTGCAGCCGGATCTGCTGCTGCTCGACATCGCCATGCCCGGCAAGGACGGGCTTGATGTCGCACGCGCATTGTCCGGCAAGGCCAATGCCCCGGCGATCATATTTGTCACCGCCTTTGACCGCTTTGCGGTCGAGGCTTTTGACGTCGCCGCCATCGACTATGTTCTGAAACCGGTCGAGAACGCGCGGCTGGCGCTGGCCATCTCGCGAGTGCGGGAACGCACCGCGGAACCGCGAGACGGAGAGGCGGAAGATTCTCCCTGGGCCGAAGAATTCTGGGTACCCTACAAGTCCGAGCTGCGCCGCATCGTCGCCACCGAAATCGACCGGGTCGAGGCCGAACGCGACTATATGCGGCTGCACGTCGGCAGCATCAGCTATCTCCTGCACCAGACGATCACCGGCCTGGAAGAACGGCTCAACCCGGACGAGTTTATCCGCCTGCACCGCTCCCACCTGGTCCGGCGCGACTGGATAGCCGGCCTGCGCCATGATGGCGGCGGCGTGTGGATGGCCTGCCTCAAATGCGGCACGGAGATCCGCATCGGACGGACCCATCTGGCCGAGGCGAAAAAACTGGCAGGACGGTAACCGGATGGTGGAGCGGCGAAAGTCGGAGTGCGCGCTTCTGTATCTGATATTCTAGATATAGTAGTAGCCGGTCTGCTGGCGCCCCATTTGCGGTCGTTAATGTTATACGGCTCTAAGGTCTGCTTTGGGCACAAAAGCGGACATCGCCTATAGCAGTCCGACCTTTTCTGTTCATTCAATCCGGTGGATTGTGTTTGCGCAAGAAGGCCTCGAGCCGAGTATACCAATCAATCTCATTGTTACGATCAAAAAAACCGTGTCCTTCATCTTCGTACACTTTAACATCGATTGGTATGTCAGCTTTGATTGCCGCCTTTATCAAGCGTTTGTACTGACTGAAGGGAACGTTGCTGTCCTCGTCTCCATGTGTCAGCAACAAAGGACGTTTCAATTTGGTGATCTGATGAACGGGTGAAACGCTATCCAAATCAAAATCCTCGCCGCCCTGAACGGTTTCCTTCCATTCTTTTGCATAGCGGCTGCGGAAAAACTTTTTGTCATAGTTGAGTTGTTTTGCCCAGTCAGTCACCCCCGCAAAGCTGGCGGCGCATCGATAACGCTCGGGATTGCGGATGACACCCCAGATAGCTGCATAACCGCCATAGGAAGCCCCAACCAGGCAGACCCGCATAGGATCAGCAAAGCCCTGTTCAACTAACCAATCCATCCCATCATCAAGATCGTCCTGCATCGTTCGGCCGATCTGGCCTTCACCCTTGGTATAAAAATCCTCACCATAACCCCCTGAACCGCGAAAGTTTGGCCGGAACACAGCATATCCACGATTGGCAAGAAACTGAACTTCTGCATTGTAGTCCCAAGTATCGCGCACGTCGTAAGGCCCGCCATGTGGCAAGATAATTAGCGGCAGGTTTTTGTCAGTTCGGCCTTTGGGTAAAGTTAAATACGCCTTTATCTTCAGTCCATCCCGAGCCTGATATTCGACATATTTGGTCAACGCCATTTTTGCAGGGTCTATGGGATCATTTATGCCACCAATTCGATCCAATTTACTCTCATCTGGTTTGAACAAATAATAGCTGCCCGGATCAGACGATGACGTGGTGTAGATGATCATCCTTTTCCGATCTCTGCTTCGCGACTGGATCCAGACTTCTTGTCCTTTCAAGGCTTTTTCGAGGTTGGCTTGTATATTTTTAAGGCCTTCATCGAACCAGACGATGCGATCACGAGAATCGGTAAAACGCGCCGACAGCAAATTTGTGCCATCTTCACTCAGGTGATAACTGGAAATGTCATTTTCTGGATGACCAAGCACCATCTTGCCAAGCTCGCGCGTCCGATAGTCAAATTCATACAGCGCAAACCGGCCAGTTTCCTTATTGGAAAGAACATAGCCGGTATCACTACCTGCAGTGATAGCCTCAATGTCAAGCAGACTATCCTCCAACTCTTCATCGCTATCTTTGTCTCGCAACTTGCTGATCAGTTCGAAATTCTGGTCAGCATTGCTGCGATAATGAATGTCCAGTCCTGTGCTGCGAAAGGTAATGCCCATTCTGACAATACCAGCATCGTCTGCGATCCAGCGCCAAATTCTCTTTTGGGGGTAAACGGCTGTAGAGATGCCATTGTCGGCCAAGCTTACCCGGTAGACCGTTGGATATTCGGTTGATTTGGCCTGTATCGATTGGAGCAAATATTCTCCGTCAGGATCAACATAAAGAACATTATCACCGTCGGCTACTGTCTGCCATCGACCGACGGACTGAAAACTTCCAGTCTTGATGTCATATGCGAACAAGGAGGTGCGCCAATACTCTCTTGAACCGCGCGTCAAAACTCCTTTGACACTCATCAGAATTTTGTCATTCCCTGCCCACCGGTACCATTTCAGGTCGTTGTTCTCCGGAACTTTTATGCGTTCGATTTTACCGCTGTCCATGGTCTTAATCGTGAGAAGTTTGGTTGAGCCGATTTGTTCTCTGTGAACCATCTTTAGGCCATCAGGTGATAATTCTGGACGTACCATCTGCCCCGGTGCCGCAAAGGTATCAGCTGAGATGAGCTCTGGCGGTTCGATCGACAAGTTTGCAGCCGATTTCACCGTGTCCTGCGAGAAAACGGGCGCGGCCGACAAACCAATCGCGCTAAACGCTAACAACAGATAAAAACAAACGCGCATAAGACCCCCATATTTTTTCCAACGAGCGTGCTATCCGATTTTTTCTAGAAAGATCAACCCTGTAGTCCGCTTTTCCGGATAGAACCGCCACAACGGCAGCGTCTGCTTTCGGGATGTAGCTGCTATTAGAAAACGATCGCCTTGATGTCCGCTTCCCATCCAATTGCCGCCACCAAAAGCGACCAACCCCAGAGTCCGCTCTCGCCATCAACCGAAAAAACCCTCTTTCCTA
>NZ_JBATHY010000074.1:0-29139 GCF_049667325.1 Parasphingorhabdus sp. | reverse complement strand
CGGCGTTACCACCGCGCTGCCGCTATGCATCGGCGCAGCGATGGCTGGTGAAATACCGGTAAAGATCAATGCAGTGGAAGCTGCAGCGGCGGAAATTCTTGTCGCTATGGTCATGTCTGATATCCCCATTGAGCGCAGACTTCAGAACGAGAACCCTGCAATTGAACCGAATATAGTTGGTCCAGCCTGTCACCAGGCTGAACCATTTTCCTTTGTTCAGTAACGTTCACAGCGATTAACGCCGGGCGTATTTGAGGCCGCTGAACCGAACGTCGCTCACCCGGTTGCCTTCGATATAGCAGGTGAACTTGCCTTGGTCGGAGTACCTGTTCCTCTGATAGCGACCGCGGCCCTGTTCGACCAGAATTCTGCCCTTGACCCGATAGCCGTAGCGCGTCCGGTCAATGTCGCGGATGTCGGTTACGCTTGCCCGGCCACGCCGTGTGGCCTGGCTCTCGGCGGCGCGCACACAACGGTTCACGGCCTGACGCTGGTTGATATGCCTGTAGTTGTTCCTGTAGCGGTTATCCGAGTACCGCCGGTCATCATAGCGGTCACCGCGATCGTTACCCGAACTAGCGATCGCTGCGATGGCGCCGATGATCGCCACACCGGCGATAACTTCGCCAGCGCTCGGGCCGTTATTCCGGCCGTCCTTGGCCATTGCGGGGGATGCGGAAACGGCCATTGCAGCAGCAGCAGCGGTTCCGACAAGAGCTTTGTTCAACTTGTTCATGTCCACTTTCCTTTCACACTGCCCGAAACCTCTTCCCGAGCTTGCAAAGCCCTTTTAGGTGATTGGGTTTGAGTGAAGGCTGAACTGGCTCGACAGGAAACGTTCATGTTACAGGCTATTTTTATGAACAGCTATATAACTACCGATATTCGTGCCCCATCCAGCGGCAAACGGTGCAAAACACGTTATTTGTCCAACCCAAACCCGATCGCGTGTGCCAAAAAGGCGTAGATATCCGAATATTCTTCAATCACCTTATCCGTCGGTTTGCCGCTGCCGTGACCGGCCCGGGTTTCAATGCGGATGAGATGGGGTTTATCGCCAGCGTCCAACGCCTGCAGTCGTGCGGTATATTTGAAGCTATGCCCGGGAACTACCCGGTCATCGGTATCGGCGGTAGAGACAATCAACGCCGGATAATCGATTCCGTCTTTCAGATTATGATAGGGAGAATAGCCGAGTTGGGTCTTGAAATCCTGCTCCTTGTCCGGATAGCCATAGTCATCAACCCAGTAGCGTCCGGCGGTAAACCGGTCGAAACGGAGCATATCCATCACCCCGACCGCAGCGTGACCGGCAGTGAACAGGTCGGGCCGCTGATTGATCACGGCACCGACCAGCAGTCCGCCATTGGACCGGCCTTCGATGGCTAGTCCGTTTTGCGAGGTGATGCCCATGGTCAGCAGATATTCGCCAGCGGCGATAAAATCGTCAAAGACATTCTGCTTGTTCTGCAAGCGGCCACCATCATGCCACTCCTTGCCATATTCGCCGCCACCGCGAAGATTGGCTGAGGCAAACACGCCGCCCGCCTTTATCCACGCCATCCAGGCCGGCTTATACTGCGGCAACACCGAGATGTTGAACCCGCCATAGCCATAGAGCAGCGTTGGTGCGCCCTGCGACAGATCTTGGTCTTTCATATGAACCAGGAACATCGGAACCTTGGTGCCATCCTTGCTCTCGTAAAAGCGCTGTGTCACTTCCACAGTCTCTGGATCAAAGGGCAAGGAAGGTTCTGCCCAGATAGTCGGCGGCAAATCCGGTTCGTAGCGGAAAACCGTCGTGGGCCGGTTAAAACTTTGAAAGCTGAAAAATCCTTCATCGCTATTGATCGAGCCACCGAGACTACCCACCTGCCCCGGTCCGGGAAGATCAAGCGTGCCATGCGCCTCGCCCTCGAGATCGAAAATGGAAAGCTGGCTTTTGGCATCGACGAGATAGCTGATCACCAGCCGGTCGCCGACGATCTTTGCACCGTCGACAACCGCATCGCTCTCCGCAACCAGCTCGACAAACTCCGGTTCTTCCGCGCTCAGGTCGGTTTTGACCACACGCAGCCGCGGTGCGTCCATGTTGGTCGCGAAATATAACGTGTCGCCAACGCCGTCGATCAGGCGCCAGTCATTTGTAAAACCCGTGACCAGTTTGCGCGTTGCGAGCCTGGGTGCATCGACCTTGATCAGCGTGATTTCATGGCGTTCATCGGTACCCGAAGACGACGTGATGACCACCCATTCCTTGTCCGAGGTCAGTTCTGCGATATGGTTGAGTTCGGGCTGATCGGGTGTCGCATAGATTTTGACATCCTTTGTCTGATCCGAGCCGATACTGTGCATATAGACGGCATGATCCGCATTCAGCGACTGAAAGGCTGCGCCTTCCTTCGGTTCGGGAAAGCGGGAATAGAGAAATCCGATGTTTTTGGGCATCCACGCAAGATCGGTAAACTTGGCCCATTCGACGGTGTCAGGTTTGACTTCACCCGTATTCACGTCAAGGATTTTCAACGTCCGCCAGTCAGACCCGCCATCCTGAATCGCGTAAACCAGAAGGCTGCCGTCACTGGATGGTTTCCAAGAGGCGAGCGCGGTCGCACCGTCTTCTGACCAGCCAGCAGGATCTATCAGCACCCGTTCTTCACCGTCTGCGCCATCGCGGACATAGAGTACCGCCTGATTCTGACCGCCGCTTTTGCGCTCGTAGAAATATTTCCCGCCGGCTTCGACCGGAATACCGAGATCGTCGAAATCGAACAATTCTTCCATCGATTGCGCCAGAATTTCCCGACCCGGCAGCTTTTCGAGATAGGCATCGGTCACCGCATTCTGTGCCTTCACCCATTCAGCAACCTCGGCATCCTCGCGAACGTCATTTTCCAGCCAGCGATAGGGATCGGAAATATATTCGCCAAATTGCTCGTCGACGACATCAACGGTCCTGGTTTCTGGATATGTCAGCGGGCTTTCCTTGCTTTGATGACCCGCTGCCAACGCAGGTGAAGTTGCGGCCAACCCAATGGCCATAGTCAAAACCGTAAAACTGCGCATATATACCCCGACAAAACAAAAGAGACCGCGAGCTTATCGCTCACGGTCTCTCATATCAATTGAAACTGTATCAGGGATGAAGGGCTTAAGCTTCTTCGTATTCATCCTGGGCGTTTTGATCCGGTCCGCTGTCCTGACCCTTGGCATCCACATCGCGGTCAACCAGCTCGATTATCGCCATTGGCGCAGCGTCTGAGGCGCGGAAACCGGCGCGAATGATGCGGGTATAACCGCCATTGCGTTCGCTGTAACGATCGGCCAGAACTTCGAAAAGCTTCTTTTCCTGGGTCTCGTCCATCAAACGCGAATGCGCGAGACGACGGTTGGACAGGCCACCTCTTTTACCGAGCGTAATCAGTTTTTCGACTACGGGGCGCAATTCCTTGGCCTTTGGTACAGTCGTCATGATCTGTTCGTGCTTGATCAGCGCCGCCGCGAGGTTCTTCAGCAGAGCCTGACGGTGAGCACCGGTCCGCTGCATCCGGCGGCCCTTCATTCTATGACGCATATCATTTCCTTCGTTCGTTAAGGGGCCGTATCAGGTACCCCGCAGCAGGTGATTTTTATGGGACATCACCAGTCGCCCCTTTGTCGCCATCCCGACTTGCGCCGGGATTTTAACGGTAAAACTAACCGAGTAGCTCTTGTTCCAGCTTCTTGGCCATTTCTTCGATATTTTCAGGTGGCCATCCAGGGATGTCCATGCCGAGACGCAGACCCATGCTGGAAAGCACTTCCTTGATTTCGTTCAAAGACTTGCGGCCAAAGTTTGGTGTACGCAGCATTTCGGCTTCGGTCTTCTGCACGAGATCGCCAATATAGATGATATTGTCGTTCTTGAGGCAATTGGCGGAGCGAACGCTGAGTTCCAGTTCGTCGACCTTCTTGAGAAGATAGCGGTTGAGCTGGTTGGCATCGCTTTCTGCCTGGCTTTGCTGAGCGGCCATACCGATCGGCGAAGACACTTGCTCGAGAGCTTCTTCGAAGTGCACGAAAAGCTGCAACTGGTCCTGCAAAATGCGGGCTGCATAGGCAATCGCATCTTCCGGGGTGACCGTACCATCGGTTTCGATGGTGAGGTTCAGCTTGTCAAAATCGAGTTCCTGACCAACGCGGGCATTGTCGACCTTGTAGGAAACCTGACGAACCGGCGAGTAAAGCGAATCAATCGGGATCAAGCCGATCGGTGCGTCTGCTGGACGGTTGGCAACCGCAGGAACATAGCCCTTGCCGACGTTGACGGTCAGTTCCATGTTCAGCGAAGCGCCTTCATCGAGATGGCAAATGACCATTTCAGGGTTCATGATTTCAATGTCGCCGGAGACAGCGATGTCGCCCGCTTTGACTTCACCGGGACCGGTTGCGGAAAGCTGCAAACGCTTGGCATCTTCGCTCTCCATTTTCAGAGCGATCTGCTTGATGTTCAGGACAATGTCGGTGACATCTTCACGGACACCGGGAAGCGACGAAAATTCGTGCAGCGCGTTTTCGATCTTGATCGAAGTTACTGCCGCGCCCTGGAGCGAAGACAGAAGCACGCGGCGTAGCGCGTTGCCCATGGTCAGACCAAAACCGCGTTCCAGAGGTTCGGCAACAAAAGTTGCCTTGCGCTTCGGATCTCCGCCGGGCTTGATGTCGAGGACGTTGGGCTTCTTCAGTTCTTGCCAGTTCTTCATATTGACAGTCATGGACTTCCCCTAATGGTTCAAAGAGCGGGTTTGGACGAAATTTCCGCTCTGAATGGTAAAATGTGAGACTGGCCAGCCTGCCCGCCTCAAAAGCTCAAGCAATACTAGACGCGGCGTCTTTTTGATGGACGAACGCCGTTATGCGGAATGGGTGTGACATCACGGATCGATGTGATCGTGAAGCCAACGGCCTGAAGCGCACGAAGGGCCGATTCACGACCGGAGCCGGGGCCTTTCACTTCGACTTCAAGCGTACGCACACCGTGGTCAGCCGCTTTTTTCCCGGCGTCTTCCGCTGCAACCTGTGCTGCATAAGGTGTCGATTTACGAGAGCCCTTGAAACCCATCATGCCTGCGGAGGACCAGCTTATCGCATTGCCCTGGGCATCGGTGATGGTGACCATCGTGTTGTTAAATGTGGCGTTGACGTGCGCTACGCCTGCCGAAATGTTTTTGCGCGCGCTCTTCTTTATGCGCTGCGGTTCGCGTGCCATGTGATGAATTCCTACCTAATATCTTGAAGATACTTATCCGAAGACAAGTCTTATTTCTTTTTGCCGGCGATCGCCTTTGGCTTGCCCTTGCGAGTGCGCGCATTGGTATGCGTACGCTGTCCGCGAACTGGCAGGCCTTTACGGTGACGCAGGCCGCGATAGCAGGCCAGATCCATCAGACGCTTGATGTTCATTGCAACTTCACGCCGCAAATCGCCTTCAACCGTATGCTCGGCATCAATCGTTTCCCGAATGTGCAAAACTTCCTGATCGGTAAGGTCCTGAACCCGGCGGGCTGGATCAATCTTCAATTTTTCGACAATGTCAGCCGCAGCGGTGCGTCCGATACCGTGAATGTAGGTGAGCGCAATGATTACGCGCTTGTTAGTGGGGATATTTACCCCAGCAATACGTGCCAATATTTTTCTCCATGCTCCACAGGAACCGATTCGTCGGGCCCTATCTCATCGCCAAGTCGTTAAAAACACACCCAAAACGCACAAAACCAGCGGACGCACGAAGGGCGCTGCCGGTTGTGTTGGATTTCGAATAGTTCTCAGGTAGGGCGAGTCGGTGTCGCTGTCAAGCGCGGGGATCAAGCAATTACGAAATGTTAAGGGAATGATGTTTCGCCTTGTCCTTTCTTAGCTGCTTCCCCGAACATTATCATCAAAAAAACATGTCGCGGCAAAAACGTTCATTCATAAAATCTATTGATATTGCCACAATGCTTCTATTTGATCTATGTCCGGTTTGGATAGATAGACGCTCCTCGCGCCAGTTAGGCCATTGTTCGCCACGCTACGCGCTTCTTGGAAAGACTGTTTCAAAAATGTTGATATTGCTTTTGACAGCTGTCGCCGGATTGGCGGCACTGGTCGTCGGCGGGGAACTGCTTGTTCGCGGGGCGGTGCAACTGGCGGAGCGTGCGCGGGTAACACCGCTGATCGTCGGACTGGTGATTGTCGGTTTTGGTACATCCATGCCGGAGCTGGTCACCAGTGTCGAAGCCGCATTGCGCAACGCGCCCGGAATTGCCTGGGGCAATATCGTCGGTTCCAACATCGCCAACAGCCTGCTGATATTGGGCATGGCCGCCGCGATCACCCCGATCATTCTGGGTCAGGGGAAAATATTGCGCGATCCCCTGATAGCCATCGCCGCTTCGGTCTTTCTGATGATACTGGCGATAAGCGGAAACGGCGCATTTCAGTTCGGATTGGTAATGCTTGCCAGCCTCGCGGCCTATATTGTCTATTGTTACCGTCAGGAGAAACGCATCGAGCGACAAGCCGGAGCCGACCATGTGGCCCCGCTGGACAAGGCGGTTGCGCTGGAACTGGCGGACCCCACCTTGCACGGGAAACGCAATGGTTGGGGCAAGCCGGTCGCATTCACCCTGCTCGGACTTGTGGTTCTGATCGGGGGCGGACATCTGCTCGTCGGTGCCGCGGTCGACATCGCCAGAATATTCGGCCTGTCCGAAACCCTTATCGGCCTGACCATTGTCGCGGTAGGGACGTCGCTGCCAGAACTGGTCACCACCATCATTGCGGCCTGGCGCAAACAGGCCGAGGTTGCCTTTGGCAATGTCATCGGATCGAATATCTATAATATACTGGGTATCGGCGGTGCGACCATGTTGCTCGCTCCCGGTGCGATCCCGGATGACCTGATCACCCGTGATCTCCCGGTGATGGCTGGCTCTGCTGTCCTGCTGTTGCTGATTTGCTTTTTCTACCGGCGCTTTGGACGGGTGGCCGGCTTGTTGATGGTGGCCGGCTATTTTGTTTATCTCGGCATATTGGTAGCTGCGGCCCTCTAGCCTGACAGACGCAGACAAATTGGCGGCTTCGGCAGGACGGCGATCAATTTGATCGAATTTGGGATAGAATGGAATACACGCTGCTCGGTGGCAGGTTGTTTTACCTTGCAAAATGGGCGGGACACTCGGAATAGAACGGGACAGATGGGGGACAGCTGTGACGATCCGTAACAAATATGATCTCTTCGAAATTAGCGGCACCACGGTCGCGCCGGGTACCAGCGCAAAAATCGCGATTCCGGTAAGCGACCTGTCGGCTGGCATGCAGGCCAGTATGGAAGTGCGCGTGTTTCACGGAAAGCGCACCGGGCCGACGATTTTTGTCAGCGCGGCGATCCACGGCGATGAAATTATCGGCACCGAGATCATCCGCCGGGTGATGAAAAAACTCCATCCGAAGCGGATGGCCGGTACCGTGATATTCGTGCCGGTGGTCAATATGTTCGGGTTCATCACCCATAGCCGCTATCTGCCCGATCGCCGCGATCTAAACCGGTCCTTTCCCGGCACCGAAAAAGGTTCTCTGGCGTCGCAGCTGGCCAATATTTTCTCGACCGAGATCATCGACCATTGTTCTCTGGGCATCGATATCCACAGCGCTGCGCAGCACCGCTATAACCTGCCCCAGATCCGCATCGCTTCGGGCAATCCCGAACTCAAGGAGCTGGCGCTCGAATTTGGACCACCCGTCGTCATTGAAGCGGAACTGCGTCCCGGTTCCCTCCGCGCTCTGGCTAGGGAAGCCGGCGTCGACATGCTGTTGATGGAAGCCGGAGAAGCGCTGCGGTTCGACGAATTTTCCGTTCTCACCGGGGTCAACGGTATCTTGCGGGTGCTCAAGAAACTGGAGATGATCGAGACCAAACGGCTCGGCAAACGGGGGGTGCCGCCAGCCCAGACAACCCGCACGGTCTGGCTGCGCTCGACCAGAGGCGGGATTTGCCGCATGGTTTCTCCTTCCGGCAGCAAAGTCCACAAGGGCGATGCTGTTGCCTTTATCAGCGATATATTTGGAGATGGCGAGGAAGCAATCCTGTCACCGGTTGACGGGATCGTCATCGGCCATAGCAACCTGCCCGTCGTCAATCAGGGTGATGCGCTTTTGCACATCGCCGAAGTGAGGATATTCGACACGGTGGGTGAACGACTGGAAAAAATCGAGGATGCGATAACCGGCAATCAACTGCTCGACGAGGATGAGGTTATCTAGACTGGCTGCGGCATTTACACCAATCGGCCGTCAAGGTTTCAAGGCCCTCGCGGACAACATAAGTCCAATCACCAGTTCGATGACGCCAACGGCGAACAGCATCCCGCCGGGGATGGCTTCGGGTGCGTATATCCCTGCGAAGCCGACAGCTGAGATCAGAGCCGCCAACAGCCAATATATTCTGTCGCCGTATAAGGTGGCGAAAGCAAAATAATGCACCCCGACCGCAATGGCTGCCAGTGGCAGCACATAGGAAGATTCCAGCGGCAGAAATAGCCATGCGGCAAACAGGCCGGCGAGCATGGCGATCGTGCTCTCCAGTCCTAGCATCCCGAGCGGGTTGTCCGAAGACAGGTTGGGGCGATGGAAAAGGATCCGCGACAACAAGGCCGAAACCGGAAAGATGGTCATCCCGCCGAGAAACAGCACGATGAAAGCCGTGTTCACATCACTGCGCAAATATACAAATCCGGCAACTATCCAGATCAACCCCGAATAGATAACACCCGGCCCACCACCGACAAACGAGCGGCTGACGGCGTCTTGTGCTTGCCGGACTTGCATTATGCGGCTTTGACCAACGTCGGTATCAACCTTTACCCTTGGTCTTGGTATTGCCGGTCTTGGCCTTGGCTTCGATAAATTCGATAATCTGGCCAGCGACATCCTTGCCTGTCGCCGCTTCAATACCTTCGAGACCCGGCGAGCTGTTCACTTCCATAATTACCGGTCCGTGGTTGGCGCGTAAAATGTCAACGCCGGCTACGTTCAGCCCCATGACCTTCGCGGCCCGGATCGCTGTGGACCGCTCTTCCGGAGTTATCTTGACCATTTTCGCCGATCCGCCGCGATGCAGGTTGGAACGGAAATCGCCTTCCGCGCCGGTCCGCATCATTGCCGCGACAACCTTGCCGCCGACTACGAAAATCCGGATGTCGCTGGAGCCCGCTTCCTTGATGAATTCCTGGACCAGGATATTGACGTTCAGACCCCGAAAAGCCTCAACCACCGATTTTGCGCTATTGGCGGTTTCGCCGAGCACCACACCGATGCCCTGGGTTCCTTCAAGCAGTTTGATAACCGCAGGCGCGCCGCCGACAATCTTGAGCACTTCGTCGGTCTGCCTCGGGTCGTGGGCAAAAGCGGTAACCGGCAAGCCGAGGCCATGTTTGGCAAAAATCTGCATCGAGCGCAGCTTGTCGCGCGAACGGCCGACGGCAACGCTTTCATTCAGCGGCCATACGCCCATCATCTCGAACTGGCGCAGCACAGCGAGGCCATAATGGGTGATCGACGCGCCGATACGCGGGATCACCGCATCAAAACCGGTCAGCGTTTCGCCATTGTACAATATGCTCGGTCGATGCGACGTGATGTTCATCGTGCAGCGCAATGTGTTGAGTATTCTCATTTCATGCCCGCGCTCTTCGGCCGCTTCGACCAGGCGTTTGTGCGAGTAGAGTTTCGGGTTGCGGGCAAGCATGGCGATTTTCATATATTATCTTTCTTCATGGCGGCCCAGCATCCAGCGCTTGGCGCTGTTGACGAGGAAACCCCGCTTCAGCGCCCGGCGACCTATCAGGACCGGAAAAATCATCGATTGCCGGTTGGCAAGCGTCATATGCCCGACCCATTCCAGCGGCCCGAGCTTCATCACTGTCTCTATCACATATCGTGTCTGCATGACACCATTACTGCTCTTTATTCTGCGCCGACCGTAGACCCGCGCTTCACAATGATAGTCGGCAATACCTGTTCCCATCGGGATGGTAAATTGAACATAATTCTGGCCATCTTTTTCGAATGGCTTGATCCGCGTGGCGTGGAGCGAGGAAGTTCCGGCGCCGGTATCGACCTTGGCGTGCAGATTTTTTACGCCGAGCCCGGGCAAGTCAATCAGCTCGCACCAGCCGATTTCACAGGGCTCCTTGAGCTTCCTGCGAAGCCGTTTTTCCTTGGGGATATTTGTTTGCGCCATCGACGGTGATCTGGCCGATGGCGCTTTTTTGCGCAAGATAATTATGGCCTAGACGACACCATAAGCGAGCATGGCGTCGGCCACTTTCTTGAAGCCGGCAATATTGGCGCCCTTCACATAGTCAACATAGCCATCGCCCTGATCGCCATATTCGACACATTTGCCGTGAATGCCTTCCATCAAGTCGGTCAGCATCTCGCCGAGCCGCGCGTGGTTCCAGCTGATCCGTTCAGCGTTCTGGCTCATTTCAAGACCGGATACCGCGACGCCGCCGGCATTAGCCGCCTTGCCCGGACCGTACATGATCTTGGCATCGTGGAAGACATGAACACCTTCCAGCGTTGTCGGCATGTTCGCGCCTTCTGACACCGCGACCACACCATTGCTGACCAGTTCTTTGGCTTCGGACTCATCAAGCTCATTCTGCGTTGCACAGGGCAATGCCAGATCACAGGGCACGTTCCAGGGACGCTTGCCTTCATGATAGGATGCGCCGGTGAAATGATCGGCATATTCGCTGATCCGACCGCGTTTGTTGTTCTTGAGATCCTTGATCCAGTCGATCTTGTCCTGATCAATGCCATCCGGGTCATGAATGAACCCGCCGCTGTCCGAGAGGGTAAGCACCTTGCCGCCTTGCTTGGTGATCTGCTCGGCTGCGTGGGTAGCCACGTTGCCGGAACCGGAAATCACCGCAGTCTTGCCTGCGATAGCGTCTTTTCTGTGCTTCAGCATATTTTCCATGAAATAGACCGCGCCATAGCCGGTCGCCTCGGGACGCATCTGCGATCCGCCATACTCGATACCCTTGCCGGTCAGCACGCCTTCCCAGCGATTGGTGATGCGTTTGTACTGGCCGAACATATAACCGATTTCGCGTCCGCCCACACCGATATCACCGGCAGGAACATCCGTGTCCGGTCCGATGTGGCGGTAGAGCTCGGTCATGAATGACTGGCAGAAGCGCATGACCTCGGCGTCGGACTTGCCTTTGGGGTTGAAGTTCGCGCCGCCCTTGCCGCCACCCATCGGCAGTCCGGTGAGCGAGTTCTTGAACGTCTGTTCGAACGCCAGGAACTTCAACACGCTTTCGGTAACGCTCGGGTGGAAACGGATGCCGCCTTTATAGGGGCCGATGGCATTGTTATTCTGGATCCGGTAACCTCGCTGGACGCGGACACAGTGATTGTCATCTTCCCAGCAGACCCGGAAAGACACCACCCGATCGGGTTCGGCGATACGCCGCAATATCTGCGCTGTGTGATAGGCTTCCTTGTCCTCGATGAAATCGAATATATCCATCGCGACTTCCTGCACCGCCTGAACAAATTCAGGTTGCCCCGGATTGCGTTTTTTTACGCCTTCCATGAATGTCGGAAAATCTACATGATCGGTTACAGCCATAGTCTAACCCCCTCGAAGTGAATATCTGCCCGACCCGATTATCGTTGAAGACCTCCTCAAATCGGCAACGAACATGAAACTACCATTCAACTATTAGACCGCGTTGTAAAGCCCGGCAATTAAGAAGAATTCAGTTAGGGTCTTTGCTTCCGGTGGAGCCGCTTTCTTCGCCGTCGGTTGGATCAGCGGATCCCTCTGGCGGACTGGCATCGGGCGCTTCCGGGTCAGCAAACAAAGCTGATAGGCGAGCGAGTTGCTGTCCGATCACGCCATCCACCGCCGGAGCGATCTGATCGACCGGAAACTCCATATAGCCGCCCACTTTGTAAGTGAACCGAACCGCGGTGGCATCGCCTTGTGGCTGGAGCAGCATGGTCAGCGTGCCGGTTACCGCCTCGCCCTGCAAAGGTCCCAACGCACCGGATAGACGGAGCATTTTGTTATTGTGCGCAAAAATCACCCGCATGTGCTGAACGCTGCCATCCGATGATTTGATATTGTCGTCCGAAGTGGTTCGGATCAGTTCGCAAAAGCAACCGCCCGCTTGCGGTATCAGATAGAAGTTTTCGGCATTACCGGTCCAGCTGTGGTCGCTGCTCCAATAGCGCGACGGTGCAATCATCGCTTTCCAGACTGCCTCGTTATCGCCCGAAATCACTGCTTCATGTTGCACGGTAAAGCCGTTTTCTGCGGTGTTCGTCACCTCGGCTTGCGCTGCTGTTGCACACGATAGCACAGCGGCCAACAGAATTGCGCGGGATATCTGCTTGATCATGAACTCGCCTCCTGTGAAATCAGTTCAGAGCGAAAGGACGGCCTCGATCGCATTATTGACTTCTGCCATGCTGCCCATGCCGTTCACCTTGCGCACGATCTTGCGCGCTTCATAAATCGGCAGAATGGGCGCTGTCTTGGCGCGATATTCTTTCATTCGGGTCCGCACCGTTTCTTCATTGTCGTCGGGCCGGCGCTTGAATTCGCTCTTGCCGCACACATCGCAGACACCTTCTTTGGCAGGCTGTTTGAATTTGTCGTGATAACCTTCACCGCAATTGCCGCAAGTGAAGCGGCCAACGATCCGTTCAACCAGCGCGTCTTCGTCGACGGCAAGTTCGATCACATGGGCCAGTGCGCGGTTTCTTGCCGACAATATCTCGTCAAGCGAGGCTGCCTGCGCGGCTGTCCGGGGATAACCGTCAAAGATAACGCCTTTCTCCGGTCCGAGCTCGTCCAGCTTGTCGCCGATAATACCCGATACGACCTCGTCAGGGACCAGTTCGCCAGCATCCATCAATGCCTTGGCTTTCAAGCCCACTTCGGTGCCGGCTTTCACCGCCGCCCGGAGCATATCGCCGGTGGATAACTGTACCATGCCATGTTCGTCTTCTAGGCGGGATGCCTGGGTACCCTTTCCGGCACCTGGTGGCCCCAACAAGATGATGTCCATGCAATAACCCCCGTTGTCGTGAAATGATTCTGGTATGGAACTAGCGCGTTCGAACGTTACCGTCTACGGCGACCGCCCTTGAGTTTCGCTTTCTTCAGCAGATCGCCATATTGCAGTGCCAGCAAATGGCTCTGGATCTGGGTCACCGTGTCGACGGTGACATTGACGATGATCAGCAGGCTCGTACCGCCCAGGAAGAAAAGCGGAAGATTGGTTTGCGCCATGACATATTCCGGCAAGACACAGACCAACGCCAGATAGGCGGCGCCGACCACGGTGATCCGGGTGAGCACATAATCGAGATAATCAGCCGTATTCTTGCCCGGACGAATGCCCGGAATGAAGCCACCGTTTTTCTTCAGGTTTTCAGCCGTCTCTTCGGGATTGAACACAACCGCGGTGTAGAAGAAACAGAAGAAAATAATCCCCGATGCATAAAGCAGCATATATAGTGGTTGCCCATGGGCCAGATACTGGTTGAGCATGATGACGAAATCACCAAAGGCCGATTCACCCGCGGTCGCGTTTCCGGCAAACTGGCTAACCGTCAACGGCATCAGCAACAGCGAAGAAGCGAAAATCGGAGGGATAACACCGGCGGTGTTGACCTTCAGCGGCAGATGGCTGCGGTCGGCCTGCATCACACCATGTTGCGTGGCGCGCTTGGGATACTGGATAAGCACCCTTCGTTGGGCTCGCTCCATGAAGCAGATGAACAATACCAGTCCGACGACCATCGCGATCAGTCCGACAATCAGCAGCGGACTGAACGAACCCGTGCGGCTGCCCTCGAGCAGGTTTCCGACAAAGGTCGGCATCTGGGCGACAATGCCGGCCATGATGATCAGGGAAATACCATTGCCGATTCCGCGGCTGGTGATCTGTTCACCCAGCCACATCAGGAACAATGTTCCGCCGACCAAACTGATGACCGCGCCAACGCGGAACATGTAGCCGGGTTCGACCACGGCTTGCAGGCCCGACTGGGACGCGAAGCTTTCCAGACCGACGGCAATGAAATAGCCCTGTACGGCGGTCAGGCCGACCGTGCCGTAACGGGTATATTGGTTGAGCTTCTTGCGGCCTGCTTCGCCATCTTTTTTGATGGCGGCCAGCGTCGGCGACAGTGCTGCGGCCAGCTGAACCACAATCGAGGCTGTAATATAGGGCATGACGCCCAGGGCGATCAGGCTCATCCGCTCCAGCGAACCACCGGAAAATGTATTGAAAATATCGAGCACGCCGCCACGGGTCTGATCATAAAGATCTGCGAGGACAACAGGATCGACGCCCGGCAGCGGTACAAAGCTGAGCAGACGGAAAATGACGAGCGCACCGAGCGTGAACCAGATGCGTTTGCGCAATTCGGTGGCTTGCCCGAATTTCGCCAGGCTTAGATTGGCTGCGACCTGATCGGCTCTTGATGCCATGCTTGACTTCCCTGCCCCAAAATTAGTTTGCAACGCGCCCCTGCTTGGGCAGAGGCCCATCTCCAACTATTGCGTTTTGTTGCAATCTCCGGAGATGAATAGCTGTTTATAAAGCTATGCAACCCGCCCCATATCGGATGTTAGTACATCAAAAACAAGGGGCCAGAAAAAGAGGCGCTAAAACCAGCGCCTCTCGAAGATCAGTCTTTCTTTTTCGCGCGGTTCGCGGCTTTTTTCTCGCGAGCAGGCTTGGAAGCAACAGCTTTTTTCTCGCCTTTGGGACGGCGTTCGCCACCCGCTGGAAGAATTTCAACCTTGCCGCCGGCTTTTTCAACCGCTGCAACAGCGGCTTTCGAAGCGCCTGCAACGGTGATCGTGATTTTCGCCTTCAATTCGCCCTTGGCAAGCAGACGAACACCGTCCTTGCCGCCACGGGCCAGACCAGCGGCTTTCAAAGTCGCGTGATCGATCGTGCCCTTGTTGGCAAGGCTTTTGCTGTCGATGAACTTCTGGATCATGCCCAGGTTCACTTCCGCATAGTCGGTACCGAACGGGTTGTTGAAACCACGCTTTGGAAGACGCATGTGGAGCGGCATCTGGCCGCCTTCGAAGCCCTTGATAGCGACACCGGAACGGGATTTCTGGCCTTTTTGGCCACGTCCAGCGGTTTTGCCTTTGCCCGAGCCAATGCCCCGGCCAACGCGCATGCGCGATTTGCGCGCGCCATCATTATCTCTAAGTTCGTTTAATTTCATGTCGTGTACTCGCTTTCGCTTTTATTCGCACGGAAGTTTCGGGTTTTACCCTTCAACAACCTCCACCAGATGGTGTACTTTATTGATCATGCCGCGGACTTCAGCTGTATCTTCCAGCTCGGAAACGCGGTGCATCTTGTTGAGACCGAGACCGATCAGCGTCTTGCGCTGGGATTCCGGACGACGGATCGGAGATCCAATCTGCTTGATTTTAACTTTAGCCATCAAAATTACTCCGTAACTGCCGCGGCATCTGCTGCCACTTCAGCAGCCGAACCGCCAGCACGTGCAAGCAGGTCGGTGACTTTCTTGCCGCGTCGCTGGGACACGGATTTCGGGCTCGACTGATCTGCCAGTGCGGCAAAAGTTGCGCGGATCATGTTATAAGGATTGGCTGTACCGTTAGACTTGGTCACAACGTCGGAAACGCCGAGACTTTCGAAAACAGCACGCATTGGGCCACCGGCAATAATACCGGTACCGGCAGGTGCCGAACGGACAGTCACGTTACCGGCGCCAAATTGGCCAGTGCCGTCATGGTGCAGGGTACGGCCTTCACGAAGCGGTACACGAACCATGCCTTTTTTCGCGGCTGCGGTTGCCTTGGTAATGGCTTCCGGCACTTCACGCGCCTTGCCCTTACCGAAGCCAGCCCGGCCTTTGCCGTCGCCAACCACAACCAGTGCGGCGAAACCAAAGCGCTTACCGCCCTTAACAGTCTTCGAAACACGGTTGATGTGGACCAATTTCTCGATCAGCTCTTCACCGCCGTCGTTGTTGCCACGTCCGCCGCGTCCGCCACGTCCGCCGCCGCGATTATCGCGACCGCCACCACGGTTATCACGGTTGCCACCGCCGCCGCCACGGTTTCCGCCGCGTGCTGGACGATCGGGCGCTCCGCCGGTTTTAGCTTCGGGAGCTACAGCAGCTGCTGGCTGATTGCCTTCGCCAGTGGTGCCCGGCTGTGCCGCGCCTTCTGGTGTTGTTTTGTCATCAGCCATATTAAAACTCCAATCCGCCTTCACGTGCTGCGTCGGCCAAGGCCTTCACACGTCCGTGAAACAGGAACCCGCCACGGTCAAAAATTACTTCTTTTACGCCAGCCTTCTTGGCTGCTTCGGCAACGCGCTTGCCGACATCGGCAGCGGCCTTGCTATCGGCACCGGTTTTTACGGCCGAAGCCTTGTCGATGGTCGACGCGGAAGCCAGCGTTTTGCCCTCGGCATCGTCGATAACCTGGGCATAGATATGCCGGCTCGTGCGATGCACGGACAAACGAGGCTTTGAGAGCCCGCGCTTCCGCAATTTGCTGCGAACGCGTTGCTGGCGCCGTTTGAACTGAGAAATATTAGCCATGGCTTATTTCTTCTTCCCTTCTTTGCGGAAAATATATTCGCCGCGATATTTGATACCCTTGCCCTTATACGGCTCGGGCTTGCGCCAGCGCCGGATTTCGGCAGCGACCTGGCCAACTTGCTGTTTGTCCATGCCGGAAATTTCGATCGTGGTCTGGTCCGGTGTCTTGATGTCGATACCGTCGGGGATCGCAAAGTTCACATCATGACTGTAACCGAGTTGCAGATTCAGGTTCTTGCCCTGAGCCGCTGCACGATAACCGACGCCGTTGATTTCCAGAACCTTGGTAAAACCGGCGGTAACGCCGTCGACCAAATTCTGTACCAGGGTACGCTGCATGCCCCAGAAGGCGCGTGCAGTTTTGGACTTGTTTGCAGGCGTGACCTGCAAGCCACCATCGGACAGTTCATAGGTCAGATCATCAACCATCGGGGTCGATAATTCGCCCTTCGGTCCTTTGACCTTGACCAGACCATCTTCCATGACAGCGGTAACACCGTCCGGAATAGCTACTGATTTTTTGCCGATACGGGACATGATTAGAATACCTCAGCCAGTACTTCGCCGCCGACCTTCGCATGACGCGCTTCCGCGTCAGACAAAACACCTTTTGGCGTCGATACGATTGTTATGCCCAGGCCATTGCGCACCCGTGGCAGATCATCAGATCCACTATAGACACGGCGACCAGGCTTTGAAACGCGGGCCACGTGGCGGATAGCCGGCTCGCCTTCAAAATATTTCAGTTCGATCCGCAGACCGGGGTGCTTGTTGACCTCTTCTTCGCTGTAGCCGCGGATATAACCTTCGCGCTGCAACACTTCGAGGACGGCACCACGCAATTTGGACGCAGGGGTTACTACGCTGTCTTTGCGTGCCTGTTGTCCGTTACGGATACGGGTGAGCATGTCACCCAAGGGATCGGTAAAAGCCATATTATCTCTCCCTTACCAGCTTGATTTCGTTACGCCGGGAATCAGACCTTTATTGGCCATGTCTCTCAGCTCGATACGGCACAGGCGGAACTTGCGGTAATAACCGCGCGGCCGTCCTGTGGTTTCACAGCGGTTGCGCACGCGGGTTGGATTCGCGTTGCGCGGTATTTCCGCCATTTTGAGGCGGGCCATCAGACGCTCGGTCTCGTCAAGAGACTGGTCTGCTGCCATAGCCTTCAGTTTCGCATAACGGCCGGCGTATTTCTTCACCATCCGTTTGCGTTTTTCGTTTCTGTTAATGGAACTCAGTTTCGCCATGACTTAAGTTCTCGTCCTTCCGTATAATGAAGCGCTCACGCGGCTTCTTTTTCTTCCGATTGTTCCTCTTTGGGGAACGGGAAACCAAATAATGCCAGAAGCGCACGCGCCTCTTCGTCAGTTCTTGCTGTTGTCGTCACGATCACGTCCATGCCACGCACCACATCGATGTTGTCATAGGCGATCTCGGGGAAAATGATCTGCTCTTTCAGGCCCATGGCAAAATTGCCACGACCGTCGAAGCTTTTCGGATTCAGACCCCTGAAATCCCGGATACGCGGCATTGCTACCGTTACCAGACGATCGATGAATTCGTACATCCGTTCCCGGCGCAGATTCACCTTGCAACCAATCGGCATGCCTTCACGCAACTTGAACGTCGCGATCGAGTTTTTCGCCTTGGTTACCACTGGCTTCTGACCAGCGATCAATTCCATTTCGTTGGCAGCAGTCGCGACTTTCTTCTTGTCCTGACTGCCTTCGCCCACACCCATGTTGATCGTGATCATCGAGATCCGGGGCACTTCCATATGATTGGAATAGCCGAATTTTTCCTGCATCGCCTTGACGATTTCTTCGTCATATTTGGTGCGCATGCGCGGGATATATTTTTTATCAGCCATCGACCTTCTCCCCGGATTTTACAGCGAAACGCTGCATCTTGCCGTCTTTTGACTTTTCAAAGCGAACCCGTGTCGGCTTGCCGTCTTTCGGATCAGCCAGAGCCACTTTGCTGATGTGCATCGCCGCCTCACGACGTTCCAGACCACCCTGCGGGTTTGCCTGGGTCGGTTTGCGGTGGCGAACAGCAATATTGATGCCGGAAACGATGAGCTTGCCATCCTTCGGCATTACTTTGCTGACTTCACCGGATTTGCCCTTGTCCTTGCCGGACAGAACAACAACAGTGTCGCCTTTTTTGATTTTTGCATTGGCCATGATTAAATTACCTCCGGCGCAAGGCTGATGATTTTCATATGCTTTTTCGCACGCAGTTCACGAACCACGGGGCCAAAAATACGGGTACCGATAGGTTCCTGATTGTTGTTCACCAGGACCGCAGCATTGCTGTCGAAGCGAATGACCGATCCGTCCTTGCGGCGAATGTCCTTCTTGGTGCGCACGATCACCGCCCGGTGAACGTCGCCCTTCTTGACCTTGCCGCGCGGTGCAGCTTCCTTGATCGACACAACAATAATATCGCCAACGCCGGCAAAGCGGCGCTTCGAGCCGCCCAGCACCTTGATGCACTGCACGCGTTTGGCTCCGCTATTGTCAGCGACCTCCAGGTTCGATTGCATCTGGATCATGGATCCAATTCCTTCTTCATAAACCCGGAGAACCGGGCGTTTCCTACTTCGTCACCCCGGAAATTACCGGGATATTCTAATCTTATTCGCTCGCTGGTGCGGCTTCGGTCTTTTCTTCTGCCGCTGGTTCAGCTTTTGGCTTCACTGGCGCCTTGACCTTTTCGTCTTTCGGATCGCTTGCCGTAATTTCGCTTACCGTCGGGGTTGCCACACCGGCTGCTGCGCCGACACGTTCCAGAACTTTCCAGGTCTTCAACTTGGAAATCGGCCGCGTTTCCTCGATCCGCACGGTTTCACCCATGCTGATCTCGTTGTTTTCGTCATGCGCATGATATTTCTTCGAGCGCCGGATAATCTTTCCGTAAAGCGGGTGCTTCACCTTGCGTTCGACATTGACGACAACAGTCTTGTCGCCCTTGTCTGACACAACCGTGCCGGTGAGAATACGTTTTGGCATATCGGTTCCTTACGCCTTAGCTTTTGCGGTCGCAGCGTTCGCGCGCTCGGCCTGCAAAGTTTTGATCCGGGCGATTGTGCGACGCACTTCCCGCGTCCGGCTTGGTTTTTCGAGCTGATTGGTCGCAGCCTGAAAACGCAGGTTAAATGCCTCGCGCTTCAGTTCGCCCAGTTCCGCCCCGAGTTGATCGTCGGTTTTGGTCCGCAAATCTTCAGTTTTAATGCTCATCTACCTTAACCTTCCAGATGTGACGTATCGCCGAGGCGGGCCACAACCTTTGTCTTGATCGGGAGCTTCATCGCTGCCCGCTCGAAAGCGACCGCTGCTATCGGTCCGGGAACTCCGTCCAGTTCGAACAATATCCGGCCTGGCTTTACCCGGGCAGCCCAATATTCTACCGAGCCCTTACCCTTACCCTGACGAACTTCGGCAGGTTTCTTGGATACTGGCACGTCCGGAAAAATCCGGATCCACAACCGGCCCTGACGCTTGATGTGACGCGTGATCGCACGGCGAGCCGCTTCGATCTGGCGCGCGGTAATCCGGTCCGGCTCCATGGCTTTGAGGCCATAGCTACCAAAGTTCAGAGTCGCGCCGCCTGGCGCCTTTCCCTTAATCCGGCCTTTGAAAGCCTTGCGGAATTTATGTTTCTTGGGTTGCAGCATGATGCTCTACCTATTCCTCAAAAATCAACGTTGGTGCTGCGGACGAACGCCGGAAGTCTGTGCTTCCACATTCAACCGGTCCTGAGCCATCGGGTCATGACCCAATATTTCGCCTTTGAAAATCCAGACCTTGATACCGATAATGCCGTAAGCGGTCAGCGCTTCATACTCGGCATAGTCGATATTGGCGCGCAGCGTATGGAGCGGCACGCGGCCTTCACGATACCATTCAACCCGCGCGATTTCCGCGCCGCCCAAACGGCCACCACAAACAATTTTAATGCCTTCGGCGCCAAGACGCAGCGCAGATTGCACCGCGCGTTTCATCGCACGCCGGAATGCCACACGGCGGATCAGCTGATCGCCAATGCCCTGCGCTACCAGCTTCGCGTCAACTTCCGGCTTGCGGATTTCGACAATGTTCAACGATACGTCGCCGGTAGTCATCTCGCTAAGTTTGCGACGCAGCTTTTCAATGTCCGCGCCCTTCTTGCCGATGATCACGCCAGGACGGGCAGCATAGATAGAAACCCGGCAGTTCTTGGCCGGACGCTCGATCACAACCTTCGAAATAGCTGCCTGTGGCAAGGAATCGAAGATAAATTTGCGCATCTTGATGTCTTCCATCAAGAGATCGCCGTAATTGGAACCTTCCGCATACCAGCGACTGTCCCAGGTCCGGTTGATCTGCAGGCGAAGCCCGATAGGATTACTCTTTTGACCCATGGTTACGCCTCTTCCTCTTCATGCTCGCGCACGACAATGCGAACGCGGCTAAATGGCTTGATAATCTTGGCTGAACGGCCACGAGCACGCGCTTTCCAGCGCTTCATCGTGATCGACTTGCCGACGCTCGCTTCGTGAACGATCAATGCATCGACATCCAGATTATGATTATTCTCGGCATTGGCAATTGCCGAAGCCAGAACCTTGCTGACATCCTTTGCCATCGCCTTTTTGGAGAAGGACAAAATGTTCAGCGCGTCGCCGGCCTTGTGGCCACGGATCAATTGCGCGACCAAGTTCAGCTTCTGGGCAGAACCACGAATGGAATTGCCGACAGCCAAAGCTTCATTGTCGCCAACACGGCGGGGTGATGATGCCTTACCCATTATTTCTTGCCTTTTTTGTCAGCGCCATGGCCGTAATAGCTGCGCGTGGGCGCGAATTCGCCAAGCTTGTGTCCGACCATGTCTTCATTGACCGACACCGGGATGAATTTCATGCCGTTGTAAACGCTGAAGGTCAGGCCGACGAAGTCAGGCAGGACAGTCGAACGACGCGACCAGGTCTTGATCGGTGTACGAACGCTGTTTTCCTGCGCGGTCTGCGCTTTTTTCAGCAGGTGGAGGTCAACAAATGGACCTTTTTTGATGGAACGAGCCATGCTTACCTCTTCTTCTTCGCGTGACGCGACCGGATGATCATCTTGTCAGTCGATTTATTGCTACGGGTACGAGCACCCTTGGTTGGCTTGCCCCATGGCGTAACCGGGTGACGACCACCGGAAGTCCGGCCTTCACCACCACCATGCGGGTGATCGACAGGGTTTTTCGCAACACCGCGGGTAAGAGGACGACGTCCTTTCCAGCGGGTGCGGCCTGCCTTGCCGAAATTCTGGTTCGAATTGTCCGGGTTGGAAACCGCGCCAACGGTCGCCATGCAATCGGAGCGCAAGTAACGTTGCTCGCCGCTTTTCAGGCGAACAATAACCATACCGCGGTCACGACCGACAATCTGGACATAAGCACCGGCAGAGCGAGCGATCTGGCCGCCCTTGCCTGGCTTCATTTCGACATTGTGCACGATCGTACCAACCGGCATCTGCGACAAGAGCATCGCGTTGCCTGGCTTCACGTCGGTCTTGTGACCTGCGATCACGCTGTCGCCAACGTCGAGACGCTGCGGTGCAATGATATAGGCCAGTTCGCCGTCTTCATATTTCAGCAGCGCGATAAAGGCAGTGCGGTTGGGATCATATTCGATCCGCTCGACCGTCGCAGCCATATCCCATTTGCGCCGTTTGAAATCGACGAGACGGTATTTCTGCTTGTGACCGCCGGCGATGCCGCGCGAGGTGACATGGCCCTTGTTGTTCCGGCCACCGGTCTTGTTCTTGCCTTCGACAAGCTTTTTGACAGGCTTGCCTTTCCAAAGGCCGCTCTTGTCGACCAGGATAAGACCACGCCGGGCGGGGCTTGTCGGTTTATAGGATTTTAATGCCATGTGCCCTTAAACTCCCGTGGTGATGTCAATGGTCTGGCCTTCGGCCAAGGTGACAACAGCCTTCTTGATGTCATTGCGAGTGTAGGGACGACCCTTCCACTTTTTGGTCTTGCCCTTTTGCACCAGCGTGTTGACGTTTTTGACTTTGACATCAAACAACGCCTCGATGGCGGCCTTGATCTGCGGCTTGGTTGCAGTGTTCGCAACTTTGAACACCACAGCGTTATGTTCGCTGAGCAAGGTCGTTTTTTCGGTGATGTGCGGGCCAACAATCACGTCATAATGACGGATATCGACAGCTTCTTTTTTAGCCATTGAAGCGCGCCTCCAGCTTTTCTACCGCTGCGCGCGTCAGCACCAGGGTTTCATGGTTCAAAATGTCATAAACATTGGCACCGGCAGCTGACATCACATTGATGCGCGGAAGATTGTTCGAAGCTTTCGAGAAAGCCTCGTTCACAACATCGCCATCCATGATCAGCGCCGATTTGCCGAAACCGAGCTTTGCGATATTGGCCAGAAGCGCCTGTGTCTTGGCTTCCTTCAGATCAATATTTTCCAGCACGATCAGATTTTCGTTTTTGACCTTGTCGCTCAGCGCCATTTTCAGACCCAAAGCACGAACTTTCTTGTTCAGCGAAGGATTGAAATCGCGCTTGCGGGCACCGTGGGCTTTACCACCACCAACAAAGATCGGAGCGCGGCGATCGCCATGACGAGCTGTACCGCCGCCTTTTTGATTGCCATATTTCTTGCCGGTCCGGGCAACGTCTGAACGTTCACGGGTCGGGCGAGCCGTTCCGCGCGCTTTTTCACGCTGCCAGTTGACGACACGATGGAGAATGTCTGCACGCGCTTCAATGCCGAACACATCATCGTTCAATTCGATGTCGCCCTTGGCTTTGGCGTCGAGGGTTATCACTTTCAATTTCATGGCTTAGCCCTCCTTCCCTGCGTCATCTGCAGCATCGGATGTCTCGTCGACTTCGCCAGCTGGCTTCGCTGCCGCTGCTGCCACTTCTTCATGGGTCGGACCAACCGGCGTTTCGATCGCTGCATCCGCTTCGATCATGCCTGCCGGAGCATCTTCCGTTTTTGTTTCATCCGCGTTGCGGCGCATAGCACCCGGGAATGGAACGCCTTCGGGAAGCGCAACTTTCACTGCATCCTTGACCAGAAGCCAGCCACCTTTGGAACCGGGAACGCTGCCGCGCACAAAGATCAAACCGCGAGCGGCGTCTGTACGGACGATTTCCAGATTTTGCTGGGTGCGATTTTTCGCGCCCATGTGACCGGCCATCTTCTTGCCTTTGAACACCTTGCCTGGATCCTGGTTCTGACCAGTAGAACCGTGGGCACGGTGAGAGATGGAAACACCATGGGTTGCACGCATACCACCGAAGCCCCAACGCTTCATGGCACCGGCAAAGCCCTTGCCCTGCGTAACACCCTGGATATCAACCATCTGGCCAGCAATGAAGTGGTCAGCGGTTATTGTTGCACCAACGGGGAGCAAGCCTTCTTCGCTCTCGACCCGGAATTCGGCAACACGCGCCTTTGGTTCGACTTCTGCCTTGGCAAAAGCTTCACGCTGCGGCTTGTTTACATTTTTCGCTTTGCGGGGGCCTGCACCAAGCTGAACGGCAAAATAGCCATCACGTTCCTGATTACGGGCGCCAACAACCTGGCATTCTTCCAGCGAAAGAACGGTAACCGGCACGTGCCGACCGTCTTCTTGGAACAAGCGGGTCATCCCCATTTTTTTCGCGATCACGCCTGTACGCACGATCAATCTCCTTCACAGAGGCCGAACGAACCATTTCGTCCGGCTTGCCAGCCCAAATTGTCATGCGTCACCCCGTCCGGGCTGTATTGTTCCGAAAATTCCGGAACGAGACGGAGGACGCTGCCCGGTTGAAACCGGCGGTATCCTGTCGTTCGTCTGGATCCCCGCCTGGGCGGGCACCTCTAATCAAGTGGCTCAGGCCAGTTTGATCTCGACATTTACACCAGCAGCAAGGTCAAGCTTCATCAAAGCATCAACGGTCTGCGGCGTAGGCTGCACGATATCGAGCAACCTTTTATAGGTCCGCACCTCAAACTGCTCGCGGGACTTTTTGTCCACGAGCGGTCCGCGGTTTACGGTAAATTTTTCTATGTGCGTTGGCAAAGGTATCGGTCCACGAATTAGCGCGCCAGTGCGACGTGCAGTATCAGCGATATCGCCGGTTGCTTGATCAAGAACCCGATGGTCGAATGCCTTCAAGCGGATGCGAATATTCTGCGTTTCCATGTACCTGTTACCAATGTCAAAGAGCCCTCCTTCGCTAAAGCTTCGGCGGGCAAGCCCGCTAAAATATCAACAAAGGATAACCGAGTTAAAACCTTCAAAATAAAATCGCCCGATTTTCTAACCGGGCGACTTGTCCGCCGTAGCCTTAGCGTAGGCGGGAATTACTGGCTGCCCGAATCACCGATCCGGGCAGCGAGGCGTTCCTATATTACTTTGTTACGTTGCTGACAACCCCTGATCCAACGGTGCGTCCGCCTTCGCGAATAGCGAAGCGCAAGCCGGGATCCATGGCAATCGGAGCGATCAATTTCACGCCGATTGTTACGTTGTCACCAGGCATAACCATTTCAGTGCCTTCAGGAAGGATCACTTCGCCGGTTACGTCGGTCGTACGGAAGTAGAATTGCGGACGATAGTTAGCGAAGAACGGCGTATGACGGCCACCTTCGTCTTTCGACAGCACGTAAACTTCAGCCGAGAATTCTGTGTGCGGCGTAATCGAGCCGGGCTTGCAGAGAACCTGGCCGCGTTCAACCGCTTCACGGTCAACACCACGGATCAAAGCGCCGATATTGTCGCCAGCTTGACCGGAGTCGAGCAGCTTGCGGAACATTTCAACGCCGGTAACGGTGGTCTTCGTGGTATCTTTGATACCAACGATTTCACATTCGTCACCAACATTCACGATACCGCTTTCAACACGACCGGTAACAACCGTACCGCGACCGGAAATCGAGAACACGTCCTCGATTGGCATCAGGAACGGAAGATCAACCGGACGTTCTGGCTGAGGAATGGCTTCATCGACAGCTTTCATCAGTTCAAGAATCTTGTTCTTGCCGATTTCGTCGTCGCGGCCTTCGAGCGCAGCCAGTGCAGAACCGGAAACGATCGGAATGGCATCGCCATCGAAATCATAATAGGAAAGAAGTTCGCGGATTTCCATTTCGACGAGCTCAAGAAGCTCTTCATCATCGACCTGGTCAACCTTGTTCATGAAAACAACAAGCGCAGGAACGCCAACCTGACGAGCGAGCAGGATGTGCTCACGGGTCTGGGGCATTGGACCATCAGCAGCGTTAACCACAAGAATAGCACCATCCATCTGAGCAGCACCGGTGATCATGTTTTTCACATAGTCAGCGTGTCCAGGGCAATCGACGTGCGCATAGTGACGGGCTTCGGTTTCATATTCAACGTGGGCCGTTGAAATGGTGATGCCGCGCTCACGCTCTTCAGGCGCCTTGTCAATATTTGCGAAGTCAACGGCTACACCGCCGGTTGATTCAGCAAGAACCTTGGTGATCGCCGCGGTCAACGTGGTTTTACCGTGATCGACGTGACCGATGGTACCAATGTTGCAGTGCGGCTTGTTGCGCTCAAACTTCTCTTTAGCCATTTTATATTACCTCTGATTTTCTATCGTATTGATAGTCTGCGCCGCGCTTTGGCGAGACTCTCTAATTCTGTCAACACCCTTTTGCCGGTCTGGCGGATTTCCCGTCAGGCCCGCGCAAAAGGAAAGCGCGTTACCTCGAAAAGGAGTGGCGGTTAAGCCATTTTCTCCTTGATCTCTTCTGCCACGTTGCTCGGCACTTCCTCGTAATGAGAGAATTGCATCGAATATTGTGCACGTCCCTGACTGAAGGAACGCAGTTCATTCACATAACCGAACATGTTGGCCAGCGGCACCATGGCGTTCACAGCCTGTGCGTTGCCGCGTGTGTCTGTACCCTGGATCTGTCCACGGCGGGAGTTGAGATCGCCGATCACATCACCAAGATAGTCTTCCGGCGTAACCACTTCAACTTTCATGATTGGTTCAAGCAGTTTGATGCCGGATTTCTGGGCCGCTTCGCGCATCGCTGCGCGACCGGCGATTTCAAATGCCAGCGCCGAACTGTCAACATCATGATAGGCGCCGTCATAGACGCGGATGTCAAAGTCGATAATCGGGAAGCCGATCAATGAACCGGTTTCGGCGGTTTCGCGCATGCCTTTTTCAACCGACGGGATATATTCTTTCGGAATATTACCGCCCTTGATTTCGTCGCTGAAGGTAATGCCCGATCCGCGCTCGCCCGGAGTGACTTCAAACTTGATACGCGCAAACTGGCCGGAACCGCCGGACTGTTTCTTATGCGTGTAGTCAACGTCAACCGACTTGCCGAGCGATTCACGATAAGCCACCTGTGGCGCGCCGACATTGGCTTCCACCTTGAATTCGCGCTTCATGCGGTCAACGAGAATGTCGAGATGGAGCTCGCCCATGCCCTTGATGATCGTCTGACCCGATTCGTGGTCGGTCGTCACCCGGAAGGATGGATCTTCAGCCGCAAGACGGTTCAAGGCAACGCCCATCTTTTCCTGGTCGGCCTTGGTCTTTGGTTCCACCGAAAGCTCGATAACCGGCTCGGGGAACTCCATCCGCTCCAGAATGATCGGCTTGTCGGCATCACAAAGCGTATCGCCGGTGGTGGTTGTTTTCATACCCGCCAGAGCTACGATGTCGCCTGCAAATGCTTCGTCAATATCTTTACGATCATTGGAGTGCATTTCGAGAATACGGCCGACCTTCTCTTTCTTGTCCTTGACCGAATTGAGCAACGTGCCCTTTTCCAGCTTGCCGGAATAGATACGGCAGAAGGTCAGCGTGCCTACGAACGGATCGTTCATGACCTTGAAGGCAAGCGCCGAGAATGGCGCTTCATCGGATGACGGCCGGCTGTCTTCGGTTTCGCCGTCGAGCTTCACGCCCTTGATGGCGGGAACGTCGAGCGGACTCGGCATATAATCGACAACCGCGTCGAGCAAAGGCTGGACGCCCTTGTTCTTGAACGCCGAACCGCAAAGCACGGGAACGAAACTCTGGTTCAGCGTGCCCTTGCGGATCAGCGCTTTCAATGTCGCTGCGTCCGGCAGATTGCCTTCCAGATATTGCTCCATGATGTCATCGTCTTGCTCGACCGCAAGTTCGATAAGCTTCTCGCGATATTCAGCCGCTTCGTCAGCCATATCCGCAGGAATTTCACCATAGGTATATTCAGCGCCAAGATCTTCGTTCTTCCAGGTGATCGAACGTTCGTTCACCAGATCGACCAGACCAACCAGATCGGCTTCGATACCGATCGGCAGATACAGCACCGCAGGTGTTGCGCCGAGACGCTCGACGATCGACTGGACGCAGAATTTGAAATCCGCGCCGGTACGGTCGAGCTTGTTGATGAAGCACATCCGCGGCACTTTATATTTGTCTGCCTGACGCCATACGGTTTCGGACTGTGGCTCAACGCCGGCAACGCCGTCAAAACAGGCGACCGCGCCATCCAGCACACGCAGCGAACGTTCGACTTCAATGGTGAAGTCAACGTGGCCTGGCGTGTCGATGATGTTGATCCGGTGCTCTGGACCCTTGCGGTCTTCGGCCTGCCAGAAACAGGTGGTCGCGGCGGAGGTGATGGTAATACCACGCTCCTGCTCTTGCTCCATCCAGTCCATCGTCGCCGCGCCATCATGCACTTCGCCGATTTTATAGGACTTGCCCGTATAATAGAGAATACGTTCGGTGGTGGTTGTTTTACCAGCGTCAATATGGGCCATGATGCCGATATTGCGATATCGTTCGAGCGGATGGCTGCGTGCCATAGTCTTTACTCCAGTATGCGGGGAACCAAATCAGGCCGCCCTATAGTGAAATGGGCTGAACAATGCCAGCCCTGTGATGGTCTAAATCTTGTCAAAAAGTCCGTTCGCACCGGGCTTGTCGAAGTGCCTCGATCGAGAATATGTTTCCCTGACGAGAAGCGCCCTTCGACCGGCTCAGGACGAACGGTCTAAACTTGTTACCAGCGGTAGTGGGCAAAGGCGCGGTTGGCTTCAGCCATCTTGTGCGCTTCTTCCCGCTTTTTCACCGCATTGCCACGATTGTTCGACGCATCGAGGATTTCTCCCGACAGGCGTGCGGCCATTGTGGTTTCGCTGCGACCGCGAGCGGCAGAGATCATCCAGCGGATTGCCAGAGCCTGCGCGCGTTCGGGACGCACCTCGACGGGAACCTGATAGGTCGCACCACCGACACGGCGGCTGCGCACTTCAATGCCCGGCTTGATATTGTTGAGAGCATCATGAAACAGCTGAAGCGGATCTTTTTTCGCCTTGGCTTCAACGCTGTCAAAGGCACCATATACGATGCGCTCTGCGGTGGATTTCTTACCATCCATCATCAGGTTGTTCATGAATTTCGAAAGGATCAGATCCTTGAATTTTGGATCGGGTAAAATGA
>NZ_JBATHY010000073.1:0-31901 GCF_049667325.1 Parasphingorhabdus sp. | reverse complement strand
TGATCGCCGCTTTGCTGCAACCGGCCAAGGGCGCGATCATCGCCATGCAATGGTGGATGGGATTGCACGGATTTGAAAAACCCGCCCGGACAGCTGCCGCCAAATTGCCAGAGACTGTCCAGGATCACCAATAATCGGAATTCCCGACGGGCATCATGCCAAGCATATCGAAGACTTGGACGAAAGGGAGCGCTTTGGTGAAGCTCTCTTCGGTTATTTCATCAAATCTTCTTTCCTACACAAGACTCGATCGCTTATTCTCTGCCCTGTCCTTCGCCATGCGCAGGCCAGGCTCTTTGATATTTGCATAAGACGATGCTCGCCCATGAATAATATCCCCGCCAGATTACCCAGAGGATTGAAAGGTCACACTCGGAACCGAACTGACCGTTGGGAAACGTTAAAAATTTAAGGTTTTCGGGCAAAGGTCACACAAAATAAAACAGCCAATTTGTGTCGCGTTCGGGCTACGCTTAACCTCGTCCGATCAAGGCCATCGCCAGATTGTCCGCAACATCGGAATCCGGCAATTTCTGTGACGCGCTCTGTTCCCAGATTTCGGTCAGGCGCTCGGGGATCATCGCGACCCGGCGGTTTACTTCCTTGACATCGCCATCGCCGAGATATTCCAGGCCAACGCTGATGATACCGCCGGAATTGATGACATAATCCGGGGCAAACAGGATGTTACGGTCAAAGATTCGCTGTCCGTCTTCAGGGGTCGCCAGCTGGTTATTCGCACCGCCCGCAACAATTGGAACATTGAGATGGGCAATAGAAACTTTATCCAATATCGCGCCCAAGGCATTGGGACTAAACACATCGGCCTCGATCCGCATGATATCGTCGAGACCGACGACCGTCGCGCCAATTTCCTGTGCCAGGGCCGCAGCATGGTCCTTGTTGATGTCGGCGATGCTCAGCTTCGCGCCATCCTTGGCGAGCAACCGGGCGAGACCGCCGCCGACACTGCCGACGCCCTGGATCGCGACATGGACACCGTCCATCTTGTCACGACCAAGCTTGTGGGCCACCGCTGCCTTCACCCCCAGATAGACGCCCATCGCCGTAAACGGGCCCGGGTCACCACCGGCTTCGCCGCTATTGCTGACCGGCAGGCCGGAGACATATTTGGTCTCTTTGGTCAATGCGACCATGTCGGCAGCAGTGATGCCGACATCTTCCGCCGTCACATATCGACCGCCAAGCGACTCGATCATCCGGCCGAAAGCGGCAAGCATTTCCGGTGTCTTGGTGCGATTGCGGTCAGCGAGAATCACTGCCTTTCCGCCACCCAGCGGCAGACCGGCCATCGCATTCTTGAAGCTCATGCCGCGCGATAGGCGCAACACATCGGTCACCGCCGTTTCACGATTCTCGTAATGCCAGAAACGGGTTCCGCCGGCTCCGGGGCCAAGATGCGTGCTGTGCAGGGCGACAATCGCGCTGAGACCGGTCTCCACATCATGGAAAAAATGGACCGCTTCATGGTCATCAAAATCCGGCAAATCCCACATCACGCTCATGGCGGTAATTCCTAGAAAATTGGTGTAATTAAATATCTCATAGCTGTAATTTAATTACAAATAAAGAGAGTCTTTCCCGACATGGCCAGGTGGTGATAGCCTTATGCTGCTTTTACTTCTCGGGAAAAATGGGGCGATCGAGGGGTCTTGAACCCCCGACCTCCGGTACCACAAACCGGCGCTCTAACCAACTGAGCTACGATCGCCACAAGCCGCGCACTCTATAGCCGCATTGCGCAGCGGTGCATAGGGATAGGCGGTAGCAATCGTCAAGCATTTAGCGGAGCAAATTTGAATTAAAGCGCATCCCCGCGCTGGCGATGGACAAGGCGACCCGGTTGCCGTGCCGCATCGATCAACGCGCGCTCCTCGACCAGCGCATTTTGCATCTCGACCGTCAGGTCGACCCTGAACCAGCGTGTTGTCAGCTTGATCTGGCTCTGGACTTCGGCCGTTGCACCTAGGCTGGCGGGATAGGATTGCGCCCAGAAATCATTCAGGCTGGCAAATCCGAGTTCCGGGCGCCGCCCCAGAAATTGCCGCGCGGGCGTAAGATCGGAGGGCACCCCTCCAAGCATAGCCAATAATATCGCCTGCTCCGGGCGCAACGTATTGATATTGATCGGCGAGAGATCGGTCGTCGGCAATGCACAGACCCACGGCGCCAAGCGAACGAATATATCATTTGTCACGCCTTTGATCGTCCGCAATTCACTTACATCAACCATCAAAGCATTGGCGGTGCGATAGGGTTTGTCTTGCTGCAAATAATATTGATCCTCGGCACCGCGCGGTGCTGCCACGGTGTCGGTGTCGATCCAGTCGGAAACCGATTCCGCAATATCTGCGGCATCACCGTCCAATATGCCCAGCATGATCATCAGCCGCGAAAATTGAGCAAGTCCCTGCGGCCTTGCCGACAGAGTTGCTTGTTGTTGAGCCACGAGGCTGTTGACGTTGAAACAATTGCCCCCGTCCGCGAGCGTCGCAGTCAATATCCCCCCGGGCACCGGAAATTTTTGCTCCCGGCCGTTCCAGCCACCGACATTGATTGTCCGGCCGGGAGAGGCTGAAACAATTTGCTCCGCCGACCGTATCCCGATGGACTCAGCGGCGATAAGATATGCTTTGGCCTGTGACAGTTCGCGCGCATTGGAGGCCAATTTGGTGGCGCCGGCCAGCCGGTCTATCCCGTGGGCAGCCAATATTGCGATAACCGCGACCAGCAACAACACTGTCAACAGTGCAGCGCCGCGTTCTTTTCGGTTTCCGATTTCCTCTGGATTGCTCACAAATAGCCGGTCCCGACGAGGAATAGATGGCGGTATGGGCGCCCTCCCCGTTCAAACCGGATTTCGATTGCTCGTGGTAAATCAACTAGCCTCTCGGTTCGCCAGCCACCGGACCATTGGCCGCGCTTGTCTCGAAAACGCAATGTCAGCGAACCAACCTGCGAGATCAGAACCGCCGGTTGATCAATCGAACCGCCATCGGTCATCCGGTATCGCCATCGCTCCAGATTACCGTCGATCATGCGATATTCGACCCGCTCCAGATTGGATCGCGCCTCGCCGTTGATATTGCTCTGCCCGCCCCGCGTAAATTTCAGGAAAGCCGCCTCCGGCCCGTCTGGCTCGCTGGCGAATGCCGGCATCTGACTTCCACCTTCATCACGATAGGTGCGGGGCAAAGCCTGACTCAAATCAGCTTCCATCAACGAGACAAAGCGCTGCATTTCGGCCATTTGACCGAGATTTTCAGCAGTAATCTCATCGCTGTCAACAGCGGATCGCAGCATGAACACGCCCGCCATCGACAACATCGCAAAAATGAACAGCGCGACCATCATCTCGACCAGAGTGAAGCCGTTACGATTGCAGGAGAAAGCGGAATTTTGTTCCATCGCCTGCGCTTATATTCAAATTGGCTCCAGCCGCAAAGAGCGGTTGCGATCAACGGCGATTCATTTATCGTCACATAGGGTGACAGGAGGCAGTTTTGGACGTTCACATGACAGATGCCAATAATACATCGGCCGACTATCTTGTGGCGTTGGGACAAGTGCAGCGGTTTCCGCGCAAGGAAATCGAGCTTTGCATTTTGAAAAACTTCCTGAATCGTGTCGAATGCGAAAAGCTGATCGCGTTGATTGATGAGAAACGCCGGCCATCGACCATCGCCGACCCCAATGGCGATGACTATTTCCGTACCAGCGAAACCTGTGACCTCGACCATTCCGACACGTTCGTGGCGGAGATTGACGAAAAAATCTGTCGCTATGCCGATATAGATAAAATCTTTGGCGAACCTCTCCAGGGTCAACGCTATGCTGTTGGTCAGGAATTCAAGGCGCACACGGATTTTTTCGACCCCGCGGGAGAAGATTTCGCAAAATATTGCTCGATCTCTGGCCAGAGAACCTGGACATTCATGATTTATCTCAACGAACCGGGTACGGGAGGAGCGACCCGCTTTCCGCAGTTCAAGAAGAGCTTCACCCCCGAAACAGGAACGATGCTGTGCTGGAACAACCGCAATGGTGATGGTAGCGTCAACAACTGGACGCTTCACCATGGCATGAAGGTCCGCAGTGGCACGAAATATGTAATAACAAAATGGTATCGCGAAAAACCCTGGCCATGGACCGATTGAAAAGGTTGCACAAAGACAATGAAACTTAGTCGCTATCGCCCTGGCCCCGGAATGATGGTTTCCGCCGCCTTCATCGGACCGGGTACCGTCACTGCCTGTACATTGGCGGGAGCGAACTTCGGATTTGCGCTTCTGTGGGCGCTCGTATTTGCGACGATCACCACGATCATCCTTCAGTCCTTCGCTGTCCGCATCGCGCTGGTCACGCAGCTCGGTCTGGCCGAAGCGATGCTGAAAACCATCGTATCTCCGATCGTACGTGCCCTGGCCGCCTTGCTTCTGATTTCCGCTCTCGTGCTAGGCAATGCCGCCTATGAGGCCGGCAATATGTCCGGAGCCGCGCTCGGCCTGGAGGCGATTAACGGCGGCCCATTGAGCTTTGGCATAGCGCCGGTGATCATCACCATCGCTCTGTTCGCATCAGCCATGCTGATATTCACCAAACCAAAATGGATAGAGAATATCCTGATCGCGCTGGTGCTGCTGATGAGCATGGCCTTCATTCTGACATTTCTGCTCATCAGGCCGGATCTTGGGGCCCTGCTACGAGGCTTTGTTCCATCCATTCCCGATGGCGGCTTGTTGACCGCGATCGCGCTTATTGGCACCACCATTGTACCGTATAATCTGTTTCTTCACGCGGCCAGTGTGCGCGAGCGCTGGGATGCAGAACAACTGCCCGAAGCGCAATTGGACACGACGATATCGATCGGTATCGGTGGGCTGGTGTCAATGACCATATTGGCAACCGCAGCGGCCAGCCTGTTTGGCAGCGGCGAGACAATCGAAAATGCAGTCGATATGGCCCAACAGTTGACACCATTGTTCGGCAGCATGGCGACCTTCACGCTCGGCGCCGGGCTATTTGCAGCGGGATTGACCTCCGCCATCACCGCCCCCTTGGCGACCGGTTATATCGTGCAGGAGATTTTCAAATCTTCGGGCTCGCGCAGACCGTTTCAGATCGGCGCGCTGATCGTGATCCTTTTCGGTACGTTCGCGTCGCTGCTGGGATATCGTCCGGTTGAACTGATATTTGTTGCCCAGATTGCCAACGGACTGTTGCTACCGATCATTGCGATATTTTTGCTCAAGCTGGCCAATGACAAGAAGCTACTCGGACAATATGCCAATGGTCTCAAGGCCAACATCATGGGTGCAGCCATTTTGATTGTCACGACCGCTTTGGGGTTCCGGTTAATCGCACGCGCACTGGGATTCTGGCCGTGACTTGCATGATCGATCTCAACGCGGACCTTGGCGAGGATGAAAGCCCAGCTGGCATCGCGCGCGATATCGCAATCATGGACGTCGTTTCCAGCTGCAATATTGCCTGTGGCGGTCACGCTGGATCTCCGAAAACCATGCAGACTATGTTAACGACAGCAAAGGCCAGATCAATCGCGCCGGGAGCCCACCCCTCTTACCCCGATCGTGCCGGCTTCGGCCGAACATCGATGGATATATCGCTCGCTGATCTGGAAGCCAGCCTGACACGACAGGTAAATCTTATCACCTCCATCGCGGCAGACGTGGGAGTGAAACTGACCCATCTCAAGCCGCACGGTGCATTGTATAACGACGCGCAGGATGACCCGGACTTGTCCACTCTGCTGGTTGATATTGCCGTCGAAGCGAAACTGGCACTCGTCAGCATGCCAGGGTCGCTCGTCCAGCAAAGGGCCGCCGAGAGAGGCATTGTCTTCATTGCCGAAGCCTTTATCGATCGGCAATATACCGGAAACGGCAGGCTTGTTCCCCGCAGCCAGAAAGGCGCCGTGATAGCAGACGAAGATGACCGGATTCGCCAGGGACTCGCACTGGCGAAAGGAACCGCGCTGGCAACGCAGGGCGGAACGGCCTTGACAGTCAATGCCCAAAGTCTGTGTCTCCACTCGGACAGTGATGGCGCCTTGGAAACCGCAAAACGGGTGCGCGTGGCTCTGGAAAAAGCCGGGATCGTTATCGGGCATGCCGGATAGTGTCTGAAACTCGCCCTACGATCCACATCTGCGATGACTGGATTAGTATAGGATTGCCCGACTGGGAATCTGTCATCGCAGCACAAAGCGCTCTGTCTGCCCATGCTCACTGGTCGGAAATCGTCCCGGGCATCGACAGCATAGCGGTCCAGTTCGACCCTGCCCTTGTCGCGCCCGAAGACGCAGGCAAAATAGCGTTGAAACATCTGACCAATCTGACGCGCATTGCCGGTAACTCTGGTTCCACAGTAACGATTCCCGTCTGTTATGACGCGGAATTTGCTCCTGATCGCGACGATATTGCCGACAGACTCGGCATTGCTGCAGACACTTTGCCGTCCTGGCATATTTCGCAGGTGCATCGCGTGGCCATGTTGGGGTTTATGCCAGGTTTTGCTTATCTCGAAAGCACCAAAAACACGCCCGCCATCGGCAGACTTGCCAGTCCAAGACAATTGGTCAGCGCTGGTTCAATCGGGATCATTGGTCGGCAAAGCTGCATCTATTCCTTCGATAGCCCCGGCGGCTGGCCAATTATCGGCCGGACACCGCTCCGCTTGTTTGATCCTTCGAAAAAACAGCCAGCCTTACTTTCTGCCGGACAGGATATCCGGTTCGAGTCCATTTCGAAGGAGGCTTTTAAGGGCTGGCAGCAGGAGACCGATGAATGAGCATCGCGGTTTTGAAAGCCGGGCTGCAATCCACTTTGCAGGGCGCGCCCTTTGCCGGACATCGGCATCTCGGCTTGCCGGCTGCAGGCGCAGCCGATTGCCTTTCGCTAGCGCTGGCAAATTTCCTCGTCGGCAAGTCCTCTAGCGAGATCGCACTCGAAATAACACTGACCGATGCTATTTTCGAGATCAACGCGCATTGCTCGATCGGAGTAGTGGGCGGCGCGGAATATGTCCGGATTAACGACAAAGACCATCCTCAGCATCGGACTTTGCGGATGGATATAGGCGACAAGCTCCATATCGGCTCGAGCCGTCCAGGATGCCGGACTTATTTGGCGATATCTGAAGAAATTGGCGCAGACTGCTTGTTAGGCGGCCAGTCAACCTATCTGGCCGCAGGTCTTGGCGGTTTTCACGGGCGGGCACTCGAGACCGGGGATGTGATTACGTTCTCGCACGAGACTCAACACATCGACCTAGATCGAGCTACGCCAGAAAGCCTGCGGCCGCGCTACAGCAATGACCATGTACTACGGATCACGCCGGGCCCGGAAGCAAGCGGTTTACATGACGGGCTATTGGCTGATCTGTGTCTAAAGCCCTATACTATCGGAGCACGCGCCAATCGGATGGGCATAGAGCTCGAGGGGGAGCCTCTTGTGGGGGGCGAATCTTCAAACATGCCCAGTGCTGCGGTTTTTCCGGGAACGATCCAGTTACCGCCAAGCGGCCATCCCTATCTGCTCGGTCCCGACGCGCAAACAACCGGAGGCTATCCCCGGATCGCGCAAGTCATCCGAGCCGACCGGCATTTGATCGGACAGTTGAGTTCAGGTTCGCGGATCCAGCTTGTGCGAACCACGCCAGAACGAGCCACAGAAATATATCAGGAAAAACTATCCCTGCTGTCTTCCTGGCTAGGCCAGATCAAATTGTGGTAAAAAGTTCAGGCTATCCAATAGCCTCAACCCTCGACTAGCTCTTTTTGAGCGACAAACCACCAAAACGCTTGTTGAAGCGAGCCACCTGGCCACCTTGATCGAGAAGGCGCTGGTTGCCGCCGGTCCAAGCAGGGTGCGAAGACGGATCAATGTCGAGTTGCAACGTGTCGCCCTCTTTGCCCCATGTGGAACGGGTTTCAAAGGTCGAACCATCGGTCATCTGGACCTTGATCATGTGATAGTCTGGATGCGTATCGGATTTCATTTTCGGCTCCTAAGCGGGCTGGTTTCCGACCAGACCCAAAGCGAATAAATTTAACGGAAGCGGCGCATTAACCGCCGAACGTCAAAAGGGCAAGATTCTTTTGTAAAAGCTTATGTTGCGGGAGGGTCGGCGATCATCGCGGTAAAATTCGCTTCGGCAGCCAGCTTGTCCCCGATCATCGCCTGTCCGGAAAATTTACACACACGTGCGCGTTTTTGCTCAAATTTGACGTTCAGGGACAGCAAGCAGCCCGGTTCAACCGGCTGGCGGAACTTCGCACCGTCTATAGCCATGAAATAGACCAGCTTGCCCGACCCGACCATATCAAAACTCTCCATCGCCAAAACGCCGGCGGCTTGCGCCAGAGCTTCGACAATCAAGACACCGGGCATGATCGGCCGACCCGGGAAATGACCTTGAAAAAAGCCTTCGTTTATCGTGACGGCCTTGATCGCCCGTATGGATTCATCCTTTACCAGCTCTTCTACCCGGTCAACCAGAAGCATGGGATAGCGGTGCGGCAACACCGCCATCACCCTGCTTACATCATAGTTGAGAGGTTCGGTCATCGACGTTACTATCAGCGACTGGCTGGCTGGGCCGCTGGTGGCTGTTGTGGTTGGTCGGCTTGACCAGGTTGCCATCCAGCTGGTGGCGTTATCGATGCAGATGGAATCAGCTTGTTCAATTCCAGAATGATTGCATCGGTGATATCAACATAAGGTTCGCGCGCGATAATGGCTTGCGGAGAAAGGACCATATCAACATTTTTTGCTTTCATGGTGGCCTTGATTGCTGCCTCTAGCTTCATCGCGATCTGTTCTTCGACGTAACTCGTGGCGATGCTTATTCTTTGCCGAAGCCGAGCGATTTCCTGTTGGCCAGATTGCTGTTTTGCCTGCAATGCCTGTGCCTGAGGCTGAACAGATTGCTGAGTAGCACCGGGTTGCTGAACCGCTGCATTATAGGCATCCACCAGCGGCTTGATTTCGACCTGTAGCGCGGCGGCTCGTGCATTAACCGCGTCAATGTCAGACTTATATGTGGTCTGCATCTGGGTCATGGCCACCGTAAAGGCTTGTGATCTGGCCACGGCCGCTTCGTAATTGGCCATTGCTATGCCGGTCTTTGATTGCGCCATCGCGGGCACAGACATCAAGGCGGGCGCAGTCATCGCTACAATAGCAACTGCAGCTGATTTCAGAATCATTTTGGAAATAGTGGTCATCAGAATTGTGTTCCTACGTTAAATGTGAAAAGTTTTGTATCATCGCCCGGCTCTTTCAACAGGGCTTTGGCTATGTCGATCCTGAACGGACCGAATGGTGAATTCCAGTTCACGCCAAAGCCTACTGATACACGCGGGCTTATCGTATCACCAAAGAAGCGCTCCGTGAAGCTTGTAGCTATAGGGTTGGCAATGCCGCCGGTTACCGCGTCGAACGTCGTTGCCACCGCACCCATTGCATCGGTGGTAAGGAAAAGCGGTGCAGCAACTCCCGTTGGCGACGGGTTACCCTGACTGTCGATCGAGGAAAATGTCTGAGTTTGAGCATCGGTCAAAAGTAGCGGCTGGGTCACTTTGAAAACGGCACCGACATCGACAAAAATGGAAGGCCGTAAACCCAGTTCACGTGCACCGGAACCCAGCGGAATCTCAAGCTCCGCCCGTCCCAGATAATAAGCACGGCCACCGATAGCGTCATCGGTCTGGCGGCCGTTGGTTACTTCGACAATCTCGTTGATCGGATTGCCGTTGGCATCCAGTCCCGGAATGGTGGTTGAGCGAACAACACGTGGTCCCACGCCACGAATATCGAAGCCGCGGATTTGAGGTTCACCCAGGAAGAAGCGGTCGGTCAGCCGAACATCGTCAATGCCATCGCCCGAAGCCGAAGATCGATTGCTCAACGGGTGGATATATCCGCCTTCGCCGCTAGCCGTAAAAATAAAGTCGCCGAGAACCCGCCAGTGTTTTGACGCATTCAGGCGACCACGGAGATATTTGACGCTACCGCCCAGGCCTGCAAAATCAACACTACCGACGATCGACTGACCACGGGTAGGACGGATGCGATTGTCCCGGTCATCATAGATGAGTGATGCACCCACCGAAGATGTTGTCCGATTCCCCAGCGCATCGCAAAGGAAACGTCCGGCGACCAGCGGATCGCAGACATCTGCCGTGCTGTTACCCCGTATGTTGTCACCATTGCTGTCGGTGAAAAACAAGCTTGGTTCCAGCGTCACATCATCCTGGCTGAGGCCATAGCGGAGTGATGCAGAAAGATATTCGGTAATCGGGACACCCGCCCGGATTTGGAAACCGGTTGTAAGCTGCTCGAAGGTAGTTTCGCGGTTATTGTTGACGAAGTTGAAGCTGTTCAAATCACGACGAAAAATATCTGCACCGACAGCAATATTCCGGTCAAACAAATAGGGTTCGGTAAAACCAAGTTCGATGGATTGTGAAAAACTTGAGTAGCTGACACTAGCCCGGAGCTCTTGCCCCTTGCCGCGAAAATTTCGCTGCCTGACGGAGGCCTGGAGAATGAAATTCTCGACGCTGGAAAAACCTGCCGAAAGCTGCAGTTCGCCGGTTGCCTTTTCTTCAACGTTCGCTTCCAGGATGATCCGGTCGGGAGCGCTGCCTTGCTTCTGCTCGATTTCCAGATCTTCCTGGAAAAATCCCAGCGACTTGATGCGGTTGGCAGATCGCTTGACCTGAAAACTGTTGAACGCATCGCCTTCGTTCAGACGGAATTCCCGGCGCACAACCTTGTCCTGGGTCAGGGTATTTCCGTTAATGTCGATCCGTTCGACGTACACCCGATCGCTTTCTGCTACCTGGAACAGGATATCCATGGTCAGCGTATCTTTGTTACGCGTGAATTGCGGGCGGACGTCAGCAAAAGCATATCCGAAAAGCCCGGCGGTTTCTGATAGCCGTTCGACCGTGTCTTCAACCTGCTTGGCGTTGTAGAAATCTCCTGCTTTCATGGGAAGCTGAGGGGTCAGGAATTCCGGGGTAAAATCGCGGATATCGCTTTCGACCGATACTTCACCAAACTGATAGCGCTCCCCTTCTTCTACCACATAAGTGATGATAAAATCGCGCTTGTCTGGCGTGAGTTCTGCGACGGCTGAAATAACACGAAAATCCGCATATCCTTCGGTCAGATAAAACTGGCGGAGCTTCTGCTGATCAAATGCCAGGCGATCCGGGTCATAGGTGTCGCTGGAACTGAAGAAACGATAAAAGCGGGATTGCTTGGTGACCATTTCACCGCGCAGTTTGCCGTCAGAAAATTCCTCGTTGCCGATAATATTGATCTGCTGGACCTTGGACTTGGGCCCTTCATTGATCTCGAAGACAATATCAACGCGATTCTGGTCCAGTTGAACCATTTTGGGTTCTACGTTGGCCGCAAAACGGCCCTTGCGCTTGTATAGTTCGACTATCCGAGCGACATCGGCCCGGACTTTCGATCGTGTAAATATCTGTCGCGGGGCCAACCGGATCTCGGGATAGATCTTGTCTTCCTTGATCCGTTTGTTGCCTTCCAGCAATATGCGGTTGATCACCGGATTCTCGACCACATCGATAACAACCGCGCCCTGGTTGTTCCTGATACTGACGTCCTTGAACAATTCTGTTTCAAACAGATCCTTCAAGGCTTGGTCGGCCGATTCCTGCGTGTAGGTCTGTCCGACGCGCAATTGCATATAGGACAAGACCGTGGTCGGTTCCAATCGCTGGGCACCATTGACCACAATGGATTTTATCGTGTCCTCGACCGGAATCACGGGGGCAGCTTGCGCCGATTCCTGTGCTTGCGAAGGAACAGCCGTGCCACCCAAAATGGTACCACACATCAGTAAGGGCAAAAGCCGCTTTTTATGATTCACAGACAAACTCGCTTTCACACCATAAACCAAAAATAAAATCAAATTGACACCAACGCACCAACTTCGCGAACCCCCTGCCCCAATGCAGCGAGTCAATCAATGGTCAATCATCCGGACAGCGCCCGGAACAGGCCAAAAGACGATAAATCATTGAATGTCACCACCAGCATGAACACCATGACCAACGCAAATCCGGACCGGAAAGCCCATTCCTGCAATTTCGGGCTGGCCGGTTTTCGCCGGACCGCTTCTATCGCATAGAACATCAAATGCCCTCCATCCAGCATCGGGATTGGCAGCAGGTTGATGAACCCCAAGTTAATTGAGATCAGCGCTACAAACAGAATGAAGGTTTCAAGGCCCATCTTGAACTGTTCGCCGGAAACCTGCGCAATCTTGAGCGGACCGCCAAGCTCCTTTATGGAACGCCTGCCGGTGATAACTTGGCCAAGGGTGGTGGTGATCTGATTCACAATCGCAACGGTCTTCTCCACCGCGACGACAGGAGCCTCTATCGGACTGACTTCCCGCCACTCCACTTTGTTGGATGACATTCCCAGCAAACCAAGCCGGAATTCGTTGCCGAACCTGTCTTTTAGAATATTGACGCCAATCTTGCCCTGTTTGGCAATCACCTCGCCATCCCGTTCGTAGACAATTTCCACATTTTGATCAGGAATCAGCATTATTTTCTGCTGCAGGTCTTCAAACAGGTCAATTTTCTCTCCGGCAACGGAGATGACTCTGTCACCGGGTCTCATGCCAATTGCCGAAGCGGTCGAATTTTCCGAAATTTCTTGTGCTACCGGCAAAGCAGCACTCGTGCCATAGGCTATGACAAAACCCATGATGATCAGAATGGCGAAGATGAAATTGATCGCCGGGCCTGCAACAACAATCGCGGCGCGCTGCCATAAAGATTTGGATTGGAAGGTTTGGTTGCGTTCCGCCGCCGGCAGATTGAGCCATTCTTTGCTCTTCATGCCCGAGGGGTCCATGTCTCCCGCAAACTGGACATAGCCACCCAGTGGCAACATGCAGACCTTCCAGCGCGTCCCGCGCTTGTCGGTCCAGCCAGCGATCTCTTTGCCGAAGCCGATGGAAAAGGTTTCCGCCTTCACACCGCACCAGCGGCCAACCAGATAATGACCCATCTCGTGCACAAACACGAGCACACCAATGACGATAAGAAACGCCAGAAGCGTCAGCAAAATACCCGGATTTTCCGTCAAACCTTCAATTCCTCGACCAGTTGCTCGGTCCGAACACGCGTCTCTTTGTCTATCGCAAAAATATCCGCCAACTCGCTCGGTTCCGGCGGGCTATAACTATCTAACAGCCGCGTTACAATCTCTGTGATGTCCAGAAACTGAACCGCGCGATTGAGAAATGCAGCGACGGCAATTTCATTCGCCGCATTGAGCATAGCCGGTTTCGCTCCGCCCGCCATGATGACAGCTCTGGCGATCTTGGTTGCCGGGAAACGGTCTTCGTCAGGCAACTCGAAATCGAGTGTGCCAATGTCGGCCAAATCGAGGGGATCACAATTGGTGGTCATCCGTTCCGGCCAGGCCAGCGCACTGGCGATGGGAATTCGCATATCCGGTGAGCCAAGCTGGGCCAGCGTCGAGCGGTCGTGATATTCGACCATCGAATGGATAACCGACTGTGGATGCACCAATATTTCGATATTTTGGAGACCGACCGGAAATAGATAATGGGCTTCAATCAGCTCGAGCCCCTTGTTCATCATCGTCGCGCTGTCGACCGAGATTTTGGCGCCCATGTCCCAATTGGGATGTGCAACCGCCTGCTCCGGCGTCACGCCGGCCATCTGCTCGCGCGTCCATGTGCGAAACGGGCCGCCACTGGCGGTCAGGGTGATCTTGCGGACCTGATCGATCCGCCCGCCCTGCAACGCCTGGAATATTGCATTATGCTCTGAATCGACGGGCAACAGGGTTGCTCCTGCCATCCGGGCCTCTGTAATCATCAACGCACCAGCGGAAACCAAGGCTTCCTTGTTGGCCAGGGCAACCGTCTTTCCGCAGCGCAGGGCTGCGAGAGTTGGCGGCAATCCGGCGCAACCCACAATCGCCGCCATCGTCCAGTCTGCACCCATAGCGGCGGCGGCGACTAGCGCGTCCGGTCCGCTTGCTGCCTGAATCGACGTTCCTGCCAGTTGCTGTTCAAGCTCCTTATAAGCTGAATCGTCGGCGACAACCGCAATTTCTGCGGAAAATTCTTTGGCTAGGGCGGCTAGCTGGGACGCATTGGTATTGGCGGTTAGAGCAATGATATTAAAGTCTTGCGGATGCTGGCGGATAAGGTCCAGCGTCGACTGGCCTACCGATCCTGTCGCGCCAAATATGGATACCGATTTTGTCATGATAACGTAGACAGATATTCTGCAAGCATGATCGCAGCCACAACCGGTGCAACCGGAATCAAGCCATCGAGACGATCCATTACGCCGCCATGACCGGGGAAGATGGTCCCGCTATCCTTTGCGCCCGCCTTCCGCTTGAGCCAGCTTTCAAACAGATCACCCATTTGCGCCAAACCGGCGAGAGGGATACTCAGCAGCACCAGATAGAAAGGTAGCCCCCAATAGATGTGAAGGGCATAGCTGACGACCGCCGTCAGGGCGACGCCACCAACCAGACCGGCCCAGGTTTTGTTGGGACTGAACTGCGGTGCCAATTTTGGCCCGCCGATCGCACGACCGGAAAAATAAGCACCGATATCGGTGGCCCAGACCAGAGCAAGGGTCCAGAGCATGATCAATATGCCATTGTCGATATCGCGCAAATAGAGGATCGCAAGCGCCGGAAGACCGGCATAAATCACGCCCGCTGCGAGTTTGAGCGAACGGTCGAACACCGCGACAAACATCGCCGCACCCAAGATCAGACCGAGGCCCAGAAATGATGCCCCGGCAGCCCACGGCGACATGATCGCCAAAGGTACCGACAGCGCGTACATTGCCAGCCGGCGATTTTTGTGCCGCCCGGTCAACCCGGCCCACTCGCTCATGATGCCAAGCGCCATGAGTACAACAAGCAACCAGAGAAGCGCGCCGCCAAAATATCCCGCCAGCAACGCTGCCACAATCAGCAGCACGCCTACGATGATACGTGTTTGCAATTCATTCGATTTGCCGGGTGTCGGAGCAGCAGGTTCATCCATGCTCAGCGACCACCAAACCTTCGCTCGCGATCTCCAAATGATTTCAAAGCTTTCTCAAGCTCTTTCTGGTCGAAATCCGGCCACAGCGTGTCGGTAAAATATAGTTCGGCATAGGCTGCCTGCCACAGGAGGAAATTAGACAAGCGCAATTCGCCCGATGTTCTGATCAGCAAGTCGAGCGGCGGCAGATCTGCAGTATCCAAGCCACCGGAAATATGATCGAGACCGATCTCTTCAGGCTCCACGGCACCTTTTTTTACGGCTGTCGCAATTTGCTGGACCGCTCGCAACATTTCGTCTTGCGCGCCATAATTCAGCGCGACGGCTAGAGTCATCTTGTCATTCTGTGCCGTTTTTTCGATCGCATTATCGATCATCGCGACAATATCGGCTTCCAGCGCCTTGTAATTGCCAATCACCTTCAACCGCACGCCATTTTCGACAAATTCATTGATATCCGACTGGATATACTGGCGCAGCAATCCCATGAGATCGCTGATTTCATCTTCGGGACGATTCCAGTTTTCCGATGAAAAGGCATAGAGCGTCATCACCTCGATGCCCATTTTTCCGGCCACGCGGACAATATTGCGGACCGCCTCAACACCTTTCTTGTGGCCCAGTGCGCGTGGAAGATGCTTGCGCTTTGCCCAGCGCCCATTGCCATCCATGATGATTGCGATGTGACGGACACCGTGTATCGGGTCTGCTATGCCGGTGACACCAGGCACCGGATCTACAGCACCGTTCTTGGAACGCACGAGCTTCACTGGGTCAGGATTTCCTGCTCTTTTGCGTCAGCGAGCATGTCGGCTTCGGCAATCATCTCGTCGGTCAGTTTTTGAACTTCGGTCTCGAGCCGTTTCCGGTCATCTTCGCTGATTTCCTTCTTGCTCTCGTCGGCCTTCAGGTCATCCATGCCGTCACGCCGGACATTGCGAATTGCGATGCGTGCCTTTTCGGCAAATTGGCCGGTCAGCTTGGCAAGATCCTTGCGGCGCTCTTCGGTCAGATCCGGGATTGGCAGCCTGATATTGGGGCCGTCCGTCATCGGGTTCAATCCCAGGCCAGCGGAACGGATTGCCTTTTCCACGGGCTGTATATTTCCCTTGTCCCACACCTGGACCGACAACATGCGTGGTTCGGGTACGGATACGGTGGCAACCTGATTGAGCGGCATTCTTGAGCCATAGACTTCAACCGTTATTGTATCCAGAAGCGCTATATTGGCCCGGCCGGTGCGCAGACCGCTCAAATCATGTTTGAGCGCCTCCAGCGAGCCATTCATCCGCTTTTGCAGATCGGCCTTGTCATATTGTGCCATTGCTGTTTCCCCTAAATATTATTCGGATGTTCCGACCATGGTCGCGGTACCACCGCCACCCAAGACGGTCGCCAGATTGCCTTGCTCGCGGATCGAGAATACCACGATCGGTATCTTGTTCTCGCGGCACAGCGCGACGGCGCTGGCGTCCATGACCTTCAGATTATCGCTCAGAACCTGATCGAAACTCAATTCCTCATAGCGTGTCGCGGCAGGGTCCTTTTTCGGATCGGCATTATATACGCCGTCGACACTCGTTCCCTTGAAAAGCGCCTCGCAGCCCATTTCCGCTGCGCGCAATGCCGCTGCAGTATCTGTCGTGAAATAGGGATTGCCGGTTCCCGCGGCAAAAATAACGATGCGGCCTTTTTCGAGATGGCGCACGGCCTTGCGGCGAATATACGGCTCGCACACGCTCGCCATCGGGATTGCGGACAAGACCCGAGTGTCACAGCCCATTTGTTCGAGCGCATTCTGGACAGCAAGCGCATTCATCACCGTCGCCAGCATGCCCATATAATCCGCGCTAGTCCGTTCAAAGCCCTTTGCGGCAGCGGCCAAACCGCGGAAAATATTGCCTCCGCCGACGACCAGACAAAGCTCGAAACCCGCCTCTTTCGCAGATTTCACTTCGGCCGCGATACGGTTGACCGTTTCCGGGTCGATTCCGAATTCATTCGATCCCATCAGGACTTCACCAGAAAGCTTCAGCAATATCCGCTTGAACGCCGGTCGTTTCATGCAAATCCTATCCCGCCGGACTCAATGCCCGGCCTCAAAAACAACAATGGCGCAGACCATAGATAGTCCGCGCCATGCTGCCAAGCGTTACCGCCTGAAATATTCAAACTGTTGCTCGATTAGCCGGCAACCGCAGCAGCAACTTCTGCTGCAAAATCTTCTTCTTTCTTCTCAATGCCTTCACCAAGCTGGAACCGGACATATTCGGTAAGCTTGATTTCTACGCCAGCCGCTTTCCCAGCCTGCTCGACAACTTGCGCGACCGGAGTTTTGTTATCCATCACGAAAGTCTGGCTGAGCAGCGCATTTTCTTTGGCAAATTTTGCCATCGCACCATCAACCATTTTTTCGATGATATTATCCGGCTTGCCGGATTCGGCGGCCTTTTCGGTAGCGATTGCGCGCTCACGGGCCAGCAATTCCGGGTCGAGGCCATCTGCGTTCAGAGCCAGCGGGAATGCAGCGGCGATATGCATCGCAATCTGCTTGCCGAGTGGTTCGAGAACATCAGCGCCAGCGGTGCTTTCGAGCGCAACCAAAACGCCGATCTTGCCCATCGTCGGGGTGACCGCATTGTGGATATAAGGAACAACCAGACCGCCGGAGACCGCAACCGTTTTCATTCTGCGGATCGCCTGGTTTTCACCGATCGTCGCGATATTGTTGGTCAATACGTCTTTGACAGTTCCGCCAGTCGGATAATCCGAAGCGGCCAGCGCTTCGACGTCATCGTCATTCAGACCAAGTGCCACGCCTGTTACCTTGGCAACAAAATCCTGAAACTGGTCATTCTTGGCAACAAAATCGGTTTCGCTGTTCACTTCAACTGCGACACCCCTGGTGCCTTCGACCGCGACACCGACAAGACCTTCAGCCGCTGTACGGCTAGATTTTTTCTGCGCCGCAGCAAGACCTTTGGTCCGCAACAGGTCAACCGCCGCTTCAACGTCGCCATTGGTTTCGTTCAGCGCTTTCTTGCAATCCATCATGCCAGCGCCGGTACGCTCGCGCAGTTCTTTCACTGCTGCTGCTGTAATAGCCATTATTTGTTCCTCAATTTCTTGACGGGGAAATGCGAAATTGGGGCGACATTGAAGTCGCCCCGATTATTTCTCGTAGCAGCCAATATAAGACCGCAGAAAGATGCTTCAAGTTCAGGCTTTTTCGTCGGCCTTCGCGTCATCTTTCTTAACCGCAGTCTTTTTGGCCGCCGGCTTTTTGGTAGCCGCTTTCTTGGCGGCAGCCTTTTTTGGAGCCGCTTTTGCCTCAGCTTTAGGTTTTTCTACAGGTGCTTTATCCGCTTTGGGTTTCTCCGCAGCAGGAGCTTTTTCTGCTTTAGGTTTCTCCGCAACGGCAGCCTTTTCCGCTTTGGGTTCAGCTACAGCGGGAGCTTTTTCAGCCGGTGCCATTTCTGCCGCTATTTCGGCAATCTCGGCCACCGCAGCTTCTTCGCCGGAAGCCATTGCGCTTGCATTTGCTTCGCTCGAAACAATCTGCTCGACCGGAGGAGCAACAGCTGCTCCGAGATCTGCGCCAGCTGCAACCGAAGCGTCCTGGCCGCCCTTGGTTGCGGCAGCCGCAACGGATTCGCAATAGAGGCGAATTGCACGTGCGGCGTCATCATTGCCCGGTACCGGGAAAGCGATGTTGCTTGGATCAACGTTCGAATCGAGAATCGCGACAACCGGAATACCCAGAACATTGGCTTCCTTGATGGCGAGTTCTTCCTTGTTGGCATCGATCACGAACATGACATCAGGAATGCCGCCCATGTCACGGATACCACCAAGCGAAAGCTCCAGCTTGATGTGCTCGCGCGTCATCTGCAGGACTTCTTTCTTGGTAAAGCCAGCGGTGTCACCACCGAGCTGTTCTTCCAGGGTTTTCATCCGGCGGATCGAGTTGGAAATGGTTTTCCAGTTGGTCAGCATGCCGCCGAGCCAGCGATGGTTGACAAAATGCTGGCCGCTTGCGCGGGCTGCTTCAGCGATCGGCTCTTGCGCCTGACGCTTGGTACCGACGAAAAGAACCTTGCCGCCAGCCGAAACGGCATTGGCGATAAAATCGAGCGCCCGTGCGAACAAGGGCACGCTCTGCGAAAGGTCTAGAATATGGACACTGTTGCGGGCGCCAAAGATGTACGGTTTCATCTTTGGGTTCCAGCGGTGGGTCTGGTGGCCGAAATGCGCTCCGGCTTCAATCAATTGCTGTAGGGTGACGACAGGGGCCGCCATAATATTTCTCCTTATCCGGTTATGCCTCTGGAAAGCTGAGAACCTCGAACGGCCTGAAAGACCGCTATTGGCACCGGTATGAGTGCTTTCCATGTGGAATGAGCGTGCCGTTAAGGCGAAGCGGAGCAGAATGCAACCCTAAACTGGCGATGACCGGAACGCGAGCGAGCCAACAACATGCTGAGTCAAATTGATTGCAGATATCTGACGGGAGACGAGCCGATATTGCTCATGTGCTCCGCGGCCGCATAAACTGGCATAGCGTTTTTGTCATTTCATTATTCCAAGAATTCATTGGTAATGATGCCCACGTCCCATATCAAGTAGGCCGTTAAAGCCGTTGGAATCGCGTGTAACAAAGAACAGTGTTTTCAGCTTTAGCCGTCAGTCGTCGTCCGCTCTAGTTCTCGGCGCGACTGCGCAGCCGGGAAAGCCCAAGAGGCTATCTGTTGCCGAGAATTACTCTATTCTTATCCTGCTGGCCTGCAAACGGAGTGGAAACATAAAATGACAAGGGAAAAGATTCCTGAAACTGATAACGTTGCGACGGAAGCAGTTATGCGATCGCAAATCGCACAACAGCTGGGGATCATGCTGATCAAAATAGAGACTCTTCCGAACACCGAAATTGTTGCTATTCGGGTTGCAGAAGCGATCAGTGCCTTGGATGAGGCCGACACGGCGTAAACCGCTCTATGATTTGACGGTCTATGTGTGTGCCTTGCCTACCGATCGACGATATAAGTGCCATGTTGCGTGCCCGAGCACCGGAAGCACGACGAGGAGCCCCAGGAAAAGCGGGAGCATGGCAACAAACAGGGCAATCGCGATCACGGCAGCCCAGATCAGCAAGACGAACTTGTTCGATCGCACCGTCGCCAGGCTCGCAATGATTGCGGTTATAAAATCAACCTCGCGATCTACCAGCATCGGCAGGCTGACGACCGTGATCGCATAAAATGCCAGCGCCATCAGCGCTCCGGCGATACCGCCAACCAGCAACATCATCAACCCCGCGCCGGTACGGAACAACTCGATAGACTCGGATCCTATGCCGGATTCCGCCAGGAAAATCGCAAAAATACCGTGTGCGACCATGATCCAGAAACCGAATCCGACAAACAGAATAACGCCCATGCTCAATATCTGTTCGTCGCCGCGCCCGCGCAAAGCACCTAGAATGGCTCGCCAACTCATCGGAATGGCAGACTCACGGCGGCGGCTAACTTCATAAAGCCCGACGGCGACAAAAGGCGCCAGAAGTGGAAATCCCGCCGCAGCCGGGACTAACCAGGCGATCTCGCCGCGGACGAAAAGTGCAAAATAGATAAACATCCCCGCGATTACATAGATAGCGGCGAAAAACAGCCCGAATGCAGGAAACGCCTTATAATCACCCCAACCTGCTGCAAGCGCAGCGCGAAGGTCACTAACCTTGAGATCGCTTGCAACCACCACCGGCGCAACCTGATCTTGCTTGTCCTTACTCATGGTGTCCCCTCCCTGCGGAAACATCAGCAAAGAGTGCATCAATTCATGCGCTACATCAAGTCTTACCAAGCCTCGGCCGGTTGCAATACTGCCAACACGCAACCTTTCGGATTCGGCCGCGTATCTTCATTATGTTACGAATAGCGCTTGACAATGAGAACATATATGGAACATTATGAGTTCATTGATAGAACGAATGGAATTTTGACATGCTAAGTTTTGCAATCTCTACTCTTTTTGCGCTCGCCTTTTTCGGCTCCGCCACGGTCATCGCGATGATGTTCGTTCAATATCGGGGCAAGATCGTCAGCGTCATTCAAAGCGAGTTGAAAGCCGACCAGTCTGCAGCAGTGTCACGACCAACGGCATATCGCCACCGGACAGTCAAAGTGTCGCAGCTTATGAACCAGCATCGTTCGTTGCAGTCCGCTCCGCTGCGCGTTGCCGCCTGACTTTTGCGTAACTTCTCACACTGAACGGAATCAACGTCAGATAGGCGATACTGATTGCAGTGAGCATGATCCAGGGAGCGTTGATCAAGGCGACGCCGAGCAGCGCGATCACGGCAATCCCCTCGAGCCGGATGTTCTTGCGTAAACGCAGCGAAGACCAACTGAAAGTTGCCGTGTTGGATATCATCAGAAAAGCGATCAGCACAATCCAGGGTGCCACCACCGCATAATGGCGGAAAATTGGCAGATCGGTTATCATCCACAAATATAGCGGCAACATCGCCAGACCGGCACCCACCGGGGCCGGAATGCCGGTCAGAAAACCGGCTGACTTGTGCGGTTGGTCCTCATCATCGATCAACGCATTGAAGCGTGCCAGCCTGAGCGCACAACCGACTGCCATAGTGAGCGCCAACACCCATCCAAATTGTGGCATGTACTGAGTGGACCAGAAGAACATCACCAGCGCAGGCGACACACCGAAAGCAATGACATCGGACAATGAGTCGAGTTCCGCCCCAAAGCGGCTCTGCGCATTCAAGAGTCGGGCAATTCGGCCATCGAGGCCATCCAATATCCCGGCGAGAACAATCGCTGCGGCGGCCAACACCCAATTGTCCATATAGGCGAAACGGACACTGCTCAAACCCACGCAAAGTGCCAACGCGGTCACCGCATTCGGAACAAAGGCTCGCAAAGGTATGCCTCTCTCGGGTCTTTTCATGGAGCCCTTTTCAGCCATCAATTTTGCTGCGATCGATCATCGGCCAGACCGATGATCATTGGCCGACGCCTTCAATCTCTTTCATCTGACCGATTATTGCGATCACGGTTTCTCCGGCAATGGTCCGTTGCCCCAACACGACATTTGGCTCTGTCCCCTTGGGCAAATAGACATCGACACGGCTGCCGAAACGAATCAGACCGATTCGCTGTCCGACAGCGACAAAATCGCCTTCCTTGACAAAGGCCATGATCCGCCGGGCCACAAGGCCTGCAATCTGTGTAAATCCAACCTTGAGTCCGTCAGTGCGTTCAACCAGAAAATGCTGCCGCTCGTTTTCCTCGCTCGCCTTATCAAGATCGGCATTCAGAAACTTGCCGGAAATATAGGCCTGCCTCTTTACCGTTCCTTCGATTGGGGTGCGGTTGATGTGAACATCGAAGACACTCATGAAAATCGAGACGCGGACAAGCTCTTCATCACCCAGCCCACCTTCACCCTGCAATTCCACCGGTGGTTTCACCGGCATGATCAGGTTCACCAGACCATCGGCTGGAGCAATGATGTATTTTTCGTCAAGCGGTGTAACCCGCTTCGGATCGCGGAAAAACGCCAATACCCACGCGGTAACGGCCGCCATCGGCCAGGCCAGGGTTTCCCATGCCATGATAGCGAAAAAAGCGGTTATGAGTCCGGCGATGACTGCAAATTTGCGGCCTTCGGGGTGGACCGGCGGGAAAGACCACTTGGCTTCTCCCAGCCCTTTGTTTGAATATTTCTCAATTGCCATGGGTGCTACTTAGAGACGGCCCATTAATCTGACAACACTCCCGTTGATTTATCGGAAATTTGTCAATCCGGTTTCACTCAACCGCAGCAACTCTAGGTTGAACAAATGACAATCTTTGCTAAGAGGCTGGCAACATCATTCTTCCTTTTTCTCCCGTTTCAGGAAAGTCCAAGCGATATGTCGAAAATCAAGGTCAAAAATCCGGTCGTCGAAATTGACGGTGACGAAATGACGCGGATCATCTGGCAATGGATTCGCGAGCGGTTGATTGAGCCCTATCTCGACATTGATCTGCATTATTATGATCTTTCAATCGAAGTCCGCGACGACACCAATGACAAGATCACGGTCGATGCGGCCAATGCGATCAAGAAACACGGCGTCGGCGTCAAATGCGCGACGATCACGCCGGACGAAGATCGGGTCGAGGAATTTGGTCTGAAACGGATGTGGAAATCGCCGAACGGCACGATCCGCAACATATTGGGTGGCGTTGTGTTCCGGGAACCGATTGTCATCGACAATGTGCCCCGTCTTGTTCCGGGCTGGACCGATCCGATCGTTGTCGGCCGTCATGCTTTCGGTGACCAATATCGTGCAACCGACTTCAAGGTTCCGGGGCCGGGCAAGCTGCGGCTGATCTGGGAAGGCGACAATGGCGACAAAATCGACGAGGAAGTATTTCAGTTCCCCTCCCCCGGCGTTGCCATGGCGATGTATAATCTCGACGACTCGATTCGCGACTTTGCTCGCGCATCGATGAACTATGGCCTCAACCGCGAATGGCCGGTCTATCTGTCGACCAAGAACACGATCATGAAAGCCTATGACGGGCGCTTCAAGGATCTGTTCGAAGAAATTTTCGAAGCCGAGTTCAAGGACAAGTTTGACAAGGCCGGTATCACTTACGAACATCGTCTGATCGATGACATGGTCGCTTCGGCGATGAAGTGGAGCGGCAAGTTCGTCTGGGCCTGCAAAAACTATGATGGCGACGTCCAGTCGGACACAGTCGCGCAGGGCTTTGGTTCACTCGGCCTGATGACGTCGGTATTGATGACACCGACCGGCGACTGTGTCGAAGCGGAAGCAGCGCATGGTACGGTTACCCGCCATTATCGCCAGCATCAGCAGGGCAAGGCGACATCAACCAACCCGATCGCATCGATCTTTGCCTGGACCCGCGGCCTGATCTATCGCGGCAAATTTGACAATACACCAGATGTCACGCGCTTCGCCGAAACCTTGGAGCGCGTCTGTATCCAGACCGTTGAAAATGGTGACATGACCAAGGACCTCGCGATCCTTATCGGCCCAGACCAGTCGTGGATGACGACCGAACAGTTTTTCGAAGCGGTTCGTTCCAATCTCGAAAAAGAAATGGAAAACTGGAAATAGTCATTCCGGAATGATGGGTGCTTCGGGCGATTGAATAGTCTCTCGCCCGAACCCCAGTCCGATGACCCGACCGGGAATGCGCCGTAACAACGGTACCCGGTTTAATATCCTCAAAGGCAATAACGGCTTTTCGATCGGCTTCGTGCGCCGCAATAGCGGAGCGATCACCCTGTCCTGCGCCAGTTTCTGCACGGCCTGCATCCGCCGCACCGGCTTTATCCTGCGGGCATAGACTTGCCGCAACAGCGAATCGGGATTTTCTCCCGCCGCCATCGGACCGGCCAATATATTGGCCGCCGTCACCGCGTCCTGCACTGCCATATTGATACCGACACCGCCAATCGGCGACATCGCATGAGCCGCATCGCCAATCGCCAGCAAACCCGGGCGATGCCAGCGCTCCAGTCGGTCGAGCGCTACTTCCAGTATCTTCACCTGATCCCAGCTGGTTATCTGATCAAACGCCGCGCCCAGATCGGGAACCAGCGAGCGCAAGCCGGCGCGAAACGCCTCCAGCCCGGCGGCTTTCACTTCGCCTGCCTGCCCCTTGTTGAAGACATAGGCGCATTGATAATAATCCTGACGATCAATCAACACCATGAACCGGCCCGCTTGCACGGCTCCAAAAACGTCACCGCCCTTTCCCTTCGGCTTGTCAACGCGAAACCAGAAAACATCCATCGGCGCGCCTATGTTCCGCAGCGGCAACTTCGCTTTGCCGCGCAACACCGATCTTCTGCCGTCGGCGGCAATGACCAGCTTGGCGACCAGCTTCTGTCCGTCGCGGGTCTCGACACCGCATACACGCTCAGCCTTGCCATATAATAGATCGACCGCTTCGGTTTTCATCCGCAAATCAAAACCGGGATAATGTTTTGCCTTGGTCGCGATGAAATTGAGCAAATCCCATTGCGGCATCATCGCGACATAGGGGGCAGCTACCGGCAAATAGCGAAAATCCACCGCTTTCATCTGGCGCCCCGCGATGTGGATGGATGCCTGTTCCAATTTGCTATGCGGCAATTGCAGCAAGTCATCCAGCATTCCCAGTTGATGAAAGAGCTCCAGCGTCGATGGATGAACCGTATCCCCGCGAAAATCCCGAAGAAAATCAGCATGTTTTTCCAGCACAGCCACTTTCAATCCAGCACGAGCGAACAACAATCCCGCCATCATCCCCGCAGGACCGCCACCCACGATCACAATGTCGCGATCAATATCGATCATTCGCATTCTCCGTCACGTAAGCTGCTGACAAATAGCATCGTTCGCGTATAGAGTCGCCCCATGCACAGTCCTCTCGACAATCCGGTCTTCATTGACGCCATCGTAATCCTGGGAGCCGCAGGAATCATCATTCCTGCTTTTGCCCGTTTTCGCATCACGCCGATTATCGGGTTCATCCTGGTCGGCATATTGCTCGGCCCGTCCGGGCTTGGCTCGCTGCAGGGCCAATATTCATGGCTGCAATTTGTCACGATCAGTGATCGCGAGGCAATAGAGCCGTTCGCCGAAATGGGGATCATATTGCTGCTCTTCTCGATCGGGCTGGAATTGTCATTCAAGCGGCTCTGGTCGCTACGCCGCCTGGTCTTCGGTGTCGGTGCCGCGGAACTGCTGGCTTCGGGCTTGATAATCGGATCTGTTCTATATCTTCTCGGCCAGAATTCTGCCGGCGCTCTAGGATTGGGCCTGGCATTGGCGCTTTCATCGACCGCTCTGGTGCTGCCCATGTCCGGTACCAAAAGCCCAGTCGGCAGGGCAGCTCTGGCCATGCTTCTGTTCGAAGATGTCGCCATTGTTCCGATCATTTTCCTTCTCGGCGCTATCTCGCCTGCAATAACGGCGGATGGCGGATGGGGTGATCTGTGGCGAACGCTTTTGCTAGGCGGTGCGGTCATTATAGGCATGCTCGTTCTCGGGCGGCTGCTCCTGCCGCGAATTTTTGCGCAAGCCGCGCGGACCAAGAGTCCCGAACTGTTTCTCGCGGTAAGCCTGCTGGTCATCATCCTGGCCAGCCTGGCGACAGCCGCGACCGGATTGTCACCAATTGTCGGTGCCCTTCTCGCCGGCCTGCTTATCGCAGAAACCGAATATCATGGTGAAGTCGAAGTCATCACACAGCCGTTCAAGGGCCTGGCTCTGGGTGTGTTTCTGATCACCGTCGGCATGCAGGTCGACATCCGGGTTGTGCTTGAAAACTGGGCAAGCCTGATCACCGCCGTTGTCGGCGTGGTTATGGTGAAGGCGATCGTCACCGGTGGCCTTCTTCGCTTTGCCGGCGCCCGTGCCGGTACCGCGACCGAAGCCGGAGTATTGATGGCCAGTCCCTCCGAAACCACATTGATTGTACTGGCTGCGGCAACGCAAGCGCAGTTGATCCAGCCACAGACAGCGGCATTCTGGCAGATTGTGACCGCTATAGGCCTGACGATCACGCCGCTTCTCGCCCGGTTCGGCCATGACATCGCGCGACGTATGGAAATGCGCAGCGGTGGTGGCGCGGCTCCCGACGAATTGCCGGTGGAAGCCCAGCAGACGATCATCATCGGCTTTGGCCGGGTCGGCAAGCTGATCGCCGATCTTTTGACGACCCATAATCAGAAATATCTCGCGGTGGACACCAACATTGACACCGTCGCCAAAGCGCGCCGCGAGGGCTATCCGATCATGTTCGGCAATGTGTCTCGAAACGAAATGCTCGACCGTTTGCGGCTCGGCCATGCAAAGGCTCTGGTGCTGACGATGGACGAGCCGGTTTTGTCGGTACAGATCGTCAAAAAGGTCCGCGCCTGGGTGCCGGACCTACCGATCATTGCCAGAGCGCGGGATATCGAACATGCCGCTGAACTCTATCAGGCCGGCGCTACCAATGCGGTGCCCGAAGCGCTCGAAGGATCGTTGCAATTATCGGAAGCCGTGCTTGTCGAGAATGGCGTTGCGATGGGCCCGGTCATCGCCTCTATCCATGAACTGCGCGATATCTACCGGAAGCAGATTCAGGAAGACGGTGATCTGGAGCAGGAACCCAAGCTAAAATCCATGTCCACTTTGACCGGGCAGGCCACGGCCGACGACTTGGTACCGGACGGCCTCAGCCCGCAAGAACAGTCCTGATAGCGGCAATGGCATCATCGGCTTTGGCGCCATCGGGACCACCGCCCTGTGCCATGTCCGGACGACCGCCACCGCCCTTCCCGCCAACCGCAGCTACACCAGCCTGAACCAGATCGACAGCGCTCAACCGCTCGGTCAAGTCATCGGTCACACCAACCGCAACAGTTGCACGGCCGTCGTTGACCGCCACCATCGCGCTCACGCCGCTGGTCAGCTGCTTTTTAGCCTGGTCAACCAGACCGCGCAATTCCTTGGGATTCAGCCCCTGAATAACCTTGCCGCTAAACGCGACTTCACCAATGGTTTCGGTCTCCGTTGCTTGCGCGCCACCGCCGTCGCCGGCCAGTGCCAGCGCGGTTTTCGCCTCGGTCAATTCCCGGTCGAGCTTCTTGCGTTCTTCGACCAATATGGCGACGCGATCAGCGGCTTCTTCCGGAGAGGCCTTGAGCGTCGCGGCAATCGACTTGAGCTTGGCATCACGGTCAGCAAACCACAGGCGCGCCGCTTCACCGGTCAGCGCTTCGATTCTTCTGACACCACTGGCCACTGCGGATTCCGAGACGATGACCATCAGACCGATATCGCCCAACGCTTGGACATGCGTCCCGCCGCATAGCTCTACCGAATAATCCAGACCAGCTTCCAGACCCATCGAAAGCACGCGGACTTCATCGCCATATTTTTCGCCGAACAGCGCAAGCGCTCCAGCCTCGACGGCTTCATCAGGGCTCATCAGGCGTGTGGTAACCTGACTATTGCCGCGAATCTGCGCGTTCACGTCAGCTTCCACGGCTTTTATCTGGGATTCAGTCAGAGCCGACAGATGCGAGAAATCGAAACGCAGGCGATCGGCAGCAACCAGACTACCCTTCTGGGTCACATGGTCGCCGAGATGGTGCCGCAACGCCTTGTGCAGCAAATGGGTGGCGCTGTGATTGGCCCGGAGCGCGGTGCGCCGGTCATTATCCACTTTTAGGTGGACCATGTCCCCGACCGACACCGAACCCGATTTGATTTCAATCTGATGGGCATGCAGGCGTCCCAGCGGCTTTCTGGTATCGGTTACGCTGGCCGCGAATCCGTCCGCGCCGGAGACTTGACCAGCGTCGCCCATCTGTCCGCCGCTTTCCCCGTAAAAAGGCGTCTGGTTGGTCAGCAGAGTGATGACGTCGCCGCTATGCGCGGCTTCGATCTCTGCGCCATCCTTGACCAGCGCAACCACGAGACCCTCGCCTTCCTCTGACGTATAGCCGGTGAACTCGGTACTGCCTTCCCGCTCGGCAATATCGAACCAGACAGCATCAGAGGCCTGATCGCCAGATCCTTTCCACGCGGCACGGGCAGCGGCTTTTTGCTCCGCCATCGCCTTGTCAAAGCCATCGCGATCAACACCCAGCGATTGGGCACGAAGCGCGTCTTCGGTGAGATCGTATGGAAAACCGAATGTGTCATAAAGTTTGAACGCGGTTGCGCCGGGGAGAATATCGCCCTCGCCCATTCCGGCAATTTCCGCGTCGAGTAGTTTCAGGCCGTTGGCCAAGGTCTGCCGGAAATTGGTTTCTTCCCTCAGAAGGGTTTCTTCGATCAGCGGCTTGGCCCGGATTAGTTCGGGAAAGGCGTTGCCCATTTCGCCGGTCAACGCGCCAACCATCCGGTGCATCAACGGATCCTGCGAACCCAGCAAATGGGCATGGCGCATGGCGCGGCGCATGATCCGGCGCAGCACATAGCCGCGCCCCTCGTTGGACGGCAGAACGCCGTCGGCAACGAGAAAGGATGATGCGCGCAGATGGTCTGCAATCACCCGGTGGCTGGCCTGACCGTCACCGGTGGTGGCTGTGCCGGTCAGCGAACCGGATTCAGCAATCAGCGCCTTGAAAAGATCGATTTCGTAATTGTCGTGCACGCCCTGCATGACGGCGGCAACACGCTCCAGCCCCATGCCGGTATCGATAGACGGTTTGGGCAGATCCACGCGATCGCCTTCGCCGCGCTGGTCATATTGCATGAACACCAGATTCCAGATCTCGACAAAGCGATCGCCGTCTTCATCGGGACTGCCCGGAGGACCGCCGGCGATATGGTCGCCATGATCGTAAAATATCTCGCTGCACGGGCCGCAAGGTCCGGTATCGCCCATCGACCAAAAATTGTCATCGGTGGCTATGCGAATGATCCGCTCGTCCGGCAGGCCGGCAATTTTCTTCCACAGGTCAAAGGCTTCGTCGTCGGTATGATAAACAGTGACGGTTAGCCGGTCCGGAGAAATGCCCCAGACCTTTGTAATCAGGTCCCATGCATGATGGATGGCCTGTTCCTTGAAATAGTCGCCAAAGGAGAAATTGCCGAGCATTTCGAAAAACGTATGATGCCGCGCGGTATAGCCGACATTGTCGAGATCATTATGCTTCCCGCCGGCGCGAACGCATTTCTGACTGGAAGTAGCCGTGGAATAAGGGCTTTTCTCCGCACCAGTGAAGATATTCTTGAACGGGACCATCCCCGCATTGATGAACATCAGCGTCGGATCATTATAGGGAATGAGCGGCGAAGAGGGGACAATCTCGTGACCCTGAGCAGCGAAATAGTCCAGAAAAGACCGTCTGATATCATTGGTGGTTTGCATGAATTCGACTTAGGCGAGCGATCTGCCGTTGACAATCCCGAGAATGGATCAAAACCTAATCCCGCCAGCAGGTAAGACGGGTTGCCCCGTCTGCGGATCTACCCGCAAAAGCGGGGTTCTAGCAAAATACTATCAAGCGAATGCATAGGGACCGCCCTTTTCAAGCGCGGTTTGATATTGAGGCCGCGAATGGATCCGGTCCAAATAGGCCTTGAGGTTGGGAAACTCCTCCAGCCCCAAACGGGTGCCGGCTGCCTCGATTGGAAAGCTCATCATGATATCTGCCGCAGTGAGGGTGTCACCAGCAAAATAATCACGGGATTCGAGTTCGGTTTCCAGCCATGCCAACGGTTCCGTCACCATCCGCTGCACTGCACCGCGTGCAGGCAATCCAAGCAAGCCCAGGCGGCCGACCACCAGGGACGCATATAACGGCGGCATCAGCGAGGCCTCGGCAAAGTGAAGATATTGTGTGTACAGCCGCGCACCTCTTTTATCATTGGGTGCACCAAGTTTGCCGCCGGCCTTGTCGACCAGATATTCCACGATCACCGCAGTCTCGATAATCACGTCACCATCATCCTCGATCATCGGCGACTTGCCGAGGGGATGGATAGCTTTCAGACTGTCTGGCGCCTTGCTGGTTTTGGGGTCGCGTTCATAGCGCTTGATTTGATAATCCAGACCGAGCTCCTCCAGCAACCAGATTATCCGCTGCGAACGGCTGTTTTCGAGATGATGGAGGGTGATGGTCATTGCTATATTGGCCTTCCGGAAAGCTCAAAGTTTGTCAAAGTTGGGGCCAACGAAGCGTTGTAAGCAGCCAAATGTCAATCTTTTCCAACATTTTGGCCGTCCGCTATTGATGGAGAATGCCAAAAAAAAATGGGCCGTCCTTGCAGTCGGGGGACAGAAGGACGACCCTATGCCAGGGATCGCCTCGGGGGAGAGTGATCCGGCAAATCTTGTAATATTCTGGTTTCTCCGTTTCTCCGTCTCAGCGCAAGGCGGGTCAGCGGAGGCGGTCTCCGACCGGGAGGTGCGGCCATCAAAGCGGGTCACCGCCATGATGGTCCGATCACCTATTCAGCATCATCACCGTCATCGGCCTTGCCAATCGGCCCCGTCATCATTTCCTCGGCCACTTCTTCCTGTTTGCCGCGAATCTGATTTTCCAGCTTGGCCATCATCTCCGGATTTTCCAGAAGAAAGCGTTTCGAATTTTCACGTCCCTGTCCGATACGAACCGAGTCATAAGAGAACCAGGCGCCCGATTTTTCGACCACACCGGCTTTCACGCCCAGATCAATAATCTCGCCGACCTTGGAAATGCCCTGGCCGTACATGATATCGAATTCGACCTGTTTGAACGGCGGTGCGACCTTGTTCTTGACCACTTTGACCCGGGTGGTATTGCCGACGATATCGTCGCGTTCCTTGATCTGGCCAGTGCGCCGGATGTCGAGCCGGACCGAAGCATAGAATTTCAGCGCATTGCCGCCAGAGGTGGTTTCCGGATTGCCGTACATCACACCGATTTTCATGCGGATCTGGTTGATGAAAATCACCATGCATTTGGAGCGGCTGATCGAACCGGTCAGCTTGCGCAGCGCCTGACTCATCAAACGGGCTTGCAAGCCGACATGGGTATCGCCCATTTCGCCTTCAATCTCAGCGCGCGGAACCAGAGCGGCAACCGAATCGACAACCAATATGTCGATCGCATTGGACCGAACAAGTGTATCGGTGATCTCCAGCGCTTGCTCACCGGTATCGGGCTGGGAGATGATCAACTCGTCGGTATTGACGCCCAGCGCTTTGGCATAGACCGGGTCGAGCGCATGTTCCGCGTCAACAAAGGCAGCC
>NZ_JBATHY010000072.1:0-5980 GCF_049667325.1 Parasphingorhabdus sp. | reverse complement strand
TTGGAGGACGTCGAGGCGGTTTTGCCGCAGTTCACCGGGCCAATCGAACAGATACCACCCAAATATTCCGCGCTGAAAATCAATGGCCGCCGGGCCTATGATCTGGCGCGGGCCGGGGAAGAGGTGGAGATGAAGCTGCGGGCGGTGACGATCTATGGTCTATCCGTTCGGCCTAAGCCTGTCGAAAGAAGGCCGTTAGTCGATAAAGGCGCTTCGACAAGCTCAGCGCAAACAGAGTTACTCGACAGTGTCACCCTCACCACCACAGTCTCCAAGGGCACTTACATCCGCTCCCTGGCCCGTGACATCGCGCGGGCGCTTGGCACTTACGGCCATGTCACCATGTTGCGGCGGACCAAGGCCGGTCCGTTCACCCTGAAACAGGCGATTTCGCTGGACAAACTCAACGAAATTGGTAAGGGCGCGGACATTACAGAATATCTTTTGCCGCTTGAGGCAGGGCTGGACGACATCCCGGCTTATGACCTCACTCCTGATCAGGCAAAACTGCTTCGGCAAGGCATGACGCTGGACGAACAGGAAATGATCGGGAACCCCGCAGTCAACGGGCTTTTCCTAGCGACAGAGAATGAAGGTTCTCCGGTTGCGCTGGCAGAGATTGTTGATGGCACCGTCAAGGTGGTGCGCGGGTTTAATATGTGATGATGTTCGAAGGAATGAAAACAAATGACGATTACCGCAGAAAAAAAACAAGAACTGATTAAAAAATTCGGCCAGACAAAGGGCGATACCGGTTCTCCGGAAGTTCAGGTCGCTGTGCTCACCGAGCGTATTGTGAACCTGACCGAGCATTTCAAAGGCCACCACAAGGATAACCACTCTCGTCGCGGATTGCTGATGATGGTGAACAAGCGGCGCAGCCTGCTGGACTATCTTCGCAAGAAGGATGTCGAGCGTTACGCCAAGTTGATCAAGGACCTTGGTCTCCGGAAATAAGAGTTTTGAAGGCGGCTCCCTTGCGGGGGCCGTTTTCACTTTGTGCACCTGTGTAGACAGGTGCCCATCTCCAGAAAGTGCCAATTGACGCAAACTTGGGAGATGGACCCCTGCCTTCGCAGGGGAACAAATCGGCAATTCCCCGCAATAAGGCGGGGACGCGCCAAGCAAGGGGGGTGAAAGTCACCCCGAACCGCTGTTCAGCCGGATTGCTGGACACAAGAAAGCCCCCGCACTGCATAGGGCAGGCGGGACAAAGGAAAATACGAATGTTTGATGTAAAAAAAGTTGAAATGGAATGGGGCGGACAGACCCTCACCCTCGAGACGGGCCGTATTGCCCGCCAGGCTGACGGCGCGGTACTTGCGACCCTCGGCGAAACGGTTGTACTGTGCGCAGTTACCGCCGCCAAATCGGTACGTGACGGGCAGGATTTCTTCCCGCTGACCGTTCACTATCAGGAAAAATTCTCAGCCGCCGGTCGTATCCCGGGCGGATTTTTCAAGCGCGAAGGCCGCTCGACGGAAAAAGAAACGCTGACATCGCGTTTGATTGACCGTCCTTGCCGACCGTTGTTCCCAGAAGGTTTCTACAACGAAATCAACGTAATCTGTCAGGTGATGAGCTATGATGGCGTCAACGAACCCGACATTCTGGCGATGGTTGCTGCTTCTGCTGCGCTGACCATTTCCGGCGTTCCATTCATGGGACCAATCGGCGCTGCGCGTGTTGGCTATAAAGAAGGCGAATATCAACTGAACCCGTCGATGGACGAAGTCGCCGAAGGCGAACTTGATCTGGTTGTAGCCGGAACCATGGGCGCTGTGATGATGGTTGAATCCGAGGCACAAGAGCTTTCGGAAGAAGTCATGCTCGGCGCTGTGCAATTTGCCCATAACGCATGTAAGGAAGTAGCTGGCCTGATCATCGATCTGGCTGAACAGGCTGCGAAAGAGCCTTGGCAGCTTGACGCTGGTGACGACAATAGCGGCATTAAGGACGAACTGCGCAAGCTGGTCGGAAAAGATATTGCTGCGGCTTACAAGAAAACCGACAAATCAGAACGTAGCAACGCGCTGAATGCGGTTCGCGACAAAGCCAAAGAAAAATATGCCGATGCAGACGGCCAGACCCAGATGACCGCCGGCAAGATGGTCAAGAAGCTGGAAGCGGAAATCGTTCGTGGTGCTATCATCAAGGATGGCACCCGTATCGACGGTCGTAAGCTTGATCAGGTTCGCCCGATCGAAGCGATGGTTGGTTTGCTGCCAAGGACCCACGGTTCGGCTCTGTTCACCCGCGGTGAAACTCAGGCGATTGTGACCACGACTTTGGGCACCAAAGATGCTGAGCAGATGATCGACGGGCTCGACGGTCTGAGCTACACCAATTTCATGCTGCACTATAACTTCCCGCCTTATTCGGTTGGTGAAGTTGGACGTTTCGGATTCACCAGCCGCCGCGAAACCGGCCATGGTAAGCTCGCGTTCCGCGCGCTCCGTCCGGTATTGCCGACAGTCGAAGAATTCCCTTACACGATCCGTGTTCTCTCGGACATTACCGAGTCCAACGGTTCGTCGTCGATGGCGACGGTCTGCGGCGGTTCGCTTGCAATGATGGATGCTGGTGTGCCTTTGGCGCGCCCGGTTTCCGGTATCGCGATGGGCCTGATCCTCGAAGGCGAAGAATTTGCGGTTCTTTCCGACATTCTCGGCGACGAAGATCATCTTGGCGACATGGACTTCAAGGTTGCCGGTACCGAAAAAGGTATCACTTCCTTGCAGATGGACATCAAGGTAGCCGGCATTACGCAGGAAATCATGAAGTCTGCTCTGGAACAAGCCAGTGGCGGCCGTGCGCATATCCTCGGTGAAATGAGCAAGGCACTGAGCGGCACCCGGACCGAAATGTCCGAACATGCTCCGCGTATCGAAACGCTGCAGATCAACAAAGAGAAGATCCGCGACGTAATCGGAACCGGCGGAAAGGTCATTCGCGAAATCGTTGCCGAAACCGGCGCGAAGGTCGACATTGACGACGAAGGCCTGATCAAGGTTTCTTCTTCCGACAAATCCCAGATCGATGCGGCAATCGCATGGATCAAGGGCATTGTTGAAGAAGCCGAAGTCGGTAAAGTCTATGACGGCAAGGTTGTGAACCTGGTCGACTTTGGCGCATTCGTGAACTTCATGGGCGGCAAGGACGGTCTCGTCCACGTCTCTGAAATCAAGAATGAGCGTGTCGAGAAGGTCTCTGACGAACTGAGCGAAGGCCAGGAAGTCAAGGTCAAGGTTCTCGAAATCGACCAGCGCGGCAAGGTTCGCCTGTCTATGCGGGTTGTTGATCAGGAAACTGGTGAAGAGCTCGAAGACACCCGTCCTGCACGCGAACCACGCGGTGACAAGCCTCGTGGCCCACGCCGTGACGGCGGTGGTGGTCGTGGACGCGACGGTGGTGGACGTGGCCGTGACGGCGGCGGACGCGGCCGGAACAATGACGGTCCGAAAGAAGCAGGCGGCGATATCCCGCTGCCGGCTTCAATCACCGAAGACTAGATTTCCGCAAATGAATAAAAAGGGGCCCGGAGCGATCCGGGCCTTTTTTATGTCGGGTATAATTCTGCGCGGATTGCCGGATTAATGTCTGGTAAAGCTGCAATCGAACATGGAGTATAGATCTCCTCCGGCGGCTTTTTTTGCTTTATTCTTGGCTGGACGAAAACAAGCGGTTAAGAGGTCTGCCATATGACAAAACAGATAATCAAATGGGCCGTAATTGGTCTCTCGGCTTCGATGCTTTCCGGTTGCGCGCTCTTCGGCGGCAGCAGCGGAAGCGGTACAGACACAAGATATGTCGCTCGCGATGTCGATACGCTCTACAATGCCGCCAAAGACCGGCTCGACCGCGGTCAGTACAAGATAGCCGCCGCGCTGTTCGATGAAGTCGAACGCCAGCATCCCTATTCCCCGTGGGCGCGCCGTGCGCAGCAGATGAGCGCGTTCAGCTATTATCTCGCCGCCGATTATAACAAGGCGATCGAGTCATCCCGCCGTTTTCTGTCGATCCATCCAGGCAACAAGGATGCGCCTTATGCCTATTATCTGATTGCGCTATGCTATTACGAGCAGATCAGCGATGTGACCCGCGACCAGAAAATCACCGAACAGGCTCTATCGTCTCTCGGCGAGGTTGCCCGCCGCTATCCCAATTCGCGCTATGCTGCCGATGCCACATTGAAAATGGATCTGGTCAACGACCACCTCGCAGGCAAGGAAATGGAAATCGGGCGTTTCTACCAGCGTCGCGGCAAATGGCTTGCCGCAACCATCCGGTTCCGGATCGTGATCGACAAATATCAGACCACCACCCACACCCCGGAAGCTTTGATGCGCCTGACCGAATCCTATCTTTCGCTGGGTGTTCCGGTGGAGGCGAAAAATACCGCCGCGGTACTGGGCGCCAACTATCCCGGCACCAAATGGTACAAGCGGGCTTATGATCTGGTGAACAAGCACGGGGCCACTTAAAACCGCATGTCGCTGCAAGGCGTTGCAGCTATAGTAAACGTGTTTTAAGAGGGACCTGTGCTGCAGTCCCTATCCATCCGCGATATAGTATTGATCGAGGCGCTCGACCTCGAATTCGGGTCGGGCCTCACCGTGCTAACCGGCGAAACCGGCGCGGGCAAGTCGATCCTGCTCGACAGTCTCGGGCTGGCGCTCGGCAGTCGGGCAGATAGCGGTCTGGTCCGCCAAGGTACCGAGAAGGCCCAGGTTACCGCCAGTTTTGCCGCGCCCGCAGGGGACAGCAAGCTGGCCGCCACTTTGGCCGACAATGACATAGAAATCGAACCCGGCGAACCGTTGATCATCAAACGATCGGTCAAGGCCGATGGCGGCAGCCGCGCCTTCATCAATGACCAGCCCTGTTCGGCGGCTCTGCTCCGCGCTGTGGGTGGGCAGCTCATCGAAATCCATGGGCAGCATGATGATCGCGGCCTGATCAACCCCAAGGGGCACAGGGCTTTGCTCGATGCTTTCGCTGGTGTCGAAGGCACTGCGGTTCGCGACTCGTTCGAAGCATGGCAGGCTGCGAAAACGGCTCTGGAGCAGGCGAAGCAAGACCAAGATGCGGCGGAACAGGACCGCGAATATCTTGAGCATAGCGTGACCGAATTGGCCAAATTCGCGCCCGAGCCGGGCGAAGAGCAAGAGCTGGCCTTGGGTCGGGCGACAATGATGAAGGGCGAGAAGCTGACCGGCGATCTCGAGCTGATTCGCTCCGCGTTTGACGGCTCGGAAGGCGGCCTGGCATCGCTCCGCGCGGCGGCGCGGCGGCTTGACCGGATTGCCGAAGATCACCCATTGCTGGCGGAGGCTCTGGAGGCGCTCGACCGGTCGATTATCGATGCCAGCGAGGCCGAGGACAAGCTTAATGATGCCGCCGCTGCGCTGGTCTTTGATCCGCAGCGACTCGACGATATGGAGACCCGCCTGTTCGACCTGAGGGGGCTAGCGCGCAAGCATCGGGTGGAGCCGGACAAGCTTTCGGATCTGCTGAATGAACTGCAATCGAAGCTGGCGGCGATCAGCGATGGCGGCAAGACATTGGAAGACTTGGAAGCATCTTTGGCCCGTTCGAAAGCGGCATATGTCACGACGGCGGAAGCGTTGCGGGCAAAGCGGAGCAAGGCGGCCAAGGCACTGGATAAAGCGGTTGCCGGAGAATTGGCGCCGTTGAAACTGGATGCCGCAAGATTTGAGACTTTACTTGAAGAATTGCCTGAAGACCACTGGAATAGAAGCGGAATGGACCGGATCGAGTTTCTGATCTCGACCAATCCCGGTGCCCCGCTGGCGCCTTTGGGCAAAATTGCGTCCGGTGGTGAACTTTCGCGGTTCATTCTGGCCCTGAAAGTCGCTTTGGCGGAAGAATATGGTCTGAAAACGATCATTTTTGACGAAGTTGACCGCGGCGTCGGCGGGGCGGTGGCCTCGGCGATCGGCGACCGGCTGTCGCGGCT
>NZ_JBATHY010000071.1:0-3384 GCF_049667325.1 Parasphingorhabdus sp. | reverse complement strand
TGGGCTTGGTCATGCCCGCTAGATAGCCCCGACCGCCTTGCCCGCCGCTTCAAACATCCCCAAAATCTGGTCGACCTGCTCGCTTGTATGCTCCGCACAAAGCGAACAGCGCAGCAGAGTCATATTGGCTGGTGTTGCCGGTGGTCGGGCGAGGTTTACATACAGGCCTTCCGCGAGCAGTGCTTGCCACATCATCGCACCTTTTTCGAGATCGGGCATGATCACCGCGATGATCGCGCTTTGCGCTTCTGGCGTCCCGAGAGTGAAGCCGAGATCGCGCAGGCCCTTGTGCAGTTTCTTGCTATTCTCCCAGAGATGGGCGCGCTTGTTGCCGCTGTGCATCAGCTTGCGGATCGATGTGCCCGCCGTTGCCATCACGCTCGGCGGAAGCGAGGCGGTGAACACATAGGGGCGGCAAACCAGCCGCAATATTTCAAATTTCGGATGGTTGGAGACACAGAAGCCACCCACCGTCCCGACGCTCTTGCTGAATGTGCCGATGATGAAATCGACATCGTCGATCACGCCCTGCGCTTCGCAGACGCCGCGGCCGTTTTCGCCGATAAAGCCCATGCTATGCGCTTCGTCGACCAATACCATCGCGCCGTTTTCCTTGCAGACGCGAACCATTTCCTTGAGCGGGGCGACATCGCCGAGCATCGAATAGACGCCTTCGAGCACAACCAGTTTTCCTGCTTCCGGGGGCAGGCGTTTGAGCCGCTTTTCCAGTGCTTCGACATCATTGTGGCGAAAGGCGACAATCTCGGCATTGCCCATCGCGCAGCCGTCGTAGATCGAGGCATGGCTGTCGATGTCAAGAATCACATAATCGCCTTTGCCTGCAAGCGTCGAGATGATCCCGAGATTGGCCTGATAGCCAGTGGAAAAGACCATCGCATGGTCCATATCGTAAAATTCTTTCAGCGCATCCTCGCAATCGCGGTGGAGGCTGTAGGTCCCGTTGAGCACGCGGCTGCCGGTGGTGCCCGATCCAAATTCTTCCAACGCCTTCATACCGGCCTGGCGAACATCGTCGTCAAAGGTCATGCCCATATAATTATAGGTGCCGAGCAGGATGGTTTCCCTGCCTTCGCAAATCGCGACGGTAGGCGAGAGCACTTCTTCCATCACCAGCGAAAACGGGTCTTTGACGCCGGTAGCCAGCAGCGTCTCGCGCTCCTGGATCAGCGGGTCGAATTTACTGAGTAGATCGGTCATTCTTTACTTCCGTTAGTCCTGAGCCTGTCGAAGGACGAACCACCCGCTCGTGCGACCCTTTGACAAGCTCAGGGCGAACGGGTGTCGGGCTCTAGTTTTCCATCAACTTTGCGACGGCATCGCTAAGCTGGCCGACGGATTCGATGTCGGCCTGCATGTTCATGGTGATGATGATATCGAATTCATCTTCCACTGCGGCGACAAAGTCCATGACGGTCAGGCTGTCCCATTCCAGATCGCCCTGGAAGGTCGTGTCCGCCGACAGATCGACACCCTTGTTGTTGAACGGCCCGATCAGTTCGCTGACCTTGGTCATGATGTCTTCGCGATTTGCCATAATATGCTTTCCTCATGTCACTGGCCGAAAATGCCCTGCCTGACCTTTGCCAATGGAAGCGCCCCATTGGCAAGCGAATAAGGCGCAAAAGCGGCATCAGCTTGCCCAAATGCGTCGATTGTGTCACTTTCTGGCGAGCTTGGGGGATTAGATATGGTAGAAGAGAGAAAATGGCCGGATGATGCGGTCTACGCGCTAAGGACGACCCAGCAGCATCATGTCCAGCTCAGCCTGATGGCCGACCACAAAGCCAATATGCTGATCGGCGCCACGTTCATCGTCTTTACATTAGCCATCGGCCAGAGCCGGACCGGCGATATTTCGATACCCTTGATGATTCTGGCGATTGCAGCGTTTGCTTCCGCTGGCCTCGCCGCGATCGCGGTGATGCCGGCTTTTACCCCGCGCAAAGATGGTCCGGCAAATTTGCTGTTTTTTGGTGGGTTCAGCAGCTTGTCGGAAGAGGAATTTATCGAGCGCCTGTTGAGTGAGGAATTTCGTAATCAGGAAATGGTCTATCGCGCCATGCTGCGAGACATTTATCAGATGGGGATTGTGCTGGGCCGCAAGAAATTTCGATATCTGGGTTGGGCCTACCGGGTCTTCCTGGTCGGGTTGACGATGACCTTCGTCACTTATATTTACGAACAATTCGCGGGAGCGATCGCGTAAGACCCGCTACAACCAGTCGTTCTGGCGGTACCATTTTGCGGTATCCTTTAGCCCTTCACGGGTGTCGATCTTCGGTTGCCAGAGCTGTCTTGGCAGGCATTTTTGCGGATCGACTGTCCAGTCATCATGGCAAAAATAGTTGATCCGGTCGTCGGTGAGCTTGGCTTTGTCCCGGCGCACCAGCCGGTCTGCCCGGGCACCAAGACGTAACAGAAATTTGGGCAACCCGACGGTGGTGATACGTTTGCCCATCGCCCAGCCGATCGCCTTGGCAAAACTGGACTGGGTCCAGCCGCGTGGCTTGCCGTCGTCCAGCTCGAATATCCGGGCGGTCAATTCTTCCTGTTCTGGCAGTAACGCCAGCAGCGCCCGGCACAGGTCCTCAACGTGGATGACCGACAGACGGCCGTTGGCGTCGGGCGGCAGGGTGACAAATCCCAGTTTCGCCATCTTGAACAATTCCAGCATCTCGCCGTCGCCAGGGCCATAGACAGCGGGCGGACGGACGATTGTCCAGTCGAGCCCGCTGGTCGCGACAATCTTTTCGGCTTTCGCCTTGGTCTCGCCATAGATCGACAGTTTCGGCTGTGTCGCCGCGAGTGACGAGACATGGATGAAGCGCTTCGCCCCAGCCTGTTTGGCGGCTTCGATCACCGCGAGCGTCCCTGCAACATTGCCGGACTCAAATCCTGCCCGGTCCGGTGCGTTGACGACTCCGGCGATATGGAGGGTTACATCGGCGCTGTCGCACAGATCGACGAGGCTTGCCGCGTCGTCCAGCGCACCGCGCACCCATGTCACGTTGGGACGATCGTCCTGTTTGCGCCGCGTCAACGCCCGTACATCATATCCCTCCCGAACCACCAGATCGAGCATCCGGCTGCCGACAAAGCCGGTTGCACCGGTGATTGCGATTGTTTTGTAAACAGTTCCCGTCATCGTGGCTAGACCAGCACCATCTGGTTGCGATGGACCACCGCGCTGCGCGGGGCGTAGCCGAGCAGGGCTTCCAGTTCCGAACTGCGGCGACCGATGATCCTGGCGCAATCGAGTGCGTCATATTCGGTCAGTCCCCGCGCGATCGTCACGCCGTTCTCATCCTTGATCTCGACGACATCGCTGCGTTCAAACTGGCCATCGATGGTGATGATGCCCGC
>NZ_JBATHY010000070.1:0-4324 GCF_049667325.1 Parasphingorhabdus sp. | reverse complement strand
ATGTTGCAGAAAATGTCGGCGAAGAATCGCGCTTCATGCATCAGGGCATGACCTCGAGCGATGTTCTCGATACCTGCCTGGCGGTACAACTGGCGCGCGCGTCGGACATATTGCTGGCCGATATCGATGCGCTGCTCGCTGCAATCAAGACACGAGCGTTCGAACATAAGTTCACGCCCACGATCGGCCGCAGCCATGGCATTCATGGCGAGCCGGTTACTTTTGGTCTGAAGCTCGCCCAGGCCTATGCCGAATTTGAACGCAACCGCGAACGGCTGGTCGCAGCGCGCAAGGAAATCGCAACCTGCGCGATTTCCGGCGCGGTCGGAACATTCGCCAATATCGATCCCAAGGTCGAAGAGCATGTCGCAGAGAAACTGGGCCTGACAGTAGAGCCCATCTCCACCCAGGTGATCCCGCGCGACCGCCATGCGCAATTTTTCGCAACGCTCGGCGTTATCGCCTCTTCGGTGGAACGACTCGCGGTTGAAATCCGCCATCTTCAGCGCACCGAAGTGCTCGAGGCCGAAGAATATTTCTCGCCCGGCCAAAAGGGCAGCAGCGCAATGCCGCACAAGCGCAACCCTATCCTCACCGAAAATCTCACCGGCCTCGCCCGGATGGTCCGCAGCTACGCCCTGCCCGCGATGGAAAATGTCGCCCTGTGGCACGAACGCGATATTTCGCACAGTTCGGTCGAACGGATGATCGGGCCGGATGCGACGATCACGCTCGACTTTTCGCTGGTGCGATTGACCGGGGTCATCGAAAAGCTGCTGATCTATCCCGAACGGATGCAGAAGAATCTCGACCGGATGGGCGGTCTTGTCCATTCACAGCGCGTTCTGCTGGCGCTGACCCAGGCTGGCATCAGCCGCGAAGACAGCTATCGCATCGTCCAGCGCAACGCGATGAAAGTCTGGGAATCGGACGGGCAGATCGCGTTACTCGATCTGCTAAAGGCCGATCCGGACGTCAGCGCAAAACTGACAGACGAAGAGCTCGAGGAACGGTTCAACCTCGATTATCATTTCAAACATGTCGACACGATTTTCGACCGGGTCTTTGGAAACTAGAACAGTTTCCGGAACAACTGCATAGCATCTGGCCACCCGCCTTTTTTACGACTAGGATAGTTGCTGAACGAAAAAGGGTGAGTCATGCAATTTATCAAAATCCTGTTCTGGGTTCTTCTGCTGGTGGCGACCTTCATTTTCTGGTGGACCAATGAAGCACGGGCTTCGCTCGATATGGTAGCGGCGGTTATCGAAGCGAGGGTTTCGACCTTCGTCGTCGGTGCCTTTCTGCTCGGCTTCCTGCCCACCTGGCTGCTTCTCAGAGGCTCTAAATGGCGGCTCCAGCGACGGATCAAGACGCTGGAAGATGCGGCAAGACCGGCCGTTGTCCCGACGCCAGCACCTAGCCGTGCACCAACGCCGGCCGCGGAACCGGCTCCGGCCGTATCATCGGTCGGCAACGACCCAGTGACGGGCGTATGAGCAACCCGATTTTTGTTGCGCTCGACACGCCTGATCTCGATCAGGCGATCGCAATTGCGCAGTCGGTCAAAGGCCATGTCGGCGGTCTGAAACTGGGCCTCGAATTTTTTTGCGCCCATGGTCATCACGGGGTCCACGAAATCCAGAAGCTCGACCTGCCGATCTTTCTTGATCTCAAATTGCACGATATTCCCAATACCGTGGCCAAGGCGATGCAGGCGATCAACATGCTCGAACCGGCGATCGTGACCGTCCACGCCTCGGGTGGCCGGGCGATGATGGAAGATGCCAAGGCAGCGGCCAACGAACATACAAAGGTCGTCGGCGTCACCCTGCTCACCTCGCTCGACGAGAATGATATGGGCAGTATCGGCTATGCCGGCACGCCGCATGATCAGGTCGAGCGGCTCGCCGATCTCGCCCGCGAAGCGGGACTGGACGGTATCGTCTGTTCGGGCAATGAAGTCGGCGCGGCGCACAAGAACTGGAAAGACGGCTTTTTCGTCGTCCCCGGCCTGCGGCCAAAAGGCGGCGCAATGGGCGACCAGAAACGCGCGATGACCCCGCAGCAAGCCAGAGACAATGGCGCGAGTGTGCTGGTGATCGGCCGGCCGATTACCGGTGCGGATAATCCTAATGCGGCGGCGCGTGCGATTGAAGCGACGCTTTAAGCTTTTTATCGTCACCCTGAACTTGATTCAGGGCCCAGAGCGGCAAGCGGCGAAATCCATGACAACTCACTCTGGATGCTGAATCAAGTTCAGCATGACGAATAATGTTTAGCGCGCTAAAAACCTATCCATGAAAACAAAAATCAAAATCTGCGGCCTTTCGACAGAAGCCGCCATCGACGCTGCTGTCGAAACCGGCGCCACCCATATCGGTCTGGTCCATTTCGCAAAAAGCCCGCGCCATGTTTCGCTGAAACGCGCGAAGGAATTGCGCGCCTATGCCGGAAAGCGGATCAAGACCGTTCTCCTGCTGGTCAATGCCGACCCCAAGCTGACCGGGCAGGCGATTGATGCGGTCCGGCCCGATGTCCTGCAATTTCACGGCAGCGAAACGCCCGACTGGCTGAAACTGGTTGCCGACAATAGCGGCCTCGAAATCTGGAAGGCGCTCGGCGTGAAGGACGCGCCCACGCTGGCAAAATCCAGCCGTTATGTCGGCGCAGCGAACCGGCTGTTGTTTGACGCCCCGGCCAAGGCACTGCCCGGGGGAACCGGAACATCCTTCGACTGGTCCTTGCTCGCAGGCCATGACCATCAGGTCGATTGGGGACTGGCCGGCGGCCTTGATCCGGACAATGTCACAGACGCCCTGAACGCAACACACGCCCCGCTGGTCGACGTCTCCTCCGGCGTGGAATCCGCGCCCGGTGTCAAAGATGTGGACAGAATCGCCGCCTTTTGCCAAGCGGTGCGGGAATATGACGCGTCCAAGTAAGACCCGTTCGCCCTGAGCCTGTCGAAGGGTGATTGCCGCGAGGATTCGTACTTCGACAAGCTCAGCACGAACGGATATGATCGCACAATGAACGACACACCCCCCAACAGCTTCCGCAACATGCCCGACGACCGCGGCCATTTTGGCGAATTTGGCGGGCGCTATGTCGCCGAAACGCTGATGCCGCTGATCCTCGATCTGGAAAAACATTATCGCGCGGCGCAGGCCGATCCGGCGTTCGAGGAACAGTTCAACGATCTGCTGCAAAATTATGTCGGTCGGCCTTCCCCGCTCTATTATGCCGAAAGCCTGACCGAGGAAGTCCGCAAGGATGCGCCGACAGGCAAAGGCGCGCAAATCTGGTTCAAGCGCGACGAGCTCAACCATACCGGCGCGCACAAGATCAACAATTGTATCGGCCAGATATTGCTCGCGATGCGCATGGGCAAGACGCGGATTATCGCCGAAACCGGTGCCGGTCAGCATGGCGTGGCAACCGCGACCGTCTGCGCGCGTTTTGGCCTGCCTTGCACGATTTTCATGGGCGCTACCGATGTCGCGCGGCAGAAACCCAATCTGTTCCGGATGAAATTGCTCGGCGCGGAAGTCGTGCCGGTGACCAGCGGCGCAGCGACGCTGAAAGACGCGATGAACGAGGCGCTGCGCGACTGGGTCGCCAATGTCCACGACACATTCTACATCATCGGCACCGCTGCCGGTCCCCATCCCTACCCTGAACTGGTTCGCGATTTCCAGAGCGTGATCGGCAAGGAAGCCCGCGCCCAGATGCTCGACCGTGTCGGGCGTCTGCCCGATATGCTGGTCGCGGCCATTGGCGGCGGCTCCAATGCCATCGGCCTGTTTCATCCGTTTCTCGACGATCCGGACGTCAAGATGCTCGGCATCGAAGCGGCGGGCCATGGCCTCGACAAGCAACATGCCGCGAGCCTCGCCGGCGGCGGCCCCGGCATATTGCACGGCAACAAGACCTATCTGCTGCAGGACGAAGACGGCCAGATTACCGAAGCCCATTCGATCAGCGCCGGCCTCGACTATCCCGGCATCGGTCCGGAGCACAGCTGGCTGAAAGAATCCGGCCGCGTCGATTATGACAGCGCTACCGACACCGAAGCGCTCGACGCCTTCCAGCTGCTCTGCCGCACCGAAGGGATTATTCCCGCGCTGGAACCCAGCCATGCGATTGCCGCGGTAACGCGGGAGGCGGTGAAGATGGATCGGGACAAGATTATCCTGGCGAACCTGTGTGGACGCGGCGACAAGGATATTTTCACTGTCGCCGAGGCGCTTGGGACGGAAATATGAACATCGCCACTCGTCATGCTGAACTCGTTTCAGCATCCATCGATGCATCGCAGAAC
>NZ_JBATHY010000069.1:0-4214 GCF_049667325.1 Parasphingorhabdus sp. | reverse complement strand
GAGATGAGCAAGGGAACTGCTATACCAGCCGGATCAACCGGAGACATGATGGCGACATCAATATAATGGCCGCCAGCGGCTTCGATGGCGTCCGCTGCAGCGCGTTTGGTATCGGGCGCGACGCTGTTCATGTCAAAGAACAGCGCCCGCGATGCGATTGTGATTGCCACATCCTGTGCGACAACGAGCGCCTGATCGGCCGTGACCACGCTGATGGCATATTTGCCGCCGAGCAGAGCTTCCGCCAGCGTTGAACAGCCACAAACCCGGTCTTCGGCAAAAGCATCGTCGAGATTCTGCATGTCGAACACATGCGCCCGTGACTGCCAGCCAGCGGCCCGCGCAAAGGTCCGTCCCGCTTCACCATAGCCGACAAGAGTGATCGATTGATCCATGGCTGGCAAGCTATCCTGCGCATTACATTCACGCCAATTGGAAGCTTGAATTTGTTATAAGTTTTTGAGAATTCAATCTGATTTGGATACAGCTTCTAGAAGCGTGATAAACTTGGCCTGCATGGCCGTTGGTCGCCAGTCCGTGCGCGTTGTCATCCCGATATTGCGGATAAACTCTTTGGGAATTTCGGCAATTTTGGTGAGCCATCCTGCCTCCAGTTCCACAGCCACCTGATCGGGTGATAAGAGCGTCAGAAAATCGCTTTCGATCAATATCTGCCGAATGGTGATAACCGAACCGCATTCAATAGGTACTTCCGGCAGCGGGATGGAACGCGCGTCGAACATTTTTGTCCAACCATCGCGCAACGGCGTGCCTGACGCCGGAATCGTCCAGGGATATCGTGCAAGCGCTTCCAGCGAAGGTTCGTTGTCGGCAGCAGGATGATCTTTCCGGCCGATCACGACCGGACGATCTTCAAACAGCGGCTGTTGGGTGATGTCCGGTCCGGGCGAAGGATCACGCAATGCCCCGATCATCAGGTCAATGTCGCCATCGCGCAATGGCTCGATCAGTTCGTGAAACGCGCCTTCGACAATATTAATCGAGACATCGGGATGCGTCCGGTGAAATGCCGCCACCGCCGCTGGCAATATCCGCGCCCTTGATAGCGGCATTGCACCAATAGTAATCTTCCCCGTCTCGCGCCCAAGCAAGGCGGAGAGCTCGCTTAAGCCTGCGTCCAGTTCCGCTCCGGCGAGACGGAACCGGCGCACGGTGCGGCGACCTTGTTCGGTCAGTGCAACACCCTTGCCGCGTCGCTCGACCAGCTTTCGCTTGAGCGCAACCGACAGATCACCGACCGCGCGGTGCAACGAAGGCTGTGCCAGTCCGGTCGCCGCCGACGCCTCGGCATAGCTGCCGGCACTGGCGAGCGCGATAAGGGCACGGAGCTGCGTCATCGTAACCCGGGGTGATGCGATCTGCGCCAGTGCTGCTTCGATGCGCGGGAAGAGCAGATGTCCCGCATCGGTCGGGATCATCCCGTCGGTTCTGCGCTCAAATAGCGGCTGTCCAAGCTGCGCTTCGAGTTTTACAATCCCCTGTGTGATCGCCGGTTGGCTGATATGGATCGCCTGTGCTGCTGCAGAAATGCTGCCCAAACGTCCGATAGAGACAGCAGCGCGCAGGTGGCGCAAGTTGAAATTCCAGATCTCCATTTCCCGAACAATTAGCATATTATTATATCTATTGCATAGTTCCGACTTGCGTCGCTCCGCGGAAACTTCGTAAACTTTGAACAGTCAAAGGAGCCTGATCATGTCCAATATCGTTGTCCAGAATATCGAGCGCGCCGATCTGGTCGTGGTCGATGGCCTTGCCAAATGCGGCGTCGCAACGGTTCACGAAGCGCAAGGTCGAACCGGCCTTATGGCAGGCAATATGAGGCCAATTTACCCGGGTGCGCGGATAGCAGGAACAGCGGTTACAATCTCGGCCGCACCGGGCGACAACTGGATGGTGCATGTCGCCATCGAGCAATTGAAAGAGGGAGATGTGCTGGTACTGGAACCCACCAGTCCATGCGAGGATGGATATTTTGGTGATCTCTTGGCGACGTCGGCACAAGCGCGCGGATGCCGGGGATTGATCATCAATGCCGGGGTTCGAGATGTTCGCGATTTGCAGGAAATGAAATTTCCCGTCTGGTCGAAGGCGATATTTGCTCAGGGAACGGTCAAAAACACGCTGGGTTCAGTCAATGTGCCGGTGGTTTGCGCTGGAGCTTCGGTAAATCCCGGTGATGTGATCGTTGCGGATGATGATGGCATATGCGTCGTTAAACGGGAGGAGGCCGCCAGCGTGCTCCTGAAAGCGCAGGAGCGCGAAGCCAAGGAAGAAGAAAAACGGCAGCGGCTGGCGAGCGGTGAGCTTGGCCTCGATATGTATAAGATGCGCGAACGGCTTGAGAAAGAAGGCCTGAAATATGTCTGATGGAATCCGCGTCATGTGGATGCGGGGCGGAACGTCCAAGGGGGGGTATTTTATTGCCGAAGACCTGCCGGCCGAGACCGCTGTCCGCGACGCGTTCCTTCTGCGAATTATGGGTTCCCCGGACGAACGCCAGATCGACGGCATGGGTGGTGCCGACCCGCTGACCAGCAAGGTAGCGGTGGTCCAAAAGTCTGAACGCGACGGCGTCGACGTCGATTATCTCTTCCTTCAGGTGTTCGTCGATCAGGCGTTGGTCAGCGACGCACAAAATTGCGGAAACATTTTGGCAGGTGTCGGTCCTTTTGCCATTGAGCGAGGATTAGTGGCTGCTGGCGACGGCGAAACCAAAGTCACAATCTATATGGAAAATACCGGCCAGATCGCGGTGGCAACGGTGCAAACGCCTGAAGGCGTTCCGATCTATCTGGGAGATGCCCGGATAGATGGCGTACCTGGTACTGCGGCACCGATACCGCTCGAATTTCGCGATACAGCTGGTTCCAGTTGCGGCGCATTGCTGCCAACAGGTAATGCCGTCGACATTATCAATGGCGTGCCATGCACGCTTATCGACAATGGCATGCCCTGTATCATTATGAAGGCATCGGATGTTGGTGCAACAGGCTATGAAAGCCGCGAAGAACTGGATGCGGCAGACGATTTGAAAGCCAGATTAGAAGCGATCCGGCTTAAAGCAGGCGACCGCATGAACCTGGGCGATGTAAAGGAAAAGTCCGTCCCCAAAATGATGCTCGTTGCCCCGCCCAGAGACGGTGGCGCCATCACGGTCCGCAGTTTCATTCCGCACCGGGCCCATGCAAGCGTTGGCGTGCTCGCAGCGGTGACGGTCGCGACCGCTGCACTTATCGATGGTACCCCTGTCGTAGAAGTTGCCGATGTGCCGGCCGGGAGCAGCAAAACGCTTTCTGTCGAGCATCCGACCGGAGAAACAACCTGTGTGATGGAGGTGGACACTACCGGCAATGTGACCAGCGCTGCCATGCTGCGCACGGCGCGCAAATTGATGGATGGAGAGATATTTGCATGAGCGTCGGCAATTCAGATAATTTGAGCACATGGACCGATCACTTGGGCAATATATATTGTTCATCGGACGAACCGGAACGGATTGTCAGTTGGCATTCCCATCCATCCAAACCAAAATTCACGCCGCCTCTCGGTGCAGTTGATGCCCATTGCCATGTCTTTGGCCCACAAGCGCAGTTTCCATTCAGTCCCAAGGCCAAATATCTCCCCGAAGATGCTGGTCCGGACAAGCTATTTGCACTGCGCGATCATCTGGGGTTTTCCCGGAACGTGATTGTCCAGGCGAGTTGCCACGGAACCGACAATAGTGCGACGCTGGACGCTATTGCTAAATCAGGCGGGATGGCGAGGGGCGTGGCGGTGGTCGATCCGGCGATCAGCGAAGCCGAATTGGAAGCGCTCGATGAAGGTGGCATTCGCGGCGTGCGTTTCAATTTCCTCAAGCGGCTGGTCGACAACGCGCCGAAAGACAAGTTTCTGGATATCGCGGGCCGTTTGCCCGAAGGATGGCATGTGGTGATCTACTTTGAGGCGGATATCTTGCAAGAGATGAAGGAGTTTATTGAGAAGATTCCGGTGCCAATTGTCATCGACCACATGGGGCGACCCGATGTTAGTCAGGGAGCAGATGGTCCGGATATGAGGGCATTCCGCGAACTGCTAGACAGTCGGGACGACATCTGGACGAAAGTGACTTGTCCCGACCGGCTTGACGCAGCAGGACCACCTTATGCAAATTTCGTCGCCGCCGTTCGTCCGCTGGTTGAAGACTATCC
>NZ_JBATHY010000068.1:0-4561 GCF_049667325.1 Parasphingorhabdus sp. | reverse complement strand
CCGCCAATATAAATGGCGAGCAGGGCCAATATGAAGCTACCTCTTTCAGGATCGACCGCAAAGGCGTGCACGCTGGTCAATATGCCGGACCGGACCAGAAAGGTTCCGATCATCGACATTGAAAAAGCGACCACTGCCAGCATCAATGTCCACGCGCGCAGGCCGTCGCGGGTTGCCAGCACGGTCACCGAGTGGAGCAAAGCTGTTGCTGCCAGCCAGGGCATCAGCGACGCATTCTCGACCGGGTCCCAGAACCACCAGCCGCCCCATCCCAGCTCATAATAGGCCCAATAGCTGCCAGCCGTTATGCCGAGCGTCAGGAATATCCATGCCCCCAACACCCATGGCCGCATCGCTTTGGCGAAGGCAGCGCCGACATCGCGGGTAATCATCGCGCCAACGGCAAAGGAAAAGGCTACCGAAAGCCCGACATAGCCAAAATAGAGCGTCGGCGGATGAAAGGCGAGACCGGGATCCTGGAGCAGTGGATTGAGCCCCTGCCCGTCCGCCGGAATCGGAAACATCCGTTCAAAGGGGTTGGAGGATATTAGCAAGAAAGCGTAAAAGCCGAGACTGATAAAGGCTTGTGCTGCAAGGGTTGCGACCAGAGTTCTGGTTTTCAGCGAGCGTTCGAACAGCGCGATAAACGCACCGGCCAGCCCCATCACCGTCACCCACAGCAGCATCGACCCTTCATGATTTCCCCACGTGCCGGCAAATTTGTAAAGCAAAGGCTTCACCGAAGCGCTGTTCATCGCCACCAGCTTGACGGACATGTCGGACCGCAGGAACAACCAGATCAGCAGCAGAAAAGAAAGGGTAACAAACAGACCCTGGGCAATCGCCACCGGCCGGATCGCGGCATAATAGGCCTCGCGCTCGGTCCGCAGACCAACCGCACCGAGAATGAATTGCAATAATGTCAGTGCGCCGGCGAGCCAGAGCGCGATCAGTCCCGTTTCGGCGATCATTGGACCAGCGTCTCCGTTTTGCGCTTGCCGGCAGTCATATCAATGCCTTCCAGCTCGCGCGGAATATAATTTTCGTCATGTTTGGCGAGCAGTGTCTCGGCAACAAACATGCCGCCAGCGTCCAGCCGGCCGTCGGCGACTACACCGGAACCCTCGACGAACAGGTCGGGCGTGATACCGGTGTAGATGACATTTTGCTGTGCCTTGCCGTCCTGCACAATGAATTGGACGGTGATCCCATCCGCCGAGCGCTGGATCGAGCCTTCCTCGACCATGCCGCCAAGACGAATGGCGGTACCCGCTTCCGGCTTTTTGGCAGCGATATCGGACGGCGTGTAAAAATAGCTGGCCTGATCCTGCAGCGCATAAGCGCCCAGCACACCAGCACCGATCAAAGCGACAACCGCCAGCAGCACCAGGGTCAGTCTTTGATGTTTTGCTTTCATTTGCGCTTGCTCAATTGATCTGCCTTGCGTTCTGCCCTGCGCATCGAGACATAACTATTCACGATAACCGCAGCTGTGCCAATCAGCACTATGGCATAGGAGGCGAAGACGAAAGGCCAGTGGTTCATTCGGCGGCCATCCTTTTCAGCCGGGCATCAACTTTGGTTTGCGCCAGACTGGCGCGCATCCGCATAAGCACAATCCCGCCAAACAGGAGAGAGAAACCTATCGCCGAAACCAATAGAGGCCATAAATAGAGCGCATCGATAGTGGATTTCCCCATGATACTGATGCTCGTCCCCTGATGCTGTGTCTCCCACCATTCGACCGAAAAGCGGATGATCGGCAGGTTGACGATGCCAACAACACCGAAAATTGCGGCGATCCGGCTCTGGCCGTTGGCTTTGCTGGTCTCATTCGCCAGCACGATATAGGCGAGATAAAGAAAGAACAGCACCAGCATGGAGGTCAAACGGCCATCCCAGACCCACCATGTACCCCATGCCGGACGCCCCCAGATCGATCCCGTAACCAGGCATAGTAGCGAAAACAACGCTCCCGGCACCGCAATCGCGCGCGCCGCATGAGAGGCCAGCGGGTGCCGCCAGATCAATTCGGTAATACTGGCAATCGCAATGCCGGTCCATCCCGCCATCCCCAGCCAGGCCATCGGCACATGGACAAAGATGATCTTGACCGTTTCGCCCTGCAACCGCTCGGGCGGTGTAGCCAGCAAACCCCATACGCAAGCAATCAAAACCATGGCGATGCCACCAAATAGCAAAAATGGTGTCAGCGGCTTGGCCAGCGTCAAGAAACGGGTAGGGTTTGCAAAAGCGTGCATGGATTGAGCGGTGATTGCCTCGAGCTAGATCGCGTCCAGTATCATTGGCAAAATTCGATGGCAGAAGCATGGCCCAGCGACAAGTGTTTTTGCGATTTTCAATTTGTAACAAAGTTGGGGACCTGCCGGTAGACGGCACTCGGGAGTCCATCGTCGTCGCTTTGCCAGCACTGGCTAATGCAATGTGATTGCGGTCAATTGTTCGGCAAGCCGCAGTGCGGCAACATAGTCTGCTTCAAAATATACGTCCGCCTGATCGCCGGACAGGCCGATGCGGGTGAGCATTTCTTTCGGCTGTGGTCGCACGCCGGACAATATTATCTTGGCGCCGGATATGCGGGCCTGCTCGATAAATTCTTCTATCATCGTCACCCCGCTGGCATCCAGAATCGGCACAAGCCGCATTCGCAGGATGATGACCTTGGGCGTGCGCCCGATCTTGCGCATCGCATCGAGCAATTCTCCCGCCACCCCGAAAAACACAGGCCCGTTGATCCTGAACACTTCAACGCCATTCGGAAGGTCATCGCGCTGGGTGAGGTCATCTCCATCGGAATGGCCATCGCGATCTGGTGAATTTCCGTTGTCCAGCTGCACAGTCTCGCTCATCCGTGCCATGAACAGGAGCGACGCCAGTGAAACCCCGACGCCGATCGCCACCGTCAAATCGACCAATACGGTGAGTCCGAATGTCAGCAACAAAACGGCGCGGTCACTATTCGGCATACGCAGCAGTGCAATGAACCGGTCGGTTTCGGACATTCCCCACGCGACGACGAACAGGATGGCGGCGAGCGCGGCCATGGGCACATAAGCCATCAAACTGCTGCCAAATAGCATGAATAGCAGAATAAACAGCGCGTGCAGCATTCCTGCCACCGGGGTTTTCGCGCCAGCTTTAATATTCGTCGCTGTCCGCGCGATCGCCCCCGTTGCGGGCAGGCCGCCGAACATGACCGACCCCAGATTGGCAATGCCCTGACCGATCAACTCTTGGTTTGAGCGATGCCTTGTACCGGTCATCCCGTCTGCGACGACAGCGGATAACAGCGCCTCGATTCCGGCAAGAAAGGCGATAGTGAACGCAGAAGGGAGCAACTCGGCGACTCTTGCCCATGACATGAGCGGAAAAGACGGCATGGGAATTGTCGATGACATATCCGGAAAGCGGGTCCCGATGGTATCAACAGGAAGCTTGAACAATGCGACCACGACCGCGGCGAGTATCAAGGCGATGAGAAAACCCGGCAATTTAGGAGCAAATCTTCTGAGCGCGACAATCACGGACAAAGCGCCAAGACCGACCAGCAAGGTGGCAATATCCAAGGACGATATCGCACCGAAATAGGCCTGCCATTTTGGCAAAAAGTCGGCCGGAATATTTTCAAGCGAGAGCCCCAGAAAATCTTTGACCTGACTGGTCGCGATAATCACCGCGATTCCCGCAGTAAAACCAGTCACCACTGGATGGGGGATGAACTTGATCAAACGCCCGATTTTGAACGCCCCGGCAGCAAGTAAAATCAGTCCGGCCATGAATGTGGCAATCAGCAGACCATCATAGCCATGCTGGGCAATCACATTGAACACAACGACAACAAAGGCGCCCGTGGGTCCACCAACCTGAACACGCGAGCCACCGAAGAACGAGATCAAGAATCCGGCGATAACGGCGGTGATCAGCCCCTTGTCGGGCGAAGCTCCGCTGGCGATGGCAAGCGCCATCGATAACGGCAGCGCAACTATGGCAACGGTCAGCCCTGCGACCGCATCGGATTTCAACAGACTAAGATTATAGCCCTCGCGCATGGTCGTGACGATTTTGGGGGTGAAGCTATACACTGTACCGGATTCTATTTTGCTTCCGCGTCCGACGTTGCCTTGTCGAACAAGATCGAGCCGACCGCATTTGCCGCCTTGCCATCCATAGTCTCACGCAAACGCACCCCGCGCCCGATGCCGACGCTGGCTGCATTCTCGCCAATCAGCTCAATCCCGCTGTTTTCCAGAGCGCCTATAACCTTGACCAAAGTATCGACGACGCCGCGCACTTGTCCGTCCGATGCCTCCATCCGCTGGATCGTTGGCAGCGATAGTCCGGCTAGTTCGGCCAGTTGGCGCTGATCGATACCGAGCAAAGCTCGCGATGCCCGCATTTGTTGAGACGTGATCATTTCTCTGTTCCATTTGATATATTAAACATCAAATATCAGTATTAACAATTTATTTTAAATCTGTATAGTGAACTTTCATCGTTGAGGGTGAATCGGGGATCAGCCTTCCGGGCAAGAAAACAAACA
>NZ_JBATHY010000067.1:0-5527 GCF_049667325.1 Parasphingorhabdus sp. | reverse complement strand
GCCGCATATTCGTCCGGTACGCCCAGTCGCGGAGGATGCGGAACCATGGCACCAAGAGCGTCACGGACATTTTGCGGGGCACCGGCAAGCAGCGGCGTATCAAAGATACCCGGCAGGATGGTGTTGAGGCGAATGCCTTCGCGGGACAGGTCGCGCGCGATCGGCAAAGTCATGCCGACAACGCCGCCCTTGGACGCTGAGTAAGCTGCCTGACCGATCTGGCCGTCTTCGGCCGCTACCGAAGCGGTATTGACCATCGCGCCGCGATCGCCGTCTGCGAGTGGCTCTAGGCTCATCATGCCGGCTGCCGATTTGGCGATACAGCGGAAGGTGCCGACCAGATTGACCTGGATGACGAAGTTGAAGGCATCCAGCGGGAAATGCTTGATCGAACCGTCTTCCTTCGAGCGGCTGGCGGTCTTGATCGCATTGCCGATTCCGGCGCAGTTGACCAGGATGCGTTCCTGACCATTAGCGGCGCGTGCTTTTTCAAAGCCGGCATCGACACTTTCGTCTTCGGTCACATTGACCTTGCAGAAAACGCCGCCGAGTTCGGCTGCCAGTGCTTCGCCCTTTTCCTCGTTGAGGTCGAATAAAGCAACTTTGACGCCTTTGGCGGCCAGGCGGCGTGCGGTTGCCGCGCCAAGACCAGATGCACCGCCGGTGATTACCGCTGAGATATTGCTGTTGAGTTCCATGATTCTATCTTTCCTTTTGATCCCTACCGTTAGTGGTGAGCCTGTCGAACCACGCCTGTCGACTAGAGCCGCCCTTCGACAAGCTCAGGACTAACGGATATTCTTATATGCCGGCGCTAACCGAGACGTTCGATAATTGTGACATTCGCCTGTCCACCACCTTCGCACATAGTTTGCAGGCCATATTTCGAGCCTCGGGCTTCCATCGCATTGAGCAAGGTTGCCATCAATTTGGTGCCGGATGCGCCAAGCGGGTGGCCGAGCGCAATCGCCCCGCCATTGACGTTGATTTTGGCGCGATCCGCACCGACATGTTTCAGCCATGCCAGCGGAACCGGCGCAAACGCCTCGTTCACCTCATAAAGATCGATATCGCCGATCTTCATGCCGGCGCGCTGAAAGGCGCGGTCGGTTGCGAATAGCGGTTCTTCCAGCATGATCACCGGATCGCCAGCGGTTACCGTCAGGTTGACGATCCGTGCGCGCGGGGTCAGACCATGATCCTTCAATGCCTGTTCCGAACAGACCAGCACCGCGCTGGAGCCGTCGCAAATCTGGCTGGCGTTGGCGGCGGTAATCGCGCCGCCCTCCTGCAGGACTTTCACGCCACCGATGCTGTCCTTGGTCGCGTCAAACCGGATTCCTTCATCTACTTTATGCAGATCCTTGCCTTCGGCGGTCTCGATTTCCACGCCGACAATCTCGTTGTCAAAAGCACCGGATTCGGTCGCCTTGATTGCCTTCTGGTGACTTTCCAGCGCAAACTGGTCGAGATCATCACGGGTGAAGCCATGCTTCTTGACCATCATCTCGGCGCCCATGAACTGGCTGAACTGGATGCCCGGATAGGCCTTCTCCATGCCTTCCGATTTGTTTGATCCCAGTCCTGCATCCTTGAACAATTTGAATGTCGAACCCATCGGGACGCGAGTCATGCTCTCGATGCCGTGCGCCAGGACGATATCCTGTGTCCCGGACATGATCGCCTGCGCGGCGAACTGGATCGACTGTTGCGAAGAACCGCACTGACGGTCGATCGAAACCGAGGGGATACTGTCCGGCAGATTGGACGCGAGAACCGCATTGCGACCGACATCACCGGCCTGCTCGCCGCCCTGCATCACGCAACCGGTGATCACGTCCTCGATCGCGCCGGGGTCAAAATCATTGCGGTCAGCGATGGCGTTGAGCGTGGCGGCACCCAGATCCACTGCATGAATGCCGGCCAGACGACCGCCGCGACGGCCTCCTGCGGTCCGAACCGCGTCTACGATATAGGCTACTGCCATGGTCTTGTTCCTTCAATTGGTTGAGAGTCGAATATTTAACTGACCGGTTAAACCGCAGAGAGCCTAGCGTCAAATGAAAAAGCCGGTCATCACCATTGTGATAACCGGCTTTTTCAACTTTTACTTTCTGCCCGATCAGGCGGGAACATTGTCTTTCTTGACCGTGATCACCTGCGGATAGGTGAATTCGAGCAGGCCTTCCTTGCCATATTCGGCGCCAAAGCCGGATTGTTTGTGACCGCCAAAGGGAGCAAAAGGCGACAGGTGGAGAAATTCATTGACCCACACGGTGCCGGTTTCCATCTGCTCGGCCACCCGCACGCCTTCGTCGGCATCTGCGGTCCACACAGCACCGGCAAGACCGTATTCGCTGGCATTGGCGCGGCTGATCGCCTCGTCGGTAGTGCTGAATTTCATCAGCGGCATGACCGGACCAAATTGCTCTTCAGCCACAATCCGTGCGTTTTCCGGCGGATTGTCAAGAATCGTGATCGGCACATAATAGCCCGGTATGCTGTCATCCTTGGCTTCACCGCCAACCAGGAATTTATAGCCATTATCCTTGGCATCCTTGATCAGTTCCAACACGCGCTCATATTGCTTCTTGTTCTGGACCGGACCGACCGCAGTGCCCTGATGCGCGCCGTCGCCGACTTTCACATTCTTGGCAAATGCGGCGATTGCAGCGCTCAGTTCGTCATAAATATCCTCGTGGATATAGATCCGTTTCGCAGCAACACAGATCTGACCGGCGTTGGTAAAGCTCGACCAGAACAGCTGCTCGGCAACCTTTTCGACATTGGCGTCGGGCAGAACAATCGAAGCATCATTGCCGCCCAGTTCCAGCGTGATCCGCTTGAGATCCTTGGAAGCGCCTTCCATGATCTTCTTGCCGGTCGCGGTGGAGCCGGTGAAAGTGATCTTGTCGATATCGGGATGGCCGGTAATCAGCGGCCCGAGGCTGTCTTCACCGGTGATGATATTGACGACGCCAGCCGGAGCGACATCCTTGATCAACTCGGCAAGACGCAAGGTGGTCAAAGGTGTGAACGGTGATGGCTTGAGCACGATCGTGCAACCGGACAATAGCGCCGGGGCGATTTTCTGCACCGCCATCATTACCGGGAAATTCCACGGCACGATGCCGCCAACGACACCGACCGGCACGCGGCGGGTGCGGCTCAGCCGCTGCTCCGTATCCTCGTTAATCTCGTCATCGAGCTCCAGCGTTGCCTGCGAACCCGCCATATAGGCCGCACCGGCGATTTCGCCTTGGGCCTGGGCATGGGGTTTGCCCTGCTCTGCGGTGAGCAAGCGGAACAGCTCGTCGTTATTTTCGTTGATCACGCCAGCAATCGCCTGGACCACTTTGCGGCGTTCCTCGATCGGTGTTTTCGACCAGGTCTTGAAAGCGGCGCGCGCAGCGGAAACCGCGCTATTGAGCTCGGCTTCACCGCAGGCGGGGACCTGACCGATGACTTCTTCATTGGCCGGATTGACAACGTCCAGCACTTTCGAGGTGCCGACCATCTCGCCATTGATCAAATTCTTATATTGGGTAACCATTTCGCTCTCCTTTGGGGACTGCCGTTCAAATCTATTTGAGTCGTCTATACTCTATTACAAGGGCTCGCGCGCCATTCATTTTGACAGACTATATCGTATCGGCAGGGTTTTGAGCCCGCCGACAAAGGTCGATTTCGCGCGTTTGGGTTCGCCTGCCAGTTCCAGTGTCTCGATCCGGTCGAGCAGCTCGTTGAACAAAATTTTCATTTCCAGCCGCGCCATATGCAGCCCGAGGCATTGATGCGCGCCCGCGCCAAAAGCCAGATGCCGGTTAGGTGACCGCGACGCGTCAAATTTGCGCGGGTCGGGAAACACGCTCTCGTCGTGATTGGCCGCGATATAGCTGATCATCAGCCAGTCACCCTTGGCAATTTTATGTCCGCCAAGCTCGGTATCTTCGGCTGCCGTGCGCATGAAATGCTGCACCGGCGTCGTCCAGCGGATCGCTTCCTCGACAATCCCGGGGAGCAGATCGCGGTCGGCCTTTAGCCGGGCAAATTGTTCGGGGTCCCGAGCCAAAGCCAGCATCGCGCCGGCCGTGGACGCCGAGGTGGTGTCGTGACCGGCGGCGGCGAGGATGATATAATAGCCCGCCATGTCACGGTCGCTGAGATGGGCGCCATCGACCTTCGCATTGGCAATCACGCTGGCGACATCGTCGGTCGGATTGGCACGCTTTTCTTCGGTCAGCTTGGCAAAATAGGCCTCGAAGTCGGCGACAGCGCCGACCACCAGCTGCATGACCTGCTCCGGCGTCATATTGGCGATGCCGGACTTGTTGAGATCCTCGTCCTGTCCGCCGAACATCTGCTGGGTGAGGAACAGCATGCGCTGCTCGTCTTCCTCCGGGACGCCCAATATCTGCATCACCACGTGGAGCGGATAAGGCGCGGAAACCAGCGGCACGAAATCGGCTTCATATTTGCCGTCTTTTTGAGGGGCGTCGAGCAACCGGTCGACCGTAACCTTGGCCAGCGCCCTGATCTCGTCTTCCATCTTGCCGATATTCTTGGGCATGAACCAGTCTTGCGTCAGCCGGCGATATTGCGGGTGGGTCGGGGCATCAAGAGCGACCAGCGAACGGACCAGATTGGGATCGCCGCCGGTGATTGACTTGACGAAGGCGCCGCTGGTCTTGTCGCTAAAGGTGATGCTGCGCGGACTGTTGAGGAACAGCTCGTTATCCTTGCTGATCCGCATGACATCATCATAGCTGGTGACCAGCCAGAATGGATCGTGGACCTCGTCATTGACCACCCGGACAACCGGCGTTTCGCGGCGAAGAACATCAAAACGGTCGAGCAATCCATCCCAGTCGACATAATTGGCGGGATCGACAATCGCCAGCGCATCCTCTCCGGTCAGTATTGGTTTTGCCTGCGTTGCCATCAGACTGTCGCACTTCCCTGTTTGTTCCAATATTCGTCGCGCAACAGCCGCTTATAGAGTTTGCCGGTGGCGTGGCGCGGAAGTTCCGCACGGAAGTCGATCTGGCGCGGGATTTTGACGCCGGACAGCGACTGGCGAAGATAGGCTTCCAGCTCCTGCGCCAGCTCCGGTCCCGCATCCGCCATGTCCATCGGCTGGATGATCGCGACGACCTTCTCGCCCATATCCTCGTCCGGCGCACCGATGACGGCGGCATCGGCCACCTTGTCATGGCTGACGAGCAGATTTTCAATCTCTTGCGGGTAGATATTCACCCCGCCGGAAATAATCATGAAACTCTTGCGATCGGTCAGATAAAGGAAACCGTCCTCATCCAGTTTCCCGACATCGCCCAGCGAGGTCCAGCCCTTGGCATGGGTCGCCGCCTTGGTTTTCTCCGGATCATTATGATAGGTGAATTTCGAATCGCTTTCGAAATAGATCTGGCCTTCTTCGCCAACCGCCACTTCGTCGCCATTTTCATCGCAGATATGGATCTGGCAATTGACCGGCTGACCAACAGTGCCCTTGTGCGCCATCCAGCCT
>NZ_JBATHY010000066.1:0-3724 GCF_049667325.1 Parasphingorhabdus sp. | reverse complement strand
GTGGCGGTTTGGGGTGAGGACCAGCAGCGGCACCGAGGGACGTTCGCGCGCCATACGGCGGGCGGTCGAGCCGGAAGCCGTATAGCAGACGATCGCCGATGTCTCGACAGTCCGGGCGATATTATAGCTTGCGGCGGCCAGAGCATCGGCGGTCGTCTCGTCGGGAACGGTTTCGGTGAAATGGACCCGGTCGACATAAGACGGATCATTTTCCACCTGCGCGGCGATCCGGTCCATCATGGTTGCTGCTTCAATCGGCCAGTCACCAACGGCCGATTCCGCCGACAGCATGATGGCATCAGCACCGTCATAAATCGCGGTGGCGACGTCGGACACTTCGGCGCGGGTCGGGGTTGGCGATTTGATCATCGATTCGAGCATCTGGGTGGCGACGACGACCGGCCGCCCGAGCTTGCGGGCCGCGGCGACGATCTTTTTCTGCAGCGGCGGTACCTGTTCCGGTAACAGCTCCACGCCGAGATCCCCGCGCGCCACCATCACGGCGTCGGACAGTTCCAGTATTTCGTCGAGCCGGTCGATTGCAGCAGGCTTCTCGATCTTGGCCAGCAACGCTGCCTTGCCGCCTATCAGCCGCCGGGCCTCGGCGACATCCTCGGGGCGCTGGACGAAGCTGAGCGCGATCCAGTCGACATCCTGTTCCAGCGCGAAAGCCAGATCCTTGCGATCCTTGTCGGTGAGTGAACTGACCGGCAGCACGACTTCGGGAACATTGACTCCCTTGCGGTCAGAAATTTCGCCGCCGACGATCACTTTGGTCTCGACGCTCTTGCCGTCCGCCTTGGTCACTTCCAGCCGGATTTTGCCATCATCGAGCAGCAAGGTGTGCCCCGGCTGCAACGTGCCCAATATCTCCTTGTGGGGCAAGGTAACGCGCGTTGCGTCGCCCTTTTGCCTGATCATGTCGAGCGTGAACTTCGCACCGTCTTTCAGTATCACCGGCGGCTTGGCAAAGGTCCCTATCCGCAACTTCGGACCCTGCAGATCGGCGAGGATGGCAATCGGCCTGCCGACTTTCTTTTCCAGCGCCCGGATCGATTTCACATTGGCGGCATGCGCCTTGTGCTCGCCGTGGCTCATGTTCATGCGGAAGGCGTCGACACCGGCGCGGTACATTTTCTCGATCATCGCCGGGCTGCCGCTGGACGGACCAAGCGTCGCCAGCACTTTGACTTTGCGATTACGGGAAAAAATTGGCGATGCCATTTGCGAATTCCTCGGTGGCGCTTTACCTGCGCGTTGCCTATTCCTATTTCATGACAGGTTCATCACAAAAAACAACGGAAACGAACATGACCGACAAAATATCCGATGCCGCCGCCGCCGCTGCCTTTCGCCGTCTGGTCACACATCTCCAGCACCGGCACGATGCAGAAAATATAGATTTGATGGGGCTGGCCGGCTTTTGTCGCAACTGTCTTGCCGACTGGGTGATGGAGGCGACTCAGGAAACGGGCGGTTCAATGACCAAGGACGAGGCCCGCGCAGCAATTCACGGCATGCCGGCGAGCGAATGGAAGCAAAAATACCAGACCGAGGCGACTCCGGAGCGGCTCAAAAAGATGAAGGAAAGCGTGGCCAAAAACGCCGCCGCATCTTAAAGACACGCTTCGAATCCGAACAAAATTTTTCAAAGGAATGAAAGAATGAGCGAAGGCAATGTTGCCGCAGACCAGCTGCGTCTGTTTATCGAGCGTATCGAGCGGCTGGAAGAAGAGAAAAAGGGCATGGCGGACGATATCCGCGACGTCTATTCCGAGGCGAAATCGCAAGGCTATGACGCCAAGATCATGCGCCAGATTGTCCGTTTGCGGAAAATGGAAACCCATGACCGCCAGGAAATGGAAGCGATACTCGACACCTATAAGTCGGCGCTTGGTTTGGCCTGATCAATCGGCTAATAGCCAGTCTTTAGCGGCGGGAGAACAATGATGATTGTTACCACGACACCCAGTATCGAAGGCCGCGCGATCCGCGACTATCGCGGGATCGTGATTGGCGAAGTCATCGTCGGCGCGAATCTGTTCCGCGATCTGTTCGCCAGCATCACGGATATCGTCGGCGGGCGCTCGGGCAAATATGAAAATGTCCTGAAACGTGCGCGCGATGAAGCCCTGGCAGAGATGGAGGCAGAGGCGGTGAAGGCCGGTGCCAATGCCGTGGTCGGCGTCGATCTTGACTATGAGGTCGTCGGCGACAAGGGTTCGATGTTGATGGTATCGGCATCGGGAACCGCGGTAATCGTGGAATAAGCAATTCGGGAATTTGAGGTAAAATGGCAGGCCATAGTAAATTTAACAATATCAAGCATCGCAAGGGCGCTCAGGACAAGAAGCGTGCGGCGCAATTTTCGAAACTGTCGCGCGAGATAACCGTGGCGGCCAAGTCCGGCATGCCCGACCCGGATTTTAATCCGCGGCTGCGGCTCGCGGTCAACAGCGCCAAAGCGGTGTCGATGCCGAAGGACAATATCCAGCGCGCGATCGACAAAGCGACTGCCAGCGAAGGCGAGGACTATAGCGAGATCCGCTATGAAGGCTTTGGCCCTGGCGGTGTATCGCTGATCATCGAGACGCTGACCGACAATAATAACCGAACTTTTACCAATGTTCGGACGATCATGTCTCGCAACGGCGGCAATCTGGGCGAAAGCGGTTCGGTTTCGCACGGTTTTGACCGGGTCGGCTATATTCAATATCCGGCCAGTGTCGGGGACGAGGAAAAGGTCCTGGAAGCCGCCATGGAAGCGGGCGCGGAAGATATTTCTTCCGATGATGATGGCCATGAAATCTGGACCGCGATGGAAGATCTGCACGAAGTCTCCACTGCCTTGGAAAAGGCGCTGGGCGAAGCAGCAAGCGTGAAACTCGCCTGGCGGCCTTCGGTTCAGGTCGGGGTCGATCAGGAGCAGGCCGAGACCTTGCTCAACCTGATCGACATGCTCGACGATGACGACGACGTCCAGACCGTCTGGGGCAATTATGACGTGTCCGACGAGATCATGGAAAAACTGAACGCCGAGTGATGTGGGAATTTGCCGCCAAAGCCGCGCTTGCAGGAGTGATCGTGGCAATGGTTGCGACAGTCGCCCAGCGCCAGCCGAGTTTCGGGGCGCTGATCGCCTCGCTGCCGCTGATTTCGATATTGGGCATGATCTTCCTCTGGTATGCCCGCCCTGACACGGAAAATATGGCGCTCCATGCCGAAGCCACCTTCTGGTATGTCCTTCCATCTCTTCCAATGTTTCTCCTGATTCCGTTGCTTCTCCGCAATGGCGCCAGTTTCTTTCTGTCGCTGGCGGCCGGGTGCGTGCTGACGATCAGCCTCTATCTGATCATGGCCTTTGTCGGTCGCCGGATGGGGCTGCCGATCTGATGCGGTCGATCTGAGATGATCATTCTCGGCCTCGATCCCGGCCTTGGCATCACCGGCTGGGGCGTGATCATCGCCGACGGCAACCGCCTGTCCCATGTCGCCAATGGCCAGATCAAGACCGATCCGAAAATGGCTCTGGCCAGCCGCTTGCTGAAACTCGACCTCGAACTCACCGACTTGTTGCTCGAATATAAGCCGGATGGTGCGGCGGTTGAGGAAGTGTTCGTCAACAGCAATCCGCAAAGCACGTTGAAGCTCGGGCAGGCGCGCGGCGTGGTGTTGCTCGGCGCGTCGCGGACCGGGATCGAAGTCGGCGAATATTCGGCGCGGA
>NZ_JBATHY010000065.1:0-6479 GCF_049667325.1 Parasphingorhabdus sp. | reverse complement strand
AGCGGTGGATCTTGTCCTCGATCGACGGGCAATAGCGTGGGCCCTGCGCGTCAATAGCGCCGCTGAATAACGGCGACCGGTCAAGCGAACCTCGGATGATCTCGTGGGTCGCGGCATTGGTCCGGCTGACAGCGCAGAACGTCTGCGCTACCGTTCGCCCCTTGGACAGCGGCGACATCGTCCAGGCATCATCATCGGATGGCTGCTCGGGCAAGGCTGCCCAATTGATCGTGCGGCCGTCGAGGCGCGGTGGCGTGCCGGTTTTCAAACGGGCGATTGGCAATCCGGCATTGCGGATCTGTTGACCCAGTGAAACCGAAGCGGCCTCGCCTGTCCGTCCACCCTCGAGCCGTTCCTCGCCGCGAAATAATTTCCCGTTGAGAAATGTTCCAGTCGCCAGGATAACGGCCCGTGCTTGAATAGAAGATCCGTCCGCCATCACGATCCCGCTGACCCGCGTTTCCGAGATGATCAGACTGACAACTTCGCCCTCGACGATCGTCAGATCATCCTGCGCGTCGAGCATGCGGTGGATCGCTGCCTTGTAGAGCTTGCGATCGGCCTGAACCCGTGGCCCCTGTACCGCCGTGCCCTTGGAAAGATTGAGCATGCGATAGTGGATCGCGGCGGCATCGGCCGCCCGTCCGATCAGCCCGTCAAACGCATCGACCTCCCGCACCAGATGGCCCTTGCCGAGACCGCCAATTGCCGGATTGCAGGACATCGCCCCGATAGTGTCGCGGGAGAAACTGACCAGTGCGGTCGACACGCCCATGCGCGCGGCCACAGCCGCTGCTTCGCAACCGGCATGGCCTCCGCCAACCACAATGATGTCAAATTCACGGTTCATGGCGCGGCCCATAGCTCAAGCGCGTTTGCAGGTCAAAATCTACCGGTGCAGTGTCTGGGCGTTGTTCCACGTGGAACAATCATTTGCCGATACAGAATTTCCCGAACAGGCCGTCGAGCATATCTTCGGTGCTTGCCTTGCCAGTGATCTCGTCGAGCGCCTTGCGGGCCATCCGCAGATGTTCGGCGACAATCAGATAGTCCGCTTCGTCGATCATCGCTGCCAGATTGTCGCAAGCGACGGACAGCAGATTGGCCTGGCGCGCATTGACGCTGACCTGGTCACCATCGGGAAGTATGTGTTTTGCCCGTGTAATAAGATGGTTGACCAGCGCGTCCATGCCCTGCCCGCTGATCGGTGACAGGGTAAAGGCGGCGCCGGCTTTCGGACTGTGCTCCGGATGGTCGCAGCGAGAACTGATCTCGATGACATTGTCTTGGGCCGGTCCCTGCCCTTCCTCGCCAAGCCACAGTATAATATCGGCAGCAGCAAATTGCTGGTGCGCCCGGTCGATGCCGATCTGTTCGATAGTCTCGGCGCCGCTCTCGCGGACGCCGGCGGTATCGATGAAAAGAAACGGAACCCCACCCAGACCAATCGGCACCTCGATCACGTCGCGTGTGGTTCCGGCGATATCGGATACGATTGCCGCTTCGCGTTCGACCAGAGCATTGAGCAGCGTCGACTTGCCGCTATTGGGCGGACCACCGAGCACCACCCTGATACCATCGCGCAGTTTTTCCGCGCGTGGGCGTTGCAAGAGGTTGCGCATATCGTCAGCCAGCAAACGAGCCGTGTTCTGAATTATCGCCGATTGTGCCGGGGCGACATCATCCTCGTCGGAAAAATCCAGCTCGGCTTCGACTTGCGCCGAAAGCTGCAAGATCTGCTGCTGCCAGTCATCGACTTTACGCGATAGCGCCCCACCGGCATTGCGCACTGCCGCCTTGCGCTGCAGTTCGGTTTCGGCAAACAGCAGATCGGACAGACCCTCGGCTTCGGCCAGATCCATTTTGCCGTGGGTGAAAGCGCGCCGGGTAAATTCGCCTGGCTCCGCCTGCCGCAAACCGTCAATCTGCTCCAGTGCCGCTTCAATCGCCCTTATGACCGCCCGGCCACCATGACAATGGATCTCGGCCAGATCCTCCCCGGTCGCGCTGTTCGGCCCGGGAAACCACAGGCATAACGCGGAATCCAGCAGCTCGTTATTAACCATATTGGTGATACTATAGAGTACAGCAACACGTGGTTTTGGTAAATTACCGGTGAGCGATTGCAGCGCCTGTCCCGCACGCGGCCCGCTGATCCGCAGGATTCCTATCGCCGCCGGCGGTTGTCCGCTGGACAATGCGAAAATTGTATCATCAGCGGACAACATCTCTGAAAGCGGCAGCTAGTCCGTCTTTTTCTTGGCGGATGAAGATTTTCCGCCACCCGATGCGGCGCCCATGGCGCCGGTGAGGAAGGAGGAAAACATCTTCAGACCAGCCTCACCCATTGGTGCGATGATCTTGGTGAAATTCTGCAATTGCTCGACCGAATTGGCACCCTGCAGGAATTTCGACATTTCCTTGACGTAGCTTTCGTTCAATTTCGCGACATCGGGCAGACCGATTAATCGCCGCGCCTCTTCAGGTGTACAGTCCAGTTCAACGCTGACTTTCATTATATTTTCCTCTGTTTCGCCATTGCAGCGAAGTTCCCCCTCCGCTCAACAGGTTGATGTTCGACCTTGCCTGCCTCTGATATGGGGATATTGTGACCAAAGAATCAAGCTATGATGCAAAGGAGCGGCAAGATGGGCGCGATGGAACAAGTAAAATCACTCAGCGGAAGCGCGGAATTTCCCTGCTATATTGCAAAGCCCGACGGCAAGCCTGCCGCGGCAATCATCGTCATCCAGGAAATATTCGGCGTCAACAACGGCATCCGGGCCAAATGCGATCATTGGGCAAGTCTGGGCTATCTCGCGATTGCGCCAGATCTGTTCTGGCGGATTCACGAAGGAACCGACCTTGACGCCGATGTACCGGAACAATTCAAGACCGCGCTCGATCTGATGGGAAAATTCAATCAGGATCAGGGAATCCGCGATATCGAAGCGGCGATCCATTATGCCCAGAACAGTATTGGCAATCACAAGGTCGGATGCGTCGGCTATTGCCTTGGCGGTCGACTGGCCTTCATGACGGCCTGCCGTACCGATATCCGGGCTTCCGTCGGCTATTATGGCGTGGGTATCGACGGTCTGCTCGGCGAAAAACACGCGATCGCGCACGAGGTGATGTTGCATATTCCAACCGCCGACGGATTTGTCGCCGCCGATGCGCAAGCCGCGATGCACGCGGGGCTCGACGATCACCCCAAGGTGACCTTGCACGATTATGAAGGCCTTGATCACGGTTTTGCCGCCGAATTTGGCGATCGGCGTGATGACGAGGCGGCGAAACTCGCGGACAGCCGCACCCAAGCATTCTTCAAGGAGCATCTGGCATGAGCGCCCGCGATAATCTCAAAGTCTGGCATGCGCGGATGGAAAGCAAAAGCCCGGAAGAGCTCAGCGCGCAGATAGCCGATGATGCGGTGTTCCACTCCCCCGTCGTCCATACTCCGCAAGCGGGCAAAGGGCTTGTCATGGCTTATCTGTCAGCCGCCGATAATGTCCTCGGCAACGACAGCTTCCGCTATGTTCGCGAAATTGTCGACGACAGCCTCAATATGGCGATGCTCGAATTCACGCTCGAGCTCGACGGTATCCAGGTCAACGGCGTCGATATCATCAGCTGGAATGACGACGGCAAGATCCAGGACTTCAAGGTCATGGTTCGGCCGCTGAAGGCAATCAACAAGGTCTGGGAAGAAATGGGCAAGATGCTGGAGACAATGAAGGGTTAGGCTAACCGCTTCTTTACAAACGATACACGCGCTTCGACGCACACTTTAGGCAGTTCAACCAGATCATAACCATATTCATTCCAGGCAGCGGTGATCGCAGCGTAAGTTGCCTTGGCTTCCTGCCAATCCTGTATTCGATGCCGATCGCCATGGTAGATTTCCCTCCACGGCGGAGCGACAAGCACGGGGCCTGAATACCGGCAATCGCGACATGCTTGATCGAGTTCTTTGGGTTTCGGCAGACCCATTAGATCAAGAAATCCCGCATTGTCTGGAAAGCCGCGATCAAACAGCCAGGTCTCGACTGATAAATTGGCTATTCTGAACTTTTCAATATCCAGCTTCAATATCTCGAGCGAATAGGACAGCGGGTCAGACTTCCGCAAATCGTGACCATCGGTTCTCGACAAAACAGCGCGTCCGGACTCGCTGCCAATTGCAATTCCTTCGTGAGATAGTTTCTCACAGAGCGTTGTTTTTCCAGAACCAGGACCGCCAGTTATTACCGCAATATTTGTCGAGTTCAGGATCACCCGAACAGCGTCAGCACCCCGATCGTCTGCTCGTCACCCATCAGACCGGAATAGATCATCTTGCCAGCGACATAGACGATGACCGCCAGCCCCAGATAGGCGATCCATTTATAACGCTCGATATATTTGGCGATGACATTTGCCGCGAGGCCCATCAGCGCGACCGACAACAGCAAGCCCACTACCAATATCCCGGGATGATCCCGCGCAGCTCCCGCCACGCCGAGGACATTGTCCAGACTCATCGATACGTCGGCGGCAGTCACGCCCCATACGGCGGCCCAGAAGCTTCTCGGAGCCTTGATGCCGCTATGCTCGTCGCCAATGATCTCCGCCGACCCTGGGGACTCGCCTTTGTGGAAAATCTCGCGATAAAAATTCCAGCCGACCCAGAGCAACAGCAGGCCACCAGCCAGCACCAGACCGACAATCTGCAGCAACTGCACCACAATCAATGCAAACAGGATGCGCAGCAGCAGGGCGGCACCGATTCCGATCAATATCACCTTGCGCCGCTGGTCTGCCGGCAGTCCGCCGGCCAACGCGCCGACGACAATCGCATTGTCGGCCGCAAAGACCAGATCGATCAGGACGACCTGCCCGAAAGCGGCAAGCGCCGCCGGCGAACCGATATTCGAGAAATCATGGACAATCGCAGCCCATATGTCGGCAGGCGAACCCAGGCCGGTTGCCGCGACGGAGAAGATGGTAAGAAGTTCAATCATGGAAAATACAGGGTCCGTAGTAGTTCACATCCGGCATAGGATCATAGAAAGAGTGAAGCAAGGCACGCCACCGTTGATAATCGTCTGACTGGCGAAATCGTTCCCGATGCGATTCAATCCGGCAGTTCTACTGATTCATGCTGTCGAAGAAATCGTCGTTGGATTTGCTATCCTTCATCTTGTCGAGCAGGAATTCCATCGCGTCGATCGTGCCCATTTGCATGAGAATACGGCGGAGTACCCACATTTTCTTGAGCTTCTCGTCCTCGACCAGCAATTCTTCCTTGCGGGTGCCGGACTTGCCGACGTCGAGCGCAGGGAAGATACGTTTGTCGGAAACCTTGCGATCGAGCACGATTTCCGAGTTGCCGGTACCCTTGAATTCTTCAAAGATCACCTCGTCCATCCGGCTGCCGGTATCGATCAGCGCGGTGGCAATGATCGACAGCGAACCGCCTTCTTCGATATTTCGGGCAGCACCGAAAAAGCGCTTGGGACGTTGCAGCGCGTTGGCGTCGACACCACCGGTCAGAACCTTGCCGGAGCTTGGCACCACGGTGTTGTAAGCACGGCCGAGACGGGTGATGGAATCGAGCAGGATGACAACATCATGCTTGTGCTCGACCAGACGTTTGGCCTTTTCGATCACCATTTCGGCGACCTGCACGTGGCGGGTCGCGGGCTCGTCAAAGGTCGAGCTGATCACTTCGCCCTTCACCGAACGCTGCATGTCGGTCACTTCTTCCGGCCGTTCGTCGATCAGCAAGACCAACAGATAGACTTCCGGATGATTGTCGGTGATCGCCTTGGCAATATTCTGCAGCAATACGGTTTTACCGGTGCGCGGCGGCGCCACGATCAGCGCGCGCTGGCCCTTGCCCTGTGGTGCGATAATATCGATCACCCGGGCAGATTTGTCTTTTTCGGTAGGATCGAGACTGTCGAGCGTCAGTTTTTCGTCCGGATAAAGCGGTGTGAGATTGTCGAAATTGACCCGGTGACGGACGGCATCGGGCTCGTCAAAGTTGATCGCGGTCAGCTTGGTCAGCGCAAAATAGCGCTCACCATCGCGCGGTGCGCGGATTTCGCCCTCGACGGTATCGCCGGTGCGCAGACCGAATTTTCGGACCTGGTTGGGAGAGACATAAATATCGTCGGGACCGGCAAGATAATTGGCTTCCGGCGAGCGCAAGAAACCAAATCCGTCGGTCAACACTTCGATCGTGCCGAGCCCCATGATCAGTTCGTCCTGATCCGCGAGCTCTTTCAAAATCGCGAACATCAGATCCTGTTTGCGCAGGGTTGATGCGCTTTCAACGCCCAGTTCTTCCGCCATCGAGACGAGGCCGGCGGGCGATTTTTCTTTTAATTCTTTTAAATGCATGGAGGTTTATCCAGATAAATTGGGAAGCTATTTTTTTTGTTTTGCATGTGTGCAGCTGATGGCTGTCTACGATGTACATGAAAATTGAGCCC
>NZ_JBATHY010000064.1:0-11403 GCF_049667325.1 Parasphingorhabdus sp. | reverse complement strand
TATGCCCATATCCTGATCAGCATGGCCCGCTCGGCCGATATCCCGGCCCGCTTTGCCAGCACCTATGCGCCCGATGTCGAGCCACAGGATTTCCATGCCGTGCCTGAGGTTTTCCTCGATGGTCGCTGGCATCTGATCGACCCCACCGGCATGGCGCAAGCGTCCGATATGGCAGTCATCGGCATCGGCCGCGATGCCACCGACGTATCCTTCCTGACCGCCTTTGGCAGCCTGGAGATGGTCGAGCAGCGGGTCAGCGTTTCGCGGGCCTGAATCGCCGCGATCAATTTCAAACGTGCAATCAGAACGCTTTTTCGCTTAAGAGACTCTCCTCACAACAGCAGGAGAGTCCGCGTGATAGTCACCAATAAACTCGATCCCTCGCCGGAACAGATGATGGCCTTTTTCGGCGCGCCGGAGGACGGCCCGTTCATCATGGTCAACCTGCTCAGGTTCCGCGACAAGGCGGTCTATCCCGATGGCTCCGATCCCGATCTGTCCGGCGAGGAAGCCTATATGCGCTATGGCGCGGCGGTGCAGAAATGCATCACCGATGTCGGTGGACAAAGCGTGTCTGCGACCATGGTCACCGGTCTGATGCTCGGAGAGGTCGAGGATCTGTGGGACATGGTCGCCCTAGTCGAATATCCCTCGCTCGAGTCGATGAAGAATATGGTGATGTCGCCGGAATATCAGGCGATTGCTGTCCATCGGATGGCCGGGCTCGCTGGCCAGCTCAACATCAAGACCAAAAGCACGGGCAACCGAGATGACTAGCGCAATCCACAAAGGCTCCTGCCTCTGCGGCGCGGTATCGGTCCAGGTCACCGGCGACCTGCCCGAAGCCGATGCCTGCCACTGCACCCAGTGCCGCAAGCAATCCGGCCACTACTGGTCCTCGATCGATGTCCCGACCAGCGCCGTGACCATCAGGGGCGAGGACCATATCCGCTGGTATCAATCCTCCGAAAAAGTCCGCCGCGGCTTCTGCGACACCTGCGGCGCCTTCCTGTTCTGGGACCCGATCCACCACGACAAGATCGCCATCGCCATGGGCTGTTTCGACATGCCGACCGGCACGAAAATCTGGAGCCATATCTTTGTCGCCGACAAGGGCGATTATTATCAGATCGAGCCGGGCGTGCTGCAGCGGGATCAGTGATTAGACATGGTCAGATTCTTTGGATGGACGATAATTGCAATATGCGGGCTTTTGTTGCTTCCATCCGTTTTTCTCTTGGCTTTCTCCGGACTATTGTTTGATGCCCCGGGTTCTATGACGAGCCCTCTCACGATTTGCACTGTCGCTATCGTTTGGCTCGGTCCCTTCATATTATGGTTTTCGATATCTCAGGCCAAGAGATCAATGCGCTCCTCCAACATGAAAGTGTTGCTCGTTCCTGCCACTTTACCTTTGTTCTGGTTATTCATGCTGGGTGGCTCATGGTTCCTGATAGAAAAAATCTGCGGCGGAGAATTTGTTTGTCCTTGAATCTTGATGACAAAACACTCGCCAACCTTGACATCCCCGCCTCACCCGTTAATGGCTCCCCTACAAATTGCGGTTCCGTCAAAAGAATCACAATTTCCGTCCGAGACAGCGGGTGAGGGTAATTTGACCCTCTTAATTTCCAGCCTAGACGGGGACCAGTTTTTTCGTGTGGAGACACACGGGCACGCAGCCAGCGTTTTCTAACGCGGCAGAGCGGCCAAAACCCCCCTTCGGATTAAATGGAATTGGCTCAGGCTAATTCTTTCGCTCGTCATCCCTTTGTCGGGATGACGGTTACTAGAATGGGACTGCGCGTCAAAACGCAGTCCACGTGAAGGAGCAAAATATGGATCGTGGTCAAAAGACCGAAGCGGTTGTCGCTCTGAACGCTATTTTCAAGCAGGCCGGGGTGGTCGTGGTGACACGCAACCTGGGTCTGACTGTCGCGCAATCAACGGCGCTGCGGACGAAAATGCGGGACGAAGGCGCAAGCTTCAAAGTCTCTAAAAACCGCCTTGCCAAGCTGGCTCTGGAAGGTACCGACTATGCCCCGATAGCAGATATGCTAACGGGTCCGGTCGCGCTTGCCACATCGGATGATCCGGTGGCGGCTGCTAAAATCGCAGTCGAATTTGCAAAATCCAATGATCGGCTAGAGATCGTTGGTGGCGCAATGGGCGATACCCTTCTTGACGAAGCAGGCATCAAATCACTGGCATCCATGCCTTCGCTTGACGAACTGCGCGGAACGATTGTTGGATTGCTTGTCGCACCACAAACGAAAATCGCACGGGTTCTTGTCGAGCCGGCAACCAGTGTTGCACGCGTAGTCAGCGCTTATGCTGCTGCGGGTGAATGAATTTAACTTTTCAAATATTTAGAAAAATGGAGCGTATTTAAAATGGCTGATATTAAAAAGCTGGTTGAAGAACTTTCGAAACTCACCGTCATGGAAGCGGCTGAACTGTCCAAGGCACTGGAAGAAGAGTGGGGCGTTTCTGCTGCCGCTGCTGTTGCAGTTGCTGGTCCAGCGGCTGCCGCTGGCGAAGCTGCTGAAGAGCAGACCGAATTTGACGTAATCCTGACCGGCGACGGCGGCAAGAAAATCCAGGTGATCAAGGAAGTCCGTGCGATCACCCAGCTTGGCCTGACCGATGCGAAAGCCCTCGTCGAAGGCGCGCCAAAGGCGATCAAGGAAGGCGTGAACAAAGCCGAAGCAGAAGAAATCAAAACGAAGATCGAAGCTGCCGGCGGTACCGTCGAACTCAAATAAGCCTGACGGTTTATTGAAAATTCAGGGGTGGTTTCCGGTTCGGAAGCCGCCCCTTTTTATGCGCTTTTCCATGCCCGTTTCAGGGTAGTTCCAACACCAGCCGGACGCCGATAATATCCAGCCCCGGGTTTTGAACCCGGCTGAAAATACCGGCGTGACTCAGGTGCACCCAGGTCGCCTCGATATCGACTTTTTTCGACAGTCGCGCACCGACCGAAAATTCCGGCTCGAACAGCACCCGCGATCCCAATTGTGTCTGCGAACCATCGCTTGCGAATTGCAATTTAGGGCCGTCGTGAATCGCGATCCCGATTCCCGGGCGCACGTAGAATTTGTCCCCGAACTTCCAGCTCAAACCGGCTGCGGCAAAGCTGGTGTCGCCCGAGAGGTTGATCGAAGCGAGCAGATAGGGAGACGGTTTGCCAATGGCCGATAGTGCTTCAATCGGCTTCCCGCGATAGCCAGCCTGCAAATCGACACCCTGCTGGTTGGTTTCCTTGGCAATGATTGTCACCCGCTGATGCGCCGCAAGTCCGCCGTAAAGTTCATCCGCATAAACGGGTTGCGAAACGGTCAGTCCCAAGGCGGCAGCCATCAGCGAAGCAAATCTATTCTGCATATCCGCTATATAGAGCTATTCCGGAAAACGTGGAAGCGGGTGGGCGGGCCAGTCTCTTTCCGGGGCACAGTGATTGACACAGATTAACGGCTCGGCGACTACAGGCTTTGAACGTCAAAAGGGGGCGCAATGACCGACAATCAGGACCTGATCGATCTCGTGCGGACGATCCCGGACTATCCCAAACCGGGCATCCGGTTTCGCGACGTGTCGACTCTGCTGCTCGACGGACCGGCTTTTCGCCGGACCATCGACCGGATGATTGCGCTCGTCGATCCCGCAAGCTTCGACGTGATCGCCGGTATCGAGGCGCGCGGTTTCATCGTTTCGGCGGCGATGTCTTATGCGCTTGAAAAGGGCAAGGTCATGCTCCGCAAGCCGGGCAAATTGCCGGGCAAAGCGGTAAGTATCGATTATGCGCTGGAATATGGCAGCGACAGGATCGAGATGCATGTCGATGCCATCCAGCCGGGACAACGCGTGCTGCTGGTCGATGACCTGCTCGCAACGGGCGGAACGGCCATTGCGGGCGCGCAGCTGTTGCGCGGCCAGGGCGCCATTGTCAACCAGGCGCTGTTCATCGTTGACTTGCCCGATCTGGGCGGCGCCCAAAAGCTGGCTGACGCCGGCGTTGAGCCGATGGCGCTGATGGCCTTTGCCGGTGATTGAGCATGTTGCGATTATCACCGGTGTCCGGGACGAGGCGGATGCATTCCGGCGCAATCATCCCGCAACCCGGGTGGATAGTCCGTTTGGCGAAATCCGTCAGCTCGACCATGTCGGGAAACAGGTTTCGATACTGTGCTCCGGCATTGGAAAAGTGCATGCCGGTGCGGCGGCCCTTTATTTGCACAGCCACTTCCGACCGGACCTGTTTCTGGTCATCGGCACTGCCGGTCATGTCAGTAGCAGCCAGGGAGACTGCTTCTACCTGCGTGAATCCTTGCAGGCCGATTATGGCACGCTCGAAAAATTTGGCGAGCATGATGGCTTTGTCCACTATAATGCGGGTGCCTGGCCGATCGGCCCCCCGGAGTGGCGCCCGTTCATATCTTACCCGATGCCCGATGCCCTTGCCCTGCCCCAGGCCCGGATCGCAACCGCGGACTGCTTTGTGAAATGCCCCGAACGCTCGGGCTATCTGCGCGATGTTCTGAAGGCCGATCTGGTCGATATGGAGACCGCGGCGGTGGCCCAGATCGCAGCGATGCTTGCTATCCCTTGGGCCGGGATCAAGGCGGTAACCGACGGTGCGAACAGCGAGAGCTCGGGCGACTTTCATGCCAATCTCGAGGCCGCCGCAAAACGTGCGGCCGATGCTGCGGCCGAATTTTTAACCCATATATAACAACGGATGCGTCCTCGATCTTGGAATTATGCTTAAAATAAAGCTGCGATCACCGTCATTAACCTTGTGAAAACTCTATTCAATTACCGACGGCCACCAGCTGGCAGCATCGGGCAAATCGGGGTACGCATGGGCGAGACAATTACACTTCAGCGTCTGCTGGAGATGCAGAAAAAAATGTGGAACTTCAAGATCGATACCGATCATGAAACCGCCGAACTTGTTGCCCGCGAACAGCTGAAATCATTCGGTCAGATTTCTCGAATCGGTGCGCTGGTCGCTCTGCCTTTGACCATCTATGTTATGATCTTGCTGATCGCTTATGCGGAACCGCTATATATTGCCATAGCCTCCGCTTTCATGGCCATTGCCGGATTTACCGCGGGTCGCAACTATCTTCGCCAGGCCGCGATGAACCTCGATACGGCCGACCATAAGCTGGAAATCGGAAGAATCCGTATTGAAAGCATCATCGTCAGTTGCGGTTTTTCCTGTACCCTCGCTGTTCCATTTGCTTTCGGCCAATTCCCGTTCAGTTTGGACATTGCGATACTCGCCATGGGTAGCCTGACTGTAGGGGGGTTTGTTTTTGGCAGTATTCCTCGCGCCCAGGCTTATTTTCTGTTGATTACCACAATATGCTATGGTGCCTCGTTCGTCGCCGCAAATGGCTATGGTGGAATCAGCGCTGCAATCTTGCTGGCTTTCTTTGCTTTGAGTAGCGACTTTATCTACCGGATGTTTTTCTTCAACTTCGTCCAGCGCCATCTCCATGCGGCCAAGCAAAAGGATGCCGCTGAAACCGTGCGGCTCTTGCTCCACGATTATGCAGAACAAAGCTCCGACTGGTTGTGGGAAGTGAATGCCGATCATTTGATCGTCAACCCTTCCGCCCGTTTCGCCACGGCGGTCAATATGGAAATCCGCGATCTGCGCAAATTTCCGCTGGTGGATTTGTTCGAGGATTCAATCGAGCGGAACCAGCTCGTTCAAAGCTTGGCTGCGGGCGAAGCATTCAGGGACATTCACGTCCCGATCAAAATCAACGGAGCAGAGCGCTGGTGGAAGCTGTCTGGCAGAAAAATCAAGACCCGGGGCGACGAAAGCAAGAATATTCGCGGCGTGGCGGCGGATATTACCGACGTCAGAAAGGCCGATGCTAGGGTTGCCCATCTGGCCCATTTCGACAGTCTGACCGATTTGCCCAACCGCGCCCTGTTCAAACAGTCGCTGAAACGCTCCCTGTCCCGCATGCGGGATGACCAGAAACTGGCAGTGTTGTATCTCGATCTGGATAATTTCAAAACCATCAACGATACGCTGGGACATGGTGCGGGAGACATGGTTCTGAAAGCTGTTGCGAACCGGTTGGAAAGCACCATCGGCATAGAAGGTATGGTGGCACGTTTGGGCGGGGACGAGTTTGCGATATCTTTGCGCAATTGTGGTTCGCACAAAGATGTCATCCGGATTACCGACAAGATCAGGAAAAATATCTCGGAACCCATAATGGTTGAAGGACAACCGGTTGCCACGGGCGTGAGCATCGGGATCGCGCTGGCCCCGGAAAACGGCAGCAGCGGCGAAGAGCTGATCAAATATGCTGATATTGCGCTCTATCATGCCAAGGAAAGCGGACGCGGTTGTGCTTCGATCTTTGAACTGTCCATGCACGACGCGCTTCAGGATCGGCGCAATATCGAAATGGATCTTCGCGCTGCCCTGAACCGAAACGAACTGGAGCTGTTTTACCAACCATTGGTGGATATCGATACCAATGCGATTATCGGCTACGAAGCCCTGCTCCGCTGGAACCACAGCGAAAAAGGCATCATCATGCCGGATGTTTTCATTCCGGTGGCGGAAGAAACCGGTCTGATCGTTCAGCTTGGTGAATGGGTCGTACGATCGGCGTTGCACGAAGTCGCCAACTGGCCAGAACATCTGAGTGTCGCGGTCAACCTTTCTCCGGCCCAGATGCGCAGCCCGAACCTGATGCCGACCATCATCAATGCATTAGCCGCAACCGGAATCGCACCGCACCGGCTCGAGCTGGAAATTACCGAATCCGTGCTGATGAACGATAACCAGTCCAATGTGGAACTGCTCCACAAAATCCGTTCGCTGGGCGTTCGCATCGCGCTGGATGATTTCGGTACCGGCTATAGTTCGCTTAACTATTTGCGCAGCTTCCCGTTCGACAAGATCAAGATTGATCGCTGTTTCGTCGACGAAGTGGATAGCCGTGAGGATTGCCGGGCGATTATTCGTGCAGTGACCGGCCTCGCAACCAGTCTGGGAATGGTGACAACAGCCGAAGGCGTCGAGCGCAGCGATCAGCTCAGCCAGCTCAAACTGGAAGGATGCGTTCAGGTCCAGGGATATTTGTTCAGCAAGGCAATGCCCGCTTCCTGCGTGGTCGGGAGGGTTGCGCCTGCATCGGGGCAAGCCGCAAGAATTCAAAAGATCGGAGGCCAAAGCGCCGAACGGAAGCCAGCCGGAGTCCGGCCAGAAATCCAGCGAAAAAGAGCACTCTGATTATCTGCGCGGCCAGGCAACCCGACCGGGCCGTTATTTCAATAACGACCCGTTCGTTGCCGGCTAAGCCGCTATCCAGTTGCCGTGGAATCCCGGAGGGATTCGGTGGGGCAGATGGATCACCGCCTGGGGTTCCCCCAGAAAATCATCCGCGTTGAGAATTTGCAGTTCGGTCGTTTCCCGTTCGGCGTCAATCACCAGACCTATCAGCCAACCCTCGTCTTCTGCGGAATCGGGTGACCGGGGGACGAACACAAATTCCCCCGGATGACGGCCCGCGCCAAAATCACGAACCAGCTTTCCGCCCCTTGTAAGATCGTGCTTGAACAGTTCTGTTCCCGCCATGTCGAGCTCGTCGGGCCGCCCGGCCAGCGCGATATTATATATATAGCGATACGGTTTTGAGGTCTGCCGTTCGTCATAGCGTGGGAATTCCTGCGGGCGATCATCGACCATCTTGCGATCCACTTTCCTGGTCACCGGATCGACGGTCCAGCGCTCCAGCCGCGACCATTCTCCGCCGGGGCCAAAGGTGGTCCGCGCATAGGTGCTTTCGTGCACCACCACGTCGACAATCACGCTACCGTCATCCGTCTCGTAAGCATTGGCCGGATGATAGACATAACAGGGATCAACATCACACCACACGGTATCGGTACCCGACCCGTCACGCGGGCAAAGACCAACGCGGGCACCATGAGCCGGGTTCCAGTCATAAGGAAAAGCAAAACCGCCCAGCATGCGCTTCATCGAGAAAGTCGCGGGAAGGTCGAACACCAGCACATAATTTTCAGTAATCTGGCAATCGTGGATGGAGGGGCCATCCTTGACCGCGATCGGTTCCTCGCGCTTCACCTTGCCATCCGCGCCGAGCACCACGTGCCAGACCTTGTCCATAACCGGCGCATCATAGCAAATCGCGTGCATCTCGCCGGTCTGGGGATCAAGATGCGGGTGGGCGGAAAAGGCGTTGGTCAAACTTCCGTCGAAGGGATTATGCTTCACCGTTTCCAGGTCGTCGGTCAGTTCCACCGGGAAACCACCCGCTTCGACAATGGCAAACGTCTTGCCGGCGATGCTGACGATATTGGTGTTCGCGGTATCGGTGCGCGGCTTGCGCGTACCGGGCTTGCGCGGCTCGCCCAATGCATCGCTGACCGCATTGCTGCGAATCCAGCGGTTGCGATACCAGATCGCCTTGCCGTTCTGGATCCGGATGCCGTGGGCCATGCCATCACCAACAAACCAATGATAGCTCGCTTCATCGGGCGCGGTGACCGGATTGGGGCCGATCCGCAGATAGCGCCCGTCGAGCTGAGCGGGAATTTCACCATCGACCGTCAGGTCTGCCAGCGTGACTTCTTCGGTCATCGGCTTGTGCACGCCGGTCAGATAGGGGTGCCCTCCATCCGGCTCTTTCATCCGCTTGCGATTATAATTGGCGACCGCTCCCATGACGGGCGTGACGGCGGCGCGGATGGTTTTTTCGATTACGGAAGCCATGGAATATTCCTTCTAGTTGAAACTTATGTCGGCGATTGTAGCGATGGCCATTGCCAGCAATATCAGGCCGCCGGGGTGGGGGCGACGGAGCGCGGCCAGATTGCCGATACCGGATAGCGCGAAAATAATCGCTGCGGTGACCGGCAGCAGATCGCTGCCGGACTGCAGACGGTTGAGCAGGACCGCTATGCCGAGCCCCGCCCAGGCCAGCGACGGCATGTGAAAGACCGCCCGGACAATATCACGCATCGCCCGCGCGGCCAGCAGGCCACCCGTCCGCTCGTGATAGAGCGGGCCAAGGATGACCCGTTCGCTGAGGACCGAATGCGCGATCGCGACAATCAATCCAAGCACGGCGACAATGATCGCGTAAATTAACATTAGTGACGCGTCCTTCCGGCTTGGCAAATCGACTCGCAATGTTTATGCTGTTAACATGCCAATCAATGCTAACAGTGTCAACATAACTCTTCCTAGGGGCAAATCATGCCTCCAATTCTTCCAATGACCGCCCCCTATCATCATGGTGACTTGCGCGCTGCGGCGCTGCAAATGGGAATGGAGCGTCTGGAAAGCCAGGAGCAACCCGATCTCGGTCTGCGTGCCCTTGCCCGCGATCTGGGAGTCTCGGCCACCGCTCTGTACCGCCATTTCCCGAACAAGGATGCCCTGCTCGATGCGCTGGCGCTGGAAGGACTGAATCGCCTCGGCTGGCATCAGGGTGAAGCGGCGAAGGCGGCGGGAGGCGGGAGAGCGGGCTTCGCCGAAATGGGAGTCACCTATGTCAATTGGGCGGTGAAACACCCCGCGCTGATGCGCCTGATCTACACCCGTGTCGGCAAAGTCGATCTCGATGTCGACGATCCGTCCGCGATGGGCGAAGCTTTCCATCAACTGCGCAGGGGTATCGCAGCAACGATGCCCGAAGACCTTGCGCCCGAGCAACGCACGACCGCCACCCTCCATGCCTGGTCGCTGGTTCACGGACTGGCGATGCTGATCCTTGATGGCCAAGTCGACTTTGATCCGGCGATGGTCCGAAAAGTCGTTTTGATGGCGGATTTCAGCGACGATTGTCATAACCCATGACCAACCGGATTTTGATCGGCTACACTTAACCAGCCTTTTACCAGCTTCTGCTAGCTTTACCGCGCGAATATTATGCGGGACCAATGCAAAAGCGGATGAGAAACTTCTTCGCCAGCGGCGATATGCAAGGAAAGCTCTATTGGGGGGTTGTTCTCGGCCTGCTTTGCGTTCTTGCGGGCATGGAACTCGCGCTCGCAGATCGTAAATACGGATTGTTCACCGGCGGGTTCGGCCAATCGCAGGCAATCAATACGCTTACCGAGCGGTTCGCGTTCCTTGTCGCTTACATTTGCTCGATGGCCATGCTCGTCATCGGTGTGTGGTGGATCATTGTCCGGCTTTTCCGATCCAGAAAATCCTGGCCGCCGCTGTTTTTTCTGGTGACAATCGTGGGTGGCGCTTACATCTTGCTGCTCGCCCTGACATTTCAGCTGGGCCAGTATTTCAGCGATACGATGAGCTTTGCCCTGATGGCAAGCCTGGGCGGCGGCAGCCTGACCGACGCCCTGCTTTTCGCTTCCAGCGAAATTTTTCTGGGAATCGCCGCGCTGGTGATCGGACTAGTCGGCTATGGTTTGATCTTCCGGTGGCTCTCCCGAAAATTCCGGGTGCGCGCCAGCCATCCCGAATGGTCAGCCCATGGCCGTGTCGCTATCGATTTCTTTGTCACCAGCCTGTTGCTCGCGATCATGGTGCCCGTCGCTTCGATCGAGGTCCATAACGGTCTGAACCGCACGCTCGCGTGGGGTTTTTTCACGGAGGCAGCAAACAGGATTACCGATTTTGACGGTGATGGCTATGGCTGGATCTCCAGCATGCCGGACCGGCGCCCGTTCGACAGCTCCCGCTATCCGCTGGCGCTGGACATCCCGGCCAATGGGATCGATGAAGACGGCTATGGCGGAGACCTGCAGCTGGTTCCGATCACACCGCAACCGCCGACGACATTGATCTCGGGCAAACGCCCTCACCTCGTCCTGATTGTCATGGAGAGTGCACGCTACGATGTGATCGGCAAGCGTATCGACGGCAAGCCGGTTGCTCCCAACCTCGAAGCCATCGCAAAATCGGGCAGTCTGGTGTCCCCCGCCTTCAGCCACGTCGGCTTTACCACCGCTTCGCTCAAATCCCTGTTCGCCGGCACCCTGCAACCGGCAAATGGTTCTCCTTCGCTGTTCCGTGAACTCAAATCCAGTGGCTATGAAATTGGCATTTTTTCAGGCCAGCCTGAAGATTTCGGAGATATTTCAAAAACAGTCGGCATGCGCGAGAATGCGGATGTTTTTTTCGATGGCGAGACGCTTAAACATCTGCGCGCCTTCAGCAACGGTGCGCAAGGCTCGATCCTCGTCGACGAGAAACATCTTCTTAATGCCTTTACGGAACAATTTCAGCAGCGATCGAAATGGCAACAGCCGCAATTTCTCTATTTCAATTTCCAGTCACCGCATTTCCCCTATTTCCACAAGGGCATGCCGCTCGGTCTGGCCGACAGGCCGTTGCCCCGGTCCGAGATAAATGCCGGCAACCGGGAATTGCTG
>NZ_JBATHY010000063.1:0-8614 GCF_049667325.1 Parasphingorhabdus sp. | reverse complement strand
GAATATAGGCCGGGCATTCGGGATGCGCGGCGACCGGCGCGTCGGGATGCTGGGTTTTGAGCTTGAGCAACTCGGTTTCGCTAAACGCTTCGTGGACAATGCACACGCCAGGCCAGAGCACCATGTCACGTCCGGTTTTCTTGGCAAAATAGGCACCGAGATGCTTGTCGGGGCCAAAGATGATCTTCTGGTCGCGCGGAATCTGCGAGAGAATATGTTCCGCCGACGAGCTGGTCACGATGATGTCGGACAGCGCCTTCACCTCGGCCGAGCAGTTGATGTAGGTCAGCGCGATATGGTCGGGATGTTCCTCGCGGAACGCCTTGAACTTGTCGGGCGGGCAGCTGTCTTCGAGGGAACAGCCGGCATCCATGTCCGGCAGCACGACGATCTTCTCCGGCGACAGGATTTTCGCCGTCTCGGCCATGAATTTCACGCCGCAGAAAGCAATCACATCGGCATCGGTTTCCGCCGCCTTGCGGGACAGCTCGAGCGAGTCACCGACAAAGTCGGCAATATCCTGAATTTCCGGCTTCTGGTAATAATGGGCGAGGATGATCGCATTGCGTTCCTTGCGCAGCCGGTTGATCTCCTCGACCACATCAAGACCGGAAAGATTGTTGGACAAGACTGACATTTTTACGCTCCTGGTGCATGGCTCAGTCGCATCAACGTGCGTCTGTAGATCCTAGATATGGTCTCTAGCCTGCCGCCGCAACCGATTCCGCAAAACTTACCAGTGGTGGAAAGGAAGCCAGACCGGTAACCATAACATGGACTGCGATAGCGATGACCCCGATGCCGATCGTAGCAGGGTGGACGAGTCCCAGAACGTGCCGGTCATGCCGCGCGATCAGCGCCACAAAACCAAGCTGGACCAGCAGGACGACCCATTCACCCCAATCACCCATCAGGGGCAGGGGCAGCAGCCGCCCGAAGGCCGGTTCCAGAATGACGATCGTGGCACCAAACATCAGCCTGCGATGCCACTGGGTCTCTTTGCGTTTGCTAATCGCCCAGATGATCACCGTCAGGAAGACGATGGCTTCGACATAAACCAGTGCGAGAAAATAGGGTCCGCTGAAGAACGGCGGCTGTCTGTTCAGCGCGACTGCCATATATCCGGTGAAGCAGGTGAGCGCGACCACGGCAAAGGCCACCAGCAGGCTGATCCAGCCGAGTTTGCGGTGATATTTGATTGCCTTGCGCTGGATAAGGATATTCTGGCTTACAAAAAGTCCGAGCCAGACCAGCATCACCACCGCGTGAACATGCACCCAGATTGGTACGGCCGGGACATCAACCATGCCCCGCGCTGCAAATTGCGCGAAGCCGAATATGATGATCAAAGCCAATAATATCGCGAATTTGGTAAAAAATGCCTGGTCTGCGAGATAGTTTCTCCCGTCGCCGGCAGACGGTGCCATATCGTTTGGAACTGTCGCCATGTTCCCCTTCCCTTCGATTTTCTTTCTGCAAAACCGACCCGGCAGACATATTAGCATAGAAATTTGTTCGAAAATATCCAGATTGTTGAAGCCAACGGCTCAAAGACGCCCGTACCTTCGACAAACAGGCCCGCGATTCTGGATTTGACAACCCGCTGGCCGGCTTTGTCCCCGTTTCCACCTTGTCCGGACCTTCGCATTTCTGGATAAACTGTGTAAACAGATCAAAAGATCGGGAGGACGTCTATGTATCAGGTCACGCTCGTACAATCTCTGTTTCCGGCCCAGACGGACACACCTTTTCGCGAGATGACCGTCGACACATTGTTGCGCGAGCAGGCCGAAGCACGCGGCGACCAATTGGCACTCCGCGAATTGCTACCGGATGCGAGCATTGGTCGGGAATGGACATACGACGAATTGCTGGCGGATTGCGAGAAGCTGGGCCGGGCGCTGGCATCGCGGCATAACGCGGGCGCGCGGATCGCGATCTGGGCGAGCAATTGCCCCGAATGGGTACTGATGCAATATGCTGCCATACTGGCCGGCCTGACTGTCGTGACCGTGAACCCGGCCTATATCGCCAGGGAAGTCGAATTTGTGCTGCAGCAATCCGGTGCTGTCGGCATTTATCATTCGGTAGATGTACGCGGGCGGGCAATGGGACCGGTGGCCGAGGAAGCCTGCGCGGCGATTGAACGGACGATCCAGCGTTGTGAAATAACCGATCTGGATGCGCTGTTCAAAGGACATGAAAGCGGTGAACTGCGCCAGGCACCGCCCGACCATGTCATGCAGATCCAGTATACATCAGGCACGACCGGACATCCCAAAGGCGTGCTGCTCAAACAGAACAGCGTGCTGCAGAACAATGCCGATATATGCCGCCGCTGGGGCGTTGAGCCGGGAGATACAGTGTTCACCGTCACGCCGCTATTCCATGCAGGCGGTTCGGCATTCTTGTTCGGATGTCTGGCGACGGGTTCCATCTACACAACTGTCCCCTATTTCGACCCGGCTTTGGTAATCAACGGCATAGCCAGAACCCGCGCGCGCTTTGCCGGAGGCGTGCCAACCATGCTGGTGCTGATGCTTGAGGAAATCAAACGTGGTGGACAGGATGTCAGCTCTGTGGAACGACTGATGTGCGGCGCTGCAATGGTTGCTCCCGAACTGGCCAGAGGTGCGCGCGATGCCTTCGGCGCACCCGTGCTTGTCATCTACGGACAGACTGAAGCCGCTCCGGGTATTACGCTTTGCTGGCCCGACGACAACGAAGAACACCTCACCCAGACGATCGGCCAGCCACTGCCGCATATGGATGTCGCGATCCTCAACCCTTCCGATGATTCAGTCTGTGCTATCGGCGAACAGGGCGAGATTTGTGTGCGCGGATATAATGTGATGCACGGCTATAACGACAACCCCGAAGCGACCGCCGAGGCGATCGACAAGGATGGCTGGCTGCACAGCGGTGATCTCGGCACGATGGACGAGCGTGGCTATCTCAAAATCACCGGCCGGGTGAAGGAAATGATCATCAAGGGCGGCGAGAATCTGTTCCCCGCGGAAATCGAAAATGCGATGCTGGAACATCCGATGATTGCCGAAGTCGCCGTGGCGGGCATAGCTGACGACAAATGGGGCGAATTGGTCGCCTGTTTCATGCGGGCTGCCGATGGCGACAGGCCGACGGAAAGCGAATTGCACGCCTTCATCCGCGAACGGCTGTCCCCCCAAAAGACGCCGGCATTCTGGGTCTGGGTCGACGAATGGCCGATGACCGGTTCGGGGAAAATCCAGAAATTCGAACTCGCAAAGGCGTTCGAACGCGGAGCTTATCAGGATCAGATGGCCTAGGCCGGGACCGGCTGTCCGATCACTTCCCGATCCGGAATTTGACAATCCGGCTGGTCACTTTCTGCTCTTCGTCCAATCCGCCCAAGATGTAATAATCCTGACCGGCTTTCGCGAGAGCGCGGTGATCCATGCTCGGCTCGGCCAGCCTGCCGAGCTCGACCCATTTGTCGGTTTTCAGGTCATAGGCGAAAAATCCGCCCGATGGTTTCGCGGCCACGCCGTCATAGCCAATGCCGTCATAATTATAGGGATTGTCGCCGCCGCCCGCAAAAATGATCCGCTGGCCGGCCTCGTCGCCGATCGCCGCCATCCGATATTGCGCGCTACCGGCGTGAGCATCTACCCCGCGCCAAGTGATCCGGGTCGGGCTTTTGGGATCGATTTCCCCGCGCCAGGTCAGCTTCGCCGCGACGAATTTGCGCTTGCCGTCGGCGAAGACCGAGGCGACACCGTCGCTAACGATGATGCTATTGCCCGCGATCCCCCCAGCATGGCCGAAAACGGGCGTGCCCGGAAACGGGGTAGCCTCGGTCCAGGCGCCGGTCTGGGTGTCGAACAGCTGCACGGTGCTGACATTGCCTTCGTCATGCCAGCCGGAGATCAGATAGATAAACCGGTTCTGATAGGGCACAGCCAGCGCGTCATCTACGGGCGTCGGCATGTCGGCCTGCTTGTCATAGCTGCCGGTTGCCGGATCAAAGGCGAAGACTTCCGGTGTCGACAGTTCATCGCCATTGGGAGCGACTGTATAACCGCCGAAAATATAGATTTTGCCCGCCACGGTCACCGCCGCGCTGGCCAGCCGCCCTTCCGGTACCGGAACCGGGGCGATGGTCTTGCAAGATTCCGTCGCAATCACGCAGGCAAAGGCTGTGTTGCTCGTATCATTCCAGGTCTTGCCTGCCTTGAGGCCATTGAAGCTGTACAATGTCGGTCCATCCGGTCCGTCGGCAACCGCCACCGCATTATTGCTGATCGGTTCCGGCAAGGCAAACGCCGCAATTCGGGATTCAGGCTCCATTTGAGTATTCTGTTCGCAGCCTGACAAGGACAGTCCAGCGATCAGCATGGCTGGCATGAGAATATCATTCAGCTTCATTCCGTCTCTTCCCTCTTCTTTTTCTGCTCTGCCAATACGTCCCTGATCGGCCGTGAATAATCCCATCGTTCCTTGTAACGGCCGCGCTCGTATGGAAAAAAGGCGTCGATCTTTACCTCGACACCGGCGGCCTGCAGCGGAATAGCGAAATTGTGGCGGACCGCGCGGCGCGCGGATTCGCGCGCCAGCCGCATCTGAAGCGGATTCTGTGCCTGTTTCGCCAATTCCTCGACACCCTTTTTGCGGTTGGCCTGATCAAGGACTTTCTCCGCATCGGTCAGGGCGATCAGGATGCCGCCGTCATCATAGGTCTGGATCTGCTCGATATGTACCTCCGGCCGGGCGATTTCGATCGCGGGCATTTCGACATAAAGTATATTGTCACGCGCATCCCAGCGAACATTCTCCGCCTCCAGCTTGGCCAGATCAAGTTCGTAACGCACCGTGCCGGGCATGATCAGGGTCTTGCGCGCCGAAAGGCCGAGTTTGCTAAGCGTGGTGGTGACGGTAGCATTGTAGCTGGCCGAAAATACCGTCAGCCGGTTCTGTTCCTGCAGATTGGTCAGGCTGGCGTTGGCAATCGATACCGGATCGGGTCTAAAACTGCTCTCGACACGGTCGAAAAGCGCCCATGCAAGGGCGACGAGCAGGATGAGAAATCCGGTGACGATGGCAACCGGGACCCACGGGTGCCGGGGGGCCTGGAAACTCATTCGGCCATCGCCCAAACGTCACCAGATTGCGTTACCCGCCCGCGGTTCTGAAGGTCGATCAGATGCGCGCGTACCGATTGCCCGGCGGCGCCCTTCAGCCGCGGATCGAGACCCTTGTACATGCGCGGGACCATATCGATGATCGCGATGGGCCCTTCGTCCAGCAGCTTCAATATCTGCCGTTCGCGCTGCTTGCGATGGCCCATCATCCCGCGCACCAGCTGGCGGGTATTGGTTACTTTCTTGCCGTGAGCGGGGTAGAATATCTTGTCCTCGCGCTCGTACAGCTTTTGCAGGCTCGCCATATAGTCGGCCATATCGCCATCGGGCGGGACAATCACGCTGGTCGACCAGGCCATGACATGGTCACCGGTGAATAGCGCGCCGGATTCCTGCACCGACAGACACAGGTGATTGGATGTGTGCCCAGGAGTCGCTACGGCCTCTATGGTCCAGCCGTCGCCCGCTATGGTTTCGCCATCTGACAGAATCCGGTCGGGGGCATATCCTTTGTCAAACGCCTCGTCAGAACGCGGCAATTCAGACTCGATGACCAGCGGTGCACAACCGATGATCGGCGCGCCCGTGCGGGCGGACAGCGGGGCGGCAGCGGGGCTATGGTCGCGGTGGGTGTGGGTGCACATGATGGCGGTGATCTTGGCATCGCCGACAGCCGCGACGATGGCATCGATATGCTCGTCCATCGCCGGACCCGGATCGATAACCGCGCGGTCGGTCCGGTTGCCGACAATATAGGTCTGGGTGCCGGTGTAGGTATAGGGACTGGGATTGCCCGCCAGCACCCGCGCGACAAGTGGCTCCATCTGTTCGCACAGACCGGTGGGATATTTGGAGGGATCAAAGTCCATGGGTCTGATGTGGCATATTCAGCCCATAAAACAACCATCAAAAAGGGCGGCCCGTAAAACGCACCGCCCCAATACCCTGTTTACGAACCAGCCGCCGGCTTCAGGTCATCGACAATTGCGCCTTCACTTTTTTGATGCTGCGATCGAAATCCTTGATCTTCCTGGCCCGATCGACCTTGTCATCCTTGCACTTCGCCGCTTCCGCGCGTCCTTTTTCAAGCCCGATCAACGCCTCCTTGAGCACCGCTGCTTTATCGATCTTGACTTCAAACCCGCCGCATCCGGCTACTACGGCCCAAGCCTGTGTGCTGAGGCCGTTCCCGCCACCCATGGCGATCTGGCGGTTCATTGCGATGCAATCGGGACCATTGATCTTGTTACTGGTGGAATAGGAAATAGAAGACATAGAAGCGGCGGACTTGGCGCTGTTCCGAGCGTCGCGTTCAGCCTCCCAGGCCTCCTGCCTTGCTTCGCGGGCTGCTTGCAATGCCTCACGCCGTGCCTCGCGGGCTTCCTGCAATGCCTCGCGAACCTCTTGTTCGGCTTCCCGCAGATCTTGCTGCATTTCCCTTTTGGCCTGGGCAACTTCCCGTTCGACCTCGCGCATTGTAGAGCGCATGTGCGCGCTATCTGAGCGATGTTCGCGCAAAGCCTTGTCCGCTTCGAGGCGTGATTTTTCAGCTTCCTCCACCATCTTGCGAACTTCTTTTTCGCTCAGCCGCTTGTCCGTGCGCAGAACTATCGTTCTCCCGTTGTGCTTTATCTTGTGCACAAAATCTTTCGACAGGTCGGCATTTTTGCGTCCGTTGAGCATCGTGATATTGGTGACACCGGCATCGGCAGCAGGCGCAATCGGAGCACTCGGCGCATCCGGAGCAAGTGGCGCCATCGGGGCCTCAGGTGCGGAGGAGGGCGCGATCGGCGCACGCGGTGCTGATACATCGACCGGTTCGACGGCTTCGGCATAGGTGATTGTCGCGGTGAGCGGCAAGCTGATGACCGTACCGACCGCGACTAGCCCAGCTCCCAACCGACGACGGAGATTGGTTTTTTCCGATCGGCCGAGCATTTTCAGACGTCCCTTGATCTTGTCTTTCTGGTTCAGCGGACTGGCGAGACCCAGCCGATGGCCGGATGCCGACTTGGCGATGGTCCGACCATAGACAGCGCGAACATCGCGGCCGCTTTGCGCCAATATCCGTGCATCGCAAGCCGTCTCCTGATCTTGCCGGAACGAGATCCATGCGAACCACGCAACGGGGCTGAACCAGTGCAGTGACAATATCGTCAGCCCGACAAAATTGGCCGCCAGATCACCCGATTCATGATGGGCAATTTCGTGTTCCAGCGCCAGTTCCCGCTCACGCGGCGCATAATCGCGAAAGAAATTGGCGGGAACGGCGATATATTTTTCGAACACGCCAAAAGCAAGCGGACCTCCAACGGCCGTCGTTTCGAGGATTTTGATGTTACCGTGACGGCCGATCAACTGGCCGTCCGCAACAATATCTTCCCGGAATTGCAGATAGGCGGCAAGCTTGCTGATGAACAGCAGGCCGGCGCCGCCAAGCCACAAGATGATCGCGATCATCATCCAGTCGAGCGACGCAAGTCCGCCGAACGCGGTTGCCTGTGCCGGCACTGTAGCGACGAATTCCGAACCAACGGCCGCTGGCATGATAGCGGCTGCGGTTTCAACTTCTGCGGGTGCCTCGAGTGTGAGCGTCGGCATGAACAGACGCGCCAGCGGCAATATCCAGAGCAGATAGGCAATGCGGGCGCCAAAAAAATGGCTGACCGGTTTGCGGATCATCAATACCAGCAGCATCAACAGGGTCATCGACAGCATGGTATCCCAAATCCATTGATTCATATCGCCGCTCATTTTTTCAACTCCCTTAAAAGCTCCTCGATTTCGCGGATGTCATCAGCGCTCAGTTCATCGGCCTCGGCCAGATGCGCAACCAATGGCATGACTTTTCCCCCGAAAAGTCGATCCACAAAATTCCGTGACACGCCGGTGAGATAGGCATCCCGTTCGACCAGCGGCGAATAGAGAAAACGACGACCATCGCGCTCGGTGCCGACAACCGCTTTTGCGGCCAGCCGGGACAGCAAAGTCTTGACGGTCTGAAGCGACCAGTCTTTCTGTTGACCCACTTGATCAGCCACTTCTGTGGCGGTCATGGGAGCGCGCTTCCAGAGGACTTCCATGACGGCATGTTCGGCATCGCTAATGCGTTCGGTCATGCTTTCTATATCTCCCTCGAATGTCGCCAGTGACTACAACTGTAGTTTCATTGAGCAGAGATGTAAACTATAAATGAGGCGGTCGTCGTCGTTGGTGGATGGCCGGCTGTCGTTTGTCGAAAAATCGTCCGGTGTCGAATTATCTTACAAATTGAAAAATGTTAACGACAGTTAAACCATCCAAGTCATTGTAATAATGAATTTTTTAAAAACTGGCACGGCTAGTGCAAAGTATCGGGTGTCTCTGATTTTTCACAGTCAGATCCTCCTTTCAGGAGGTTCAAAATGAGGGGGACAGCGTACTGGTCTCCGCCGTCCCCCTTCATTTTCCAGTTTCTACAAACCCTACCCAGAATCAAAACGGCTCGATCCTCC
>NZ_JBATHY010000062.1:0-3517 GCF_049667325.1 Parasphingorhabdus sp. | reverse complement strand
GACTGGTACCGGCCGATGGGAAGGATCACATTGCGCGGACGTTCCACACCGGTCGAGGTTTTCGAACCGGTGCCGGACTGGGAAGAAAATGATCGCGCCGCAGTGACCGCGGTCATAGCAGCCCATGAAACCGGTGATATTGCTTCTATTCAGGCACTCGGTGCCATGACCAAACAATTTAGCGAGGATCTTGGCCTCGCCAATTTGCTTAAACGACTGGAAAAGACAAAAAATGGAGAAAGCTATGCACTTGGATAAGAATGATCCGGGAACAACCGGAAAAACCCTTCCCCGCCTCGCGAAAGCGGTTCTCGGCACGTTTCTGCTTTTCGGAATTGGCGGAGTTGCCATGGCACAGAATATGGTCATGCGCTCGACCGGACCTTCTGCCAGCAGCTATCCGGCCGGCAAAAAAATGGCGAATGATGCAAAGATTTCGCTGAAGGCCCAGGATCAGGTGACCGTCCTGACCAAATCAGGAACCCGCGTTTTCAAAGGTCCTGGAACCTTCTCGCTTGTTCAAAATAGTGGATCAGCCACCAGCGCGTCACGCCGGCTTTCAAGTTTCATCAGCAATCGCGGGAGCAGCCGGGCAAGGACCGGAGCGGTTCGCGCTGCGGGCGCGGTCGCCATTGAAACGCCGCACAATCCGAACCTGTGGTTTCTCGACGTGACCAAGGGCGGAAAATTCTGTGTCGCCGATGCGGATGCGCTGGTTGTCTGGCGGCCTGACTATACCGGATCGGCGACGGCTTCGATTGTCGAGCCTGTAAACGGCAATGTCACCGAAATCGCCTGGCGGAAAGGGAGCGCGCTGAAAGCCTGGCCGAAAGACGAGCTGCCGGTCGCCACCGGCACGAATTACCGGCTGCTAGGTTCCAACGTGGCACAATCGGTCGAAGTAAATTTCGTTGTGTTGCAAAATCAACCGACCGACCTTGATGACGCGGCGTCGATGCTGATCGAGAACGGATGTTCCGGCCAGCTGGATTTGCTGGTCGACACTCTCAATCTAAACGGCGGGGACACCGCAGATCAGGGTTAGACTTTGAAGAAAATCTGCCGTCCGGAACGAGGGCTGGACGGCAGAGTGGGTATTTGATGATTCATGGGGTCGCTTACGGATCATCGCAAGACGGGGATTTATATGTCGCGATTGCACACGACTTTTCGAACCACTGCATTGGCGGCAAGCTTCGCCATGTTTTCTACAAGCCTGCCGGTCTGGGGCCAATCTTCTGTCGCTGCTCCGACCAGGGAAGAAATCCAGCGCGGAGTCATTGACGAAGCGCTAAAGGGTCAGGGACAGACGCTGTCGGTTGACGGTGAAGTCGAACGGTCCGCCTGTCCGCTCGCCGGACCGGAATTTTCCAATGTCCGGTTCACGCTGAAAACTGTTGATTTTACCGGCCTGATTTCGGTCGATCCCGCTTCGCTCGTATCATCCTATGCCGCCTATGTCGGGCAGGACGTTCCGGTTTCGGTCGTCTGCGATATCCGCGATCGCGCAGCGACCCTGTTGCGCAGCGATGGCTATCTGGCTGCCGTCCAGGTACCGCCGCAAACAATTGACCAGGGCAATGTCCGTTTCGATGTGCTGATGGCCCGGATGACCTCGGTCCAGGTTCGGGGCAATGCCGGACCATCCGAAGGCCTGCTCCAGAAATATATCGAAAAGCTCGCCGCGCAACCGGTTTTCAATATCAACACGGCCGACCGATATCTGCTGCTCGCACGCGACATTCCGGGGCTGGATGTTCGCCTTTCGCTGCGGCCGGTTTCGGCCGAGTCCGGCGGCCAGCCCGGCGAAGTGGTCGGAGAATTTAACGTTGTCCGCACACCTATTTATGCCGATGTCAATATCCAGAATTTTGGCTCCGAAGAAGTCGGCCGTTTCGGCGGGCTGGCGCGGCTCCGGTTCAACGGGCTCACCGGGATGGGCGATGAAACCGTCATCAGCGGCTACTCGACGTCCGATTTCAAGGAACAGCAGGTTCTGCAAGCAAACCACGAATTCCGGGTCGGCAGCGAAGGACTGAAATTCGGTGGTAATTTCACCTATGCGTGGACCAAACCGGAACTGCCCGGCGGTTTTTCGATCAAGTCCGAAACACTGGTCGCCAGTGCATATGCGAACTATCCGTTCGTCCGCAAACAATCGCGCAATCTATTCGGGACGATCGGTCTCGACTATATTGACCAGCGGACCGATATATTGGGCGTTCGCACCAACGAAGACAGGCTGAGCGTTGCTTATGCCCGTCTGGACTTCAACCAGATTGATCAGGGAAGCATATCGGGACGGGGCGGCTATTCCGCCTTTGAACCGAAATGGGGGGTCGGCGGATCGCTGGAACTTCGCCAGGGCCTCGACATATTGGGTGCCAGCCAGGGCTGTGGTCCGGCATTTGTCAACTGCATCGGCCAGACGGTCATTCCGACCCGCGCCGATGGCGACCCGACTGCCTTTGTCATCAGGGGCCAGGCCAAAATCGACTTTCGCCCGACCCCGCTGCTCGCCTTCACGCTGAAGCCGCGGCTGCAATATTCACCGGATGCCCTGTTCTCCTATGAAGAAATATCCGGTGGCAATTACACGACCGGCCGCGGCTATGATCCCGGAACGATCATCGGCGACAGCGGCTACGGTTTGCAGACGGAGGTCAGCTACGGCTCGTTGCTGCCCGATACACCCGAGGGCATCGCGATCCAGCCTTACCTGTTTTTTGACCTGATGGGTGTCTGGAACAAGAATATTCCGGGTGATCCGCAAAAACTCTACTCCGCCGGCGGCGGGTTTCGCGCGACCATTGGCCAGCAGGCCAGCCTCGACCTGACCGCAGTCGTGCCGCTGAAACGCGCCGCCTTCCAGACCCGGCGCGACAGCGCACGGGCCTTGCTTACTTTGACCATCCAGCTCGCTCCGTGGCGGCGCAGATGATGAAAATGTTTTTCGACCCCAGACCAGCCGCAGTTCAACCGAGGACAGCATCATGACTAAAAGACCGCAACCAAGAAGCCCGAAATGCATCCCGAGCATGGCCAGGAAAATGCGATGGTTGTCCGGTAGTTCGATGGCTGCGGCAGCGTTCTTGCTGGCATCGGCTCCGCAGCCCGCACAGGCGCAAGCGTTGATGCGGGCTCCGGGCATGATGATCGAGAATGCGGCGCACGGAAACAACATCTCCATCCCGCGGCCCGATCTGGCACAAAACCAGCCCCACAATCGTGCGCCGGATTTCCATGCGCGGGATATCAGGATATCTTCGCCGCTATCGCCGCTTTCCCTTGATAATGTGAGGATCAGCGCACCGCTGGCCAAACTGCCGAATGCCGATATCCGGATTTCCGCACCGATCGAACGGCCACCGGTTTCCGATATCCGGATCAGCGCTCCCGTGGCGCTGCCTGATGCCTATCAGCCGCAAAACCGACTGCCCGATTTCAATGCGCGTGAGGTCAGAATATCAAGCCCGGTTGGAGCATTGCCGGTGCAAGATATTCGGATCAGCAGTCC
>NZ_JBATHY010000061.1:0-18079 GCF_049667325.1 Parasphingorhabdus sp. | reverse complement strand
GCCTTGCGCGACGAGCAGCAGGGGCTCGCCGAGATGCTCTCCGGCGATGATGCCGAGATGAAGGCAATGGCCGCCGATGAGGTCGATGGGGTCAGGAAGGCGATGGAAAAGGCGGAACATGCCCTGGCGCTGCAACTGCTGCCCAAGGACAGCGCCGATGACCGCCCGGCGATGATCGAGATTCGCGCAGGAACCGGCGGCGACGAGGCTGCGCTTTTTGCCGGTGATCTGTTCCGCATGTACAGCCGCCACGCCGAACTGCAGGGCTGGAAGGTCGAGCTGATCTCCGCCAATGCCTCGGAAGTCGGAGGGTTCAAGGAAGTCGTCGCCAATATCCAGGGCAAGGGTGTGTTCGCCAAGCTGAAATTTGAATCGGGCGTGCACCGGGTCCAGCGGGTTCCGGAAACCGAAAGCGGCGGGCGTATCCATACTTCTGCGGCTACGGTTGCGATCCTGCCCGAGCCTGAAGAAGTCGACATCAAGATCCGTACCGAAGACCTGCGCATCGACACCTATCGGGCAAGCGGCGCTGGCGGCCAGCATGTCAACAAGACCGACAGCGCGATCCGCATCACACACTTGCCGACGGGATTGGTCGTGCAATGTCAGGACGGCAAGTCGCAGCACAAGAACAAGGCGCAAGCGATGAAGGTGCTGGCGGCGCGACTCTATGAGCAGGAACGCGCTGCAGTGCAGAGCGAGGAAGCCGAAGCGCGCAAGTCGATGGTCGGTTCCGGCGATCGTTCGGAACGCATCCGGACCTATAATTATCCGCAAGGACGGGTTACCGATCACCGGATCAACTTGACCCTGCACAAGCTTCCCGAAATCATCGAGGGCAGCGCGCTCGGCGAGATGATCGATGCGCTGATCGCGGAGGATGAAGCCAGCCGGCTCGCGAATCTGGATGGGTGATGCGGCTGGAGCCCTGCGCGAGGCAGCGCAGAAACTGACCGAAATTTCCGACAGCCCCCGTCTCGATGCGGAATTGCTGATGGCACATGCCTTTAAGATCGAGCGCGCGGAGCTTTTGCTGAAATTGCCCGAACTCAACGCGCCGGCCAAATTTTCTGCACTGGTAGAACGGCGCCGGAACTCCGAACCGATCGCCCATATCATCGGCAAGAAGGAGTTCTGGGGTCTCGACTTTCAGGTCACGTCCGATGTCCTGATCCCCCGTCCCGATAGCGAACTGCTGATCGAGGAGGCGGTCCGAAGGCTTGCTTCGCGGCACCCGCAGAGGATATTGGATCTCGGCACGGGCAGCGGTGCGCTTGTGCTCGCGGCACTCAGCGAATTTCCGGAGGCCAGTGGACTGGGCATCGATGCCAGCGCCGCTGCCTTGCAGATCGCCCATAATAATGCCGATGCGCTGGGATTGGGCGATCGGGCCCGGTTTCTGCTGCTCGATTGGACATTGCCCGATTGGGCAGAGTCTCTTGAATCTGGCTTCGATCTGATCCTTGCCAACCCGCCCTATGTCTCGACCCGCGCGCTATTGTCCAAGGATGTCGCCGCGTTCGAACCACACCAAGCCCTTTTCGCCGGAGAAGACGGGCTGGACGATTACCGGATGATCATTCCAGCGCTCGAAAATCTTCTTTCGTCTACCGGAATGGCCATGCTCGAAATCGGCTTTGATCAGGCAAACCCGGTATCGGAAATAGCGGTAAAAAACGGTTATAATGTTGAATTAAAACAGGATTTAGGCGGCAATGACCGTTTGTTAACCCTGCACCGATAAAAAGGGCTTGGTTTTGGCAAGGCGAGTCGCTAAGACTTGCTCAGGCGCAGATGATTTCTGGCTTTTCCCTAAATCACTGGCCTGCCCCCAACTCGATGATATTGCTGGTTTTCGGCGAGTATTTGTCTTGTATGGGCCGCTGCGAACAGGTTGTCCGCAGCGCAATCGTCACCTGAGCGTGGCTATAACTTGAGAAAGACCAAGTTTATTAACGGTATAAGGATACCTTTCATTTGATGAACAATCGTCAACCTGGCCGCCGCGGGCGCGGCCGGAACACCAATAATAATAACCGGCCCCAGGGTAACCGCAGTGGCGGATCGGACCGCGATAACCGGATCGATAGCCGCGCGCGTGGCAATGCAGCGCAGATGCTGGATAAATTCAAGAAGATGGCACAGGATGCGCAGGTCAATGGCGACCGCGTCCAGGCCGAATATTATCATCAATTTGCGGATCACTATTTTCGGGTCAACGCCGATACAATCGCGCGCCGGGAAGAACAGCGGATCGCTCGCGAAGAATCGCGCCCCGACAATCGCAGCAACACCAATAATCAGGACGATTCCAGCGACAATGACGGTGACAGCAATCGCGGTCGTCCTCAGCAGTCGCAGCAAAATCGTCCACAACGGGATGATCGCAACGAAGCTGCAGCTGGTGATCCGGCTGACGAGAAAAAACCGGTTCGCAGCCGGCGTCCCCGCAAGGTTGAAAATGTCGCAACCCGCAGCGAAGCGTCTGAAAAGAACGGCGAGACCAATGGCCTGGATGCCAGCGCCTTGCCGCCGGCGATTTCACGTTCGACGGAAGTCGAAGTTGAAAAGAAGCCGGCTCGCAAAAAGCGGGTGCCCAAGCCGCAACCGGCTGACGAAAGCGACGCTGCCTAAGCCCGGCCCGGTTTAAAGAAAATAGCGACGGGCATGTCGGCCATGGCTGGCGCTCGTCGCAAATTAGCTGAACCTCAAAACTGATATCTGGCCGATGCGATAGTCGGACCACCAAATCCCTAAATGGCTGTTTCCAGCCAAAAGGGTAGGTCGAGTGTTTTCAGATCGTCCACGCGGCGATGCTCCACCGAAAGGCCATCCGCGGGATAGGCGATGCGCTGGCGTTTTTCATCGGCTTCTCCGATCGGCACAACGACCATCCGCCGGTTGACCTTTTGCCGGTAGTTCATCCGCGCAGTATTTTCCTGACCGACATAGCAGCCCTTTGTGAAGCTGACGCCATTAAGCTCCGTTGCATTGCATTCCAGCCATAAGGTCTTGTCGCTGCCAAGTTCTGCAACTCCCTCGGTCACGCCGAGAGACAGGCGATGCATTCTATAAGCTTCCTCGGCCGCTCCGCCGTCGGCAGCGTCACTCAGCCAGCGGTGGCCCAAGGCTGCTAGCCGGGGGTCGGAGGGCCGGTCATTGGCCTTCACCGCCCAGTGAACGTAAATCGAATCATCCTCGGAAATTTCAATTTTCCGCCGCAAGCGATAGAGCTTCAGGCGGCGGACAAGCCCCTCGGCCTGCTCCTTTTCGCAGTCGATCAATATATCATCGCCATCGGCCCACACAAAGAAATCGAACAACACTTTCCCTTGCGCGGTGAGCAGTGCAGTCCATTGGGGCGCCCCTTGAACGACAGCCGTGGTATCTTGCGTTACCAGTCCTTGCAGAAACTGTCGGACATCTTCGGCCTCCTCCGTGGCGGAGAGGCGAATGACGGCGCGGTCATTAAGTCTGGTTTCGGTCATGGCATTTAGGTAGGGGGTGAAGCAGGAAAAACCAAGCCTTGGCCGGAGTTATATGACCGATACTATTACCATCCGCCGTCCAGATGACTGGCATGTGCACCTGCGCGACGGCGCAATGCTGGAAGCGGTTGCTGCGTTTACCGCCCGGCAATTTGCGCGAGCGATCGTGATGCCCAATCTGTCGCCGCCGGTGACCAGCGCCGCCAGCGCGGCCGATTACCGGCAACGGATCATGGCGGCGCTGCCTGACGGTTCGGATTTTACCCCCCTGATGACTTGCTATCTGACCGATACGGCAGATGCCGGCGACATCGCAGCGGGTCACGCCGATGGAATCTTTACCGCCGCGAAACTTTATCCCGCCAATGCCACCACCAACAGCGCGCACGGTGTGACCGATGTCGCGCATATCATGCCGGTGCTCGAGCGGATGCAGGATATCGGCATGCCGCTTTTGGTCCACGGAGAAGTGACCGACGGCGACATCGATATTTTTGATCGCGAAGCGGTGTTTATCGAGCGGGTATTGGAAAAACTGATCGGCGCATTGCCGGACCTGAAAATCGTGTTCGAGCATATCACCACCGAACAGGCGGTCCAGTTTGTCGATAGTTGTGGTCCAAATGTCGCGGCAACCATCACTCCCCATCATCTGCATATCAATCGCAATGCGATGTTTGCCGGCGGGATTCGCCCCCATGCCTATTGCCTGCCCGTAGCGAAACGGGAGCGGCACCGGCTGGCGCTGCGCAAGGCGGCCACGTCCGGATCCGCGAAATATTTTCTCGGCACTGACAGCGCGCCGCATGAAATTCACGCCAAGGAATCGGCTTGCGGCTGTGCCGGGATTTTCAACGCGCCCTATGCGCTTGAAAGCTATGCAACGGTGTTTGACGAAGAAGGCGCGCTCGACCGGCTGGAAATGTTCGCCTCCGAACATGGCCCCCAATTTTACGGTTTGCCGCTCAACGAAGCTAGCGTCACCCTTGAACGCACCGGTTCGGCCGTCCCCGCTAATATCGAGGTTGTCGGCTCCACACTGGTTCCTTTTCATGCGGGCTCTAAACTGGAATGGCGTATCATTTAGTCTTGCCGGTCCTCGGTTGCCGGGGCCTGGTGGCCTCGTAAAAGTCGCGGAAAATTGACGGGCTGTGCATGGTGATGTTACACTCCTTGCCAGCAACTCCTGGTTTGCAAGGTCTTTCAAACCCATTGGATTAAAAATAATCGGGCGCAGCCAATGGGCAAAGGTTCTTGAAAACCTTTTCAGGAGAAACCTGAATGCCCGAGCCCGATCTCGAGACGGTCGAACCGAATCAAGCTGAAAACCGACTCTCCGGAGCCTATCCGGAGGGCTACACGCGCGATGTCCGGCGCATGATCCGGGCTGAACGGAAATATATCGAAGAGCGCCGCAAATCGCAGCCCTGGTACGAACATCATAATCACGACAAATCCCCCGCAGACAACAGACAATATGCGGATGAGCAGGAACCACGCTATCTGGGCCTTGCGATATCAGGCGGCGGGATAAGATCTGCGGCATTTGCAATAGGCGCCATGCAAAAGCTGCATCAGGCAAAAATCCTGCCGCAGTTCGATTATATGAGCACGGTTTCGGGTGGTGGCTATGCGGGCGGGGCCTTGACCTGGTTTCTCTCCAATTCGGAATCAAAGGACCAATATTTTCCCGGCGACGGCTTTGGCGGTCGCCGGTTCAACATGATTGGTACAAATTTCCCGTTTCGCGAGAAAGAGGGGGCGGTGTCGGAGCATGATGCCGAGCAAACGGGATTGCCGTTCAAGCGGGATATTATCGACTATATCCGCCAGCGTAGCGCCTATATGCAACCCGGAGCTGGTCTGGATGCTTTTTCCGCGACCATCGTGGTGGTCCGATCGATGCTCACGTCGCTGACCGCCTATCTGTCGATATTGTCCTTTCTGTTCGCGCTGACCCTCTGGTCTCTGGGTTATCTGGACGGGCTGCTACCCTATATTTCATCGACTGCCGCGTCGCTTGCCGGCCTTTTCGACGTGCGGTTGGGGGCATGGATGGAGGACGGCCGCATATCTGGTTTTCTCAAGATTTCACTGTGCCTCTTTGCGGTGCTGGTATTGATCTGGGTCCTCTATTCGTTATTCACCGCTTTCCCGTGGAGCAAAAAGAGAGCGGTTTTCTTCCGCAGCGCCATCGAACGCTATGGCGGCCTTCTGACAAAGTTGACGGTGGGACTTTTTCTGGTCGGTTTGCTCGATCAAGTATATCGCCAGCAAAACTTGTTCGGATTCGGCCTGGGGGACTGGAGCGAAATGGCTGCGCCTGCTGTTACCGGTCTCGGCGCGCTGGGGGGGCTGGTCAGCCGCTATTTGCTCAGCGCCAACCGGGGACTAAAAAATCCGATCATATTTGCTGTGGTAACCACCGGCTCCGTCAGTCTGCTGACGCTGGGTTTCGCCATGATCTCGGTAATATTGGGACATCGGCTACATGATCTTCTTGTGGGTGGCGATATCTGGATTTTCGCCGGGCTGTTTGCCGGTTTCTTTCTTTTCTGGTGCTATGCCAACATCAATTTTTCAGGCCTGCACCGAATGTACCGTGATCGATTGATGGTGACTTTCATGCCCAGTCGGCAGACCGTTCGCGAGGACAATGTGGCCGGGGCAACGCCAGCCGATCTCGCCAAGGTCCATGACATGTGCGGGCCGGGAACCGATGGGCCCTATCATATCATCAACACCAATGTTGTCTTGACCAAAGGAGAAAATGCCCGGTTTCGCAGCCGGCGCGGGGATTCCTTCATTTTGAGCCCGCTCTTCAGTGGATCGGAAGCCACCGGATGGGTTCGGACCGACCAATGGCTGATCCATGACAAGAGCCAGGAATTCGGCTTGCTGAATCGCTATTTTCTGAAGCCCGTCTGGCCGGTCACCCTACCGACCGCGGTCGCGATTTCCGGGGCTGCGCTGAACCCGCGGACGGGGGCGGACGGGCGCGGTCCAACCAAGAAATTTTCATTGTCTTTGATGCTGAATCTGCTGAATCTGCGGCTCGGCTACTGGATCCCCAACCCCAATCCCGAAGGCCAGAACAGGCGTTTTCTTGTCACGCGCTCGAAAAGTCATGACGGCAAAGCCAGGAAGAAATTGTTGCGCAGCCGTATTTTCCCACCCAATTTTCTCTATCCGGGATTTCTCCAATCGCTCATCGGATTGCGCACTGAATCAGAATCCGGATGGATCGAACTGAGCGACGGCGGTCATTTCGACAATACGGGACTGTATGAACTGTTCCGCCGACGGCAGAAAACCATCGTCTTTCTCGACGGATCCGCAGACCCCCAATCGCGCTTTTCGAGTTTTTCCAATGCCCTGGAAAAGGCCTTCATTGATTTTGGGGTGACGGTGGAATTTTTCGACAAGGATGAGCATGATCCGATGAGCAGCTTCAGTTTCCAGAATATGGTGCAGGGATCAGGGAGAGAGCAAGATGACCCGGTGTCGGAAATTCTCAACTTCAGCAAATTTGGCTTCTCCGTCGGGGAAATTTTCTATCCGGATGAACAGGGGCGACGAAGTCCCAAAACTGGCGATGACCGGTGTTTCCTGTTCTATATCAAGACGTCGATGATCAAGGGGCTGCCGGCCCGTCTCTATTCCTACAAGTCGGAAAACGCCCAGTTCCCCGACGAACCGACCAGCGATCAGTTTTTCAGCGAGCAACAATTCGAAGCTTACAGGATCCTCGGCTTTTTCCTGGCCGAGCAGATGATAAGACAAGTCCGGCATTTTCGGCCCTTGGCTCAGGCGCTGAAAATAGACGGATCGCCGGCAGGGGATCAGGAGGAGAACTGGCCAGTGATGAGAAAATGAATGGTAGTCGTTGTGGTGCCGCCGATCGTCAGGCCAAGTGAACTTTTCGTGCCGCCTTGCCCGCCAGATAGGAGTCGGTAGAATAAATCGCCAGGCTTATCCAGATCAGCACGAAGCAAATGACATGTGACGGAGTTAACGCTTCGTTGTAAATGAAAACACCGACCAGAAACTGGATCGTCGGCGCGAGATAGTTCAGCAATCCGATGGCACCGAGGGTCATTTTCTTGACCGCTGACGCGAACAACAGCAGCGGGATTGCGGTGACCATAGCACCGCCAATCAGCAGCAGATCGATCATCCGGTCATCGCCGAGATGCAGGCTTGTCGAAGACGGCGGTGCGCCAAAGGTCAGCCAGACCAGAAACAGGGTAACTGGCAGGAACAGGATCCCGGTCTCGGCTGTCAGCCCGACTATCGGCCCAATGTCGGCAACCTTGCGGACCAGACCATAGCAGCCCCAGGAAGCGGCAAGAGCCAGACTGATCCAGAGTGTGTCAAGCGCCTGCACCGCGAGCACTGAAACCCCTGATACGGCTATGGCAATCGCAATCCACTTGTTGCGCGAGAGTTGTTCGCCCAGAAATATCCTGCCGAGAAAGACGCTGATCAGCGGGCTGATGAAATAGCCGAGACTGGCGGCGAGAATATGATCCTCGTGCACCGCCCAGACATAGATCAGCCAGTTGGCTGCGATGAGAAAGGAACTGGCCAACATGGTCCAGCGCAATTTGCGATCCGCCAGTGCGGATGCCAGACCGACAAGATTTTTCCGGAAATAGAGGATGACGAGCAGCAGCGGCACCGACCAGATGATGCGGTGGGCGACTACTTCCAGCGCGCCGACGCTTTGCAGCAGCTTGAAATAGACCGGCATCAGACCCCAGAATACACAAGCGATCAGGGCCTGAATGAGACCGGTTCGGCTGGTGGGTGGCGCACTGGACATGGTGCAGCGCTTAAGCCGCCCGGTACCAGTGGGCAATCAAGAAATCCTATCGTCGGGGAAACCCGGAATCCGGGTCAGATGATGCCGCCGCCGATCCACAGTCTGAACATGCAGATAGCCATGACAATCAGGCAAAAATACATGCCGCTGGTGCGTGAGGATATAAGGCCGAAGAAGGCTCCGATGCCGGCGAACGGCAGGATCAGCCAGTTGGTCCAGCCAAGCAAGGGTACCAGGCCGATGAAGGATAGGATAAGGGCAATGCCGCCGATGAAAATAGAGATGAGATTAGCCATGACTGTATTATAGGCGTAGGTCACTTGCATTTCAAGAGAATATGTTGTGAGCCGTTTTGGACGGGTGCGCGAAAAAAGGACAAGAGTGATGGCAGATTTAGCGTCTTTGAGAATGGAAACCGACCGTCTGATATTGCGGCCGCCCAACGGCGATGATTTTGAGGAATGGGCAGCGTTTCAGGCGGATGCAGCCACAATGACCTATATTGGTGGCGTCAAAAGCCGTGCTGAAAGCTGGCGGGATCTATGCTCCATGGTCGGCGCATGGCATGTTCGCGGCTATGCGATGTTCTCCTTGATTCTCAAAGATAGCGGCAAATGGATTGGCCGCATTGGTCCTTGGTATCCCGACGGCTGGCCGGGAACCGAAGTGGGCTGGGGCATTGCTCCTGAATATGCCGGCAAGGGCTATGCTCTGGAAGCAGCGGTGGCGAGCATGAACTATGCCGTCGATACGCTCGGCTGGAGTGATATCTGTCATACGATCGATCCCGACAATCTCGCGTCGATCAGATTGGCCGAGCGACTTGGATCTACCAATCGCGGGCCGACAAAGCTTCCTGATCCCTATCAGGATGCACGGGTTGACGACTGGGGCCAATCCCGCGAACAATGGCAAGAGAATAGAAAACAGTTCAAGCAGGAGAGCAGACCATGACCGAAGATCGCTATCTTGACCCAACACGGGAAGCCTTTGACGCCTTCAAGGCGTTGCCGCGAGACGTGCCGATCAACATGCTCAATCTGCTGCGTTTTCATGTGCAGGCACAATATCCGGCCGACCACCCCAACGCCACCGAAGGCTGGACCGGCGAACGCGCCTATGCCGAATATGGCAAGACCAGCGGTCCGATCTTCGAGCGGGTTGGGGGAACGATCATCTGGCGCGGACAGATGGAATGCATGGTGATCGGACCCGATGACAAGCAGTGGGATTCCTCCTTCATCGCGCGCTACCCGAACAGCGGGGCGTTTCTGGAAATGGTCACTGATCCCGAATATCAGAAAGCCGTGGTCAATCGCCAGGCAGCTGTCCTGACATCGCGACTGATCCGGTTTGGTGAAATCGACGGTCCGGCGACCTTTGGATAGAATCCCGAAACGGGACAAAGGGTTAACGAATAGTCACCGGATTAACCAAATTCCCTAACGGAATATTAACGCGTTTTGATGCATCTGTTTCCCCAAATTCAGGAGCAAACCGCATGTCTTACCTTTCCCGTTCCCTATTGCTGTCCGCAGCCGCTTTTGCGCTGCCATTGACGCTTGCAGCTTGCGGCACCAATGAGGCCAGCGAAGAAGAACTGGCCAATCTCGACGCCAACCTGACCTCCGATCCGGCGATGAATGATGCGCTTGAAGATGCGATATTGGTCGACCCCGATCTCACTGATCAGGCAAACCGCAATGCCATTCGCGGTGCCAATGGTCCCGCGGACGGTTCGGTTCCTCCCGGTACAACTTATGCCAGTGCGGGGACGGGCGGAAAGGCAGCCGCAACGGCGGCACTGGACGGGAAAATGCTGAGCGCGCCGAAACCACGGCAGATGACATCCGACGATGAATGCACAAGTTGCGCCGGAAGTGACGGCATGACACTGGGCGCCAAAGCGGAGCGGCAGAGCGCGCAGCGCGGCAAGGGCACTTGCGACCAGAAGCTCAGCTATGACATGGGCTGGGCCAACCGGATGCCACCTGAATTCCCGGTCTACCCCAAAGCGAACGTCCAGGAAGCAGCCGGTGTCGAGGGCGGTCTGTGCGATATTCGCGTGGTTAGCTTTACCACCGCCTCGCCGATGAAGAGCGTCGTGGATTATTATTATACCCAGGCCAAGCGTGGCGGGTTTAGCGCCGAATATCTGTTGCGCGGTGGCGAACATGTTCTGGGCGGCACCAGAGGCAGCGATGACGGCGCCTTTGTGATCACGCTTAACAAGCGTTCGAATGGCGGGACGGTTGTCGATATAGTCGCCAGCAACGGTCGTTAGTTTGGAAAAGACAAAGCCGGATATCGCATTTCAATCTTTCCGGCATCTAAAGGTGACCCGCTCCGGTCACCTTTTTTTTGCTTGTTGCCGCTGCCAGCCATCGTGACATCATCGGCAGCCATGAAACAGATCAATCGCCGCTGATCCGTTCGATATCAGCGCCTACCGCAGCCAGCTTCTCTTCCAGCCGTTCATAGCCGCGATCGAGATGGTAGATACGTTGCAGCCGGGTTTCTCCCTCAGCTGCCAGTCCGGCAATGGCGAGACTCATCGAGGCCCGCAGATCGGTCGCCATCACCGGTGCGCCGGTCAGTTTTTTTACTCCGCGGACCACGGCCGTACGGCCCTTGGTCTCGATATCCGCGCCCATCCGGTTGAGTTCGGGCACATGCATATAGCGATTCTCGAAAATCGTTTCGGTGAGCACACTGGCACCGTCTGCAAGACACAGCATGGCCATCAGTTGCGCCTGCATATCGGTGGCCAGTCCAGGATAGGGGGCAGTGGACAGGGTGAGGGGTTTGAGCTTGCCATCGGAGGCAATTCGGATACCCTTGGCGTGCGTCTCGATCGAAAGGCCGGCGTGGCGCAGCGCATCCAGTGTCGCTTCCATTTCGTCGGCCTTGGCGGCCAGCAGGTCGACTTCGCCGCCAGCAATGCCCACCGCGCAGGCGTAGCTGCCCGCCTCGATCCGGTCCGACATCACCCGATAGGTGCAGCCGTGCAGGCGATCGACGCCGGAAATGGTGAGGGTCGATGAGCCAATGCCCTCTATCTCTCCGCCCATCGCAACCAGCATATTGCACAAGTCGACAATTTCCGGTTCCCGCGCAGCGTTTCTGAGAATGCTCGTGCCATTCGCAAGCACCGCCGCCATCAATGCGTTTTCGGTTGCTCCGACCGAAACCACCGGAAAGCTGAACTCGCCGCCCGGTAAACCGCCATCGGGTAAGCGTGCGATCACATAGCCACTGGTCGTTTCGATGGTTGCGCCGAGCGCCTCGATCGCTTTCAGATGCAGATCAATTGGTCGGTTGCCGATTGCGCAGCCACCGGGCAGCGAAACCCGGCATTCACCGGCCCGCGCCAGAAGCGGTCCCAGAACCAAAATCGATGCCCGCATTTTCCGAACGATATCATAAGGCGCTTCGGTCGAGGTGATCCGGCCGGCCTTGAGTGTCATGACCCGGCCGAAATCTTCCGGCCTTGCGCCTTCGATGGTGGTTGAAACGCCCAGCTGGTTGAGCAAATGCCCGAAGCTGTCTACGTCGGCCAGCCGCGGCAGATTGCGCAAGGTGACCGGTTCATCGGTCAGCAGCGCGCAGGGCAGCAGGGTCAGCGCGCTGTTTTTTGCTCCGGAGATGGGAATGGTGCCAGACAGTCGATTGCCGCCGCGTATCGAGATAATATCCATGGTCGAGCATTGGGCGAAATTGGCGATTCAAGCAAGTCTTATACGCCGCCTGCGGCAGGCACTTACGCAAGGCTGTTAGTTTCGCAGCAATCCAAGAGCGGCATAAGCGGACTCCAGGGTCGGCTTCGCCATCGCTGCGGCTTTCTCCGAACCGTTGCGCAAAATCGCGTCGATAGCAGTCTCGTCCTTGCGCAATTGCTCGAACCGCTGGCGGATCGGTGATAATTTGCTCACAGCCAGATCGACGAGAGCCGGTTTGAAGTCGGCAAAGCCCTTGCCCGCAAATTCGGTGAGCACGGCGTCTTGCGATTGATCGGCAAGCGCAGCATAAATGCCGATCAGATTCTGTGCTTCCGGGCGATCGGCAAGAGCGTCCATATTGTCCGGCAGGGGTTCGGGATCGGTCTTTGCCTTTTTCAGTTTTCGCGCAATCATGTCGTCATCATCGCTCATATTGATCCGGCTGAGATCGGACGGGTCCGACTTGCTCATCTTCGCATTGCCGTCGCGCAGGCTCATGATCCGGGCGGCTGTTTTGCCGATAAACGGTTCTGGCAGGACGAAGGTTTCGGTGCCGGTATCGCTGTTGAATTTCGCCGCTATGTCGCGAGCCAGTTCGAGATGCTGTTTCTGGTCTTCGCCGACCGGAACATGGGTCGCCTGATAGATCAGGACATCGGCCGCCTGCAGCACCGGATAGCCGTATAGGCCGAGCGAGGACCTCTGTTTGTGTTTGCCGGACTTTTCCTTGAACTGGGTCATCCGGTCAAGCCAGCCCATCGGTGTGTTGCAGATCAGCATCCACGCCAGTTCAGCGTGCGCCGGCACACGGGCCTGATTGAACAAGATGGATTTGTCGGGATCGACTCCGGCCGCGACCAAAGCTGCGACCATTTCACGGCAATTGGTGGCCAGCTCAACGGGATCGTTGTGGACCGTGATGGCGTGGAGATCGGCAAGGAAAAACAGGCATTCTCCCTCGTCCTGCATCTTCACCCAGTTCTTGATCGCGCCCAGATAATTGCCGAGATGGAGATTCCCCGTTGGCTGGATGCCCGATACCGTCCGCATGTTACAGGTTTCCTTCGCTTGCAGCGTCTTCCGCCGCTTTCTTTTTGGTCAGCATGGTGATCTTGTCCCGGTCGACCGCGCCGGTCAGCCACGCCAGTGCGGCATAAACCAGGCCGCCGATGCTGACCAGAGCGGTGATCGATCCGATCCGCTGCCAGATCGTGCCATCATAAAGCCCATCGCCAATCGGGGCAGCATAGATCAGTACCGCCGCCATGCCTGCGGCGGACAATGTAATCCGCCCGATCCGGAGCAATAACGTCCACTCGAGATGAAAATGCCCGCGACGATGGAGCATGATGTAAAGCATTATGCAGTTGCACCAGGCAGCCATCGCACCGGCGAAGGCCAATCCCTTGATGCCATAGACTGGAATTAAAAGCAGGTTGAGTGCAACGTTGATGAGCAGGGAGATGCCAGCCGTATAGACCGGCGTTTTGGTATCTCGTCGCGCAAAGAAACCCGGGATCAGGACCTTCACCAGCACATAGGCGGGCAAGCCGACGACAAGCGCGGCGACCACAGCGGCTGTGGTTTCGCCATCACCGGCAGTAAATTTTCCGCCGACATAGAAGGAAGTGACCAAAGGTCCGGCGGCGAAAAACAGGGCTATGGCCGCAGGTATGGTGAGCAGCATCGCCAGTTCGATCGCATTGCTTTGCAATCTTTGCGCACCGCCCTGATCATCCTTGGCGATAAAACGGGACAGGGCGGGCAATATCGCGGTCCCGAGAGCGATGCCGATAATGCCGAGCGGCAATTGATTCAGGCGGTCGGCCATCGCCAGATAGACGAAAGAGCCCTCCGGCAAGCGCCCGAGGAAGAACAGATCGATGAAGCGGCTGATCTGGTAAATCCCTGCGCCGAACACCGCCGGCAGGATCAGCACGCCCAATTCTTTCACATCGGCATTGAACTTGGGCATTCTGAGCGGAAAACGAAACCCGGTCTTGCGCGCCCAGTAATAGAGCCAGAGCATCTGGACCAGCCCCGACGACGAGACGGCAATCGCCAGAAAATAGGCAGTCTGGCGCGGGTCGTTTCCGCCATTTACCAGATGCGCGGCGAGCAATGCCGCAATCATACAGATATTGAGCATGATCGGCGCTGCTGCTGCTGCCGCGAATCGACTCAGCGAGTTGAGTATCGCGGCAAACAATGTGGTGATGCTGATCAGGCCGAGATAGGGGAAGGTTATCCGCGCAAGGGAGAGTGAAAAGCTGCCCGATCGCCCGCCGCGCCCGAAATCATCGATCAGCCAGAGCAGTCCGGGCATCGCAATCATCATGACTGCTGTGAAGATCAGCAATATGGGTACGAAAACCGACAGCACATCAACCGCAAAATTTTGCGCCGCTGTCCTCTGTTCATCGGCTTCCATCTTGCGGTTGAACAGCGGTACGAAAGCGGCAGAAAAGGCGCCTTCCGCAAACAGGCGCCGGAAGATATTGGGTAGCTGGAACGCCAACTGCCAGGCGTCGGCGGCAGCGCCTGCGCCGAGGATCCGGGCCAGCATGATATCGCGGACAAAACCGAAAATGCGGCTGACCAATGTCAGCCCGGCGATAGTTCCGGTGGATTTCAGCAGGTTCATGCCTGCAATCCTAGCAAGGAGGTTTAAGCGTTGCCAACCGGTTGTTCACCCGCCTGCTGTGTCGCCATCTGTTCGCGCTGTTGCATGTAAAGCGCAGTGAAATCAATCGGTTCGAGCAACAACGGCTGGAATCCGGCATCGCGCACTGCGTCGGAAATGATTGCCCGGGCAAAGGGGAAGAGGAGCCGCGGCGCTTCTGCGAAAAGGAACGGATGGGCCTGCTCTTCGGTCACGTTGCGCAATCCGAAAAGGCCGCAGTAAAGCAGTTCCACCGCGAAGGCGACGCCTTCATCCGCTTTGGCGGTGACATCGATTTTCAGTTCAACTTCGTGGACTTCATCCGAGACCTTGGACGAGCCAATATTGAACTGGACGTCAATCTGTGGCTGCGCGTTCCATTGGTACACATCCGGCGCATTGGGGTTCTCGACCGAAAGATCTTTCACATATTGCGAAATCACGCCAATCTGTGGCTGCGTATCGGCGCCATTGGCAAGCGGGTCGGGAGTCGTCACATTTCCGGCGGGATTTCCTTCGGATTCACTTTTGTCATTCTCGTCAGCCATCGGGCCTGTCCTTTCGGAAAATCGGTCGAATATGTCCATTGGCGCATATTTCGCGCCGTTCGCAGCGCGCCTAGCAGGGGACGGAACCAAGGGCAATAAAAGAGTAATCCCGAGTTCCCGAGCCCGATAAAGTCGTGATTTTGTCAGTGTTGGTTCACAATTTGGTCGGTACAAGCCACTGGCAGATTGTGGTATGGCGGCTTTTTCTTTAAAGCCGTTTGAAACCGGCCCTTTTTCCACCTATGTATAGGGCAACAGGAAAGATTGGATTCTGAAGTGACCATCGAAATCGTAATATTGGCAATGGTAGCGGCTTTTCTCGGCTTGCGCCTATACTCTGTGCTCGGCAAACGTACCGGTCACGAGCAGGAACATACGCCGCGAAGCATAGAACCGCGCGCGAACGAGAGGCGGCCACTGGAAGATGCAAAGCCGCATATTCCGGACATCGTGCCAGCGCCGGTCGGAACGCCCGCAATGGTCTATGACCGCAGCGCCGAAGCCGGCATGCGGGAGATCCTGAGCGCCGACCGCAATTTCGATGTCGGCCGGTTCGTCGAGGGTGCGCAAGCGGCCTATGGCATGATCCTCGAAGCTTTTTGGAAGGGCGACAAGGAAGAATTGAAACTCTTGTGTGACGATGATGTCTACGAGAGCTTTGTCGAAGTTATCGACGGGCGTGAAAAACGGGGCGAAGTCCTTGAAAACCAGCTGGTGCGAATCGACAATGCGCGCATTTCCGAAGCGGAATATCGTCGGCCTGTCGCGCGCATCACGGTGCAATTCGATGCCGACATCGCTTCGGTGGTCAAGGACAAAAAGGGCAAACTGATCGCCGGCTCGCTGTCCGACGCGGCCGAGACCCATGACGTCTGGACCTTTAGCCGCGATCTTTCCAGCGCTGATCCAAACTGGCTGCTTGACGAGACCGATGAGGCCTGATCCTCGGCAGGCAAGGGATAACATCATGAAAATCGCAACGCTTTTCGGCGCAATGTCGCTGTTAAGCGCCTGTTCCATGTCAATCATTCCGCAGGGAGCAGCGCAAGGACGCGCTACCCAGCAAGAGGGTGAATGGGTAACGGGCGGAAGTCCCGATGTCTCCGCCCCACAGCCCGCGCAACAAAGTTATTCGAAAACCAAGCTCCGACCGGTCGATCCTGCGCGGCTGATGAAAATCGGCACAGACACCACGCGAGCCTTGGGCACTGGAGTGGCGGCAGGACCCGATATTGCCACTCTCAACGTCCCAGAGGCCAAAGCAATCTCCGCGTTGCATTCCTTTCGCACCAGCTGTTCGTCTCTGGTCCGGCGCGAGGATAATAGCGGACTGACACAGGGCATGGACTGGAAATTGTCTTGCGACGCCGCCAAGAACTGGCCGGCCGAAGATGCTTTTCGCTTTTTCACGAGCTATTTCGAAACTGTCCAGGTCGGCGATGGCGCGGCCTTTGCAACCGGTTACTTCGAACCGCAAATCCTTGGATCGAAGGTCAAGAACAACAAATTTCAAGTGCCGGTTTACCGGCGGCCTGCCAATCTTCTCGATGTCGACCTCGGCCTGTTCTCCGAAGAGCTGAAAGACAAGCGAATCCGCGGCAAGGTTGACGGGACGAAACTGGTCCCATTTGAAGACCGTGCCGCGATCGACGATGGCGCCATCGCCGGTCAGGGGCTCGAGATTGCCTGGGCCCAGGATTATATCGAGTTCTTCTTTCTTCAGATTCAGGGCAGCGGCCGACTGGCGCTGCCCGACGGTTCGGTCATGCGGATTGGCTATGCCGGACAAAATGGTCACGATTATACCGGTATCGGGCGGGTGATGCGCGAGCGCGGCCTGCTTGCCGACGGCAAGACCAATATGCAGGGCATTGTCGAATGGCTGCGGGCCAATCCCGCGGAAGGCATGCGGATCATGCGCGAGAATAAAAGCTATGTCTTCTTCACCGAACTGACCGGTCCGGGGCCCTTGGGGGCCATGGGCCATCCGGTGGTTGCGCGGACTTCGGTGGCGACGGACCGGATGTTCGTGCCATTGGGCGCGCCGGTCTTTCTCGACATGGAACATGATATTGCCGACGGGCTCTGGGTCGCGCAGGACACCGGCGGCGCGATCAAGGGGGCCAACCGTTTTGACACATTCTGGGGTGCAGGCGAAGAGGCGGCCCAGATTGCCGGCGGCATGTCCTCCCGCGGACAGGCGCTTGTTTTCCTGCCCAAGGGTACATTATCGCGGCTTTTTGCATCTCAATCTGGTTCCGGCAAATAGACGATGTCCGACCGGCCCCTTACCGCCGGCGAAAAGGCGCTGTGGCAGAAATTTATCGAGACTGTCGAGCCAATGGATAGAAAGCGGGTAAGCCGGGTGAATGCGCTGCCAGTGGCCAAGAGGCTTCCGGAACTTAACGGACCGATTACCGCACAGACTTTTGGGGGAGTTCCGGGCAAGGCGATCCCGTTAAGAGAGCAGGTTGCGGTTCCACTAAAACATGGTCTCGACGGTCAATGGGACCGGCGTTTGGCAAAGGGCGTGGTGCAGCCGGATGTCACGATTGATCTCCATGGCTATACATTGTCCTCGGCCCATGGCCGGCTCGACAGCGCGCTGGAACTCAGCATTGCTGCAGGGCATCGTGCGATATTGCTGATAACGGGAAAGGCGCGCAACGCGGATGAGCGGCATCGTGAAGGCGGCCGCGGGGCGATTCGCGCGGCAATTTCGGACTGGCTGGCCGCTTCCCGCCACGCCTCGCGCATTGCCGCCGTGCGCCGTGCCCACCCTCGTCATGGCGGCGCAGGAGCATTATATATTATTTTGCGGCGTCCGCGCTGACCAT
>NZ_JBATHY010000060.1:0-2398 GCF_049667325.1 Parasphingorhabdus sp. | reverse complement strand
TCCGCATCAAGTGCGGAGCACGCACTACAAACGATAATCCCCCGCCTGTATTTTCGCATGCTCCGCCCCGGTCAGCCGCTCATAGCCATCCACCCCCGGCATCGCGAACCAGATCGGATCCTCGACCCGCTTGACATCAAAACCATCCTCGACCAGCTCGACCTTGCGATATTTGAACGTGCCGGTGGTCTGTGCTTCCGGTTCGAGCCGGATGAACAAAGGCACCGCATAATGCGGCAATTCGTTGGCCAGAAAAGCGCGCAGCCCCGAAATATCGAAATCATCGGCGGTGGTCAGCGACGCCATGCCCGCCCGGCCATCGGTGCCGGGCACCGCGACCCCATAGACATTGGCAGTCCTGATCCCCGGATATTGCGTCAGCATCTCGGCAACTTCATTGGTCGCGACATTCTCCCCTTTCCAGCGGAATGTGTCGCCGATCCGGTCCTTGAAATAGATATAGCCGGCGCGGTCGCGGCTCATCAGATCGCCGGAACGGAACCAGGCGTCGCCTTTCTCAAATACGTCGCGAAGGATCTTCTTCTCGGTTGCTTCCTTGTCCTGATAACCGGTAAAATCCGATGGCCCACCGCTGTCGATCCGCCCGATCAGCTCGCCCGCTTCACTCCAGTCGGCCATGATGCAAAAGCCGTCATCGCCGCGGATCGGCTGTTCCTCGGCGACATCGAATTTGACAATCCGGACGTCGCCGAACTTCTTTTCTAGATATTTGGGAATACGGCCGACCGCGCCAATCTTGCCATCGAAATTCATCAGGAAAATATTGCCCTCGGTCGAGCCATAGATTTCCAGCAGCTTGGGGACATGAAAGCGGTCGACAAATTTCTGCCAGATGTCGGAGCGCAGGCCATTGCCGATGCCGACCCGAAGCTTGTGCGCCCGTTCTTTGGCATGTTTCGGCTGGTTGAGCAGATAGCGGCACAGCTCGCCAATATAGACAATCACGGTCGCGCCATTGTCCGCCACATCATCCCAATATTGCGACGCCGAAAATTTGCGGCGCAATATAACCGAGGCCCCGCTCAGCAAGGCCCCGCCAAGGCCGAGAAAACCACCGGTCACATGATAGAGGGGCAGGGTGATATAGACCCGGTCTTCCGGCGTGATCGGACAGGTCGGGATGGCAATGCGGAAGCTGCGCCGGGCGCGGGCATGGGAAATGCGGGCAGCCTTGGGCAGGCCGGTGGTGCCCGATGTGTAGACATAGAGAAACAGGTCCTTGCCGGTGAGATGGGCGCGGTGGCTATGGTCGGGCCGCTCGGCGGGGAGCGTGGCCAGTGCGGCATTCAGGTCCTTGCCTACCGCGCCATCCCAGTCCCACAGGACCGGAGAGCCTTCCAGCTGGGCCGAAATTTTGGCGACCCGCGGCGCCAGATCGGCGCTGGTAATCACCGCCCTGGTCGCGACAATATTGAGGCAATGGGCAAGCCCGGCGCCGTCGAGATTGCTGTTGATCATCGCTGTCACCACGCCGACCTTGGACAGGCCAAACCAGGTCGCGACAAAATCGGGCGCATTTTCCATGAACAATGCAACCGTGTCTCCGGCTTGATAGCCTTGCGACAGCGCCCAATGGGCGATCCGGTTGGCCCGCGCCTCGAACTGGGCATAGGTGACGGTCTCGCCTTCGAAATGAAAGGCGACATTGTCCGGATAGGCGGCAATGGTGGCTTCAATATCGTCGGTGATCAGGACATTGTTGGTGGGATCCAGCTCGTCGAACTGCGCCATCAAGCCCTTGAGCGAGCGGGTGAATGCGACTTCACGTTTGATGACGCTGAATAGGCCCATACTGTCTCTCCGGCTATTTTGCCTGATCTTGACAGCTAAGCAGATAATATTCAACGCCGTTGCGCGATAGAACACGGCGCGGCATTTCAGTCGTCTGCGATAATCTTCGGCAACAACGCATCAAGCAACGGCATGCCCTTCGGCAGGATCGTCAAACGATCCCCCCGCCGCTCGGCAAAACCAAGCCCGGCCAGCGTCTCTACTTCCGCCCCATCCACCATCTCCGCCGCCGACAACCCCGTCTTCGCTGCCAAATCCACCAGATCCACGCCCTCCGCCAGCCGTAGCCCCATCATCAGCGCGTCCATCGCCCGCGTCTCCGCCGACAGCGCCTGTTCCACTTTCAGCCCGGTCCCGTTGCGCTCCACCGCCGACAGAAAATTCTCTGGCTTCCTGTGCCGCTCGGTCGCGCTTTCCAGCCGCCGCCCGTGCGCGCCGGGGCCGATGCCGATATAATCCTGATAGCGCCAGTAGGTCAGATTGTGGCGGCTTTCCTGACCGGGTTTCGCGTGGTTGCTGATCTCGTAGGCGGGCAGGCCAGCCGCCGTCATGACGTCACGGTTCAATTCGAACAGGTCGGCGCAAT
>NZ_JBATHY010000059.1:0-16112 GCF_049667325.1 Parasphingorhabdus sp. | reverse complement strand
GGAGGCCGGTTGCGATATTTATGGCAAATGCGAATTTGCCAATCCCGGCGCTTCGGTCAAGGACCGCGCGGCGCTGTATATCATTCAGGATGCCGAGGAGCGCGGTTTGCTCAAGCCCGGTGGACGGGTGGTCGAGGGGACCGCGGGCAATACCGGGATCGGGATCGCTTTGGTCGCCAATGCCAAGGGCTATAAATCGACCATCGTCATGCCCGAAACCCAGAGCCGGGAAAAAATGGATACGCTGCGCGCGCTGGGCGCGGAACTGATCACGGTGCCGGCCGCGCCTTATTCGAGCCAGTGCCATTTTGTCCACCAGTCACGCCGGATTGCGGAAGAGACCGAAGGTGCCGTCTGGGCCAACCAGTTTGACAATGTCGCCAACCGCCGCGCCCATATCGAGACCACGGCGGAGGAAATCTGGGAACAGATGGACGGTAAGATCGACGGATTTACCTGCGCCGTGGGCACTGGCGGCACGCTGGCCGGCGTCGGCATGGGGCTGAAGGCAAAAGACGAGAAGGTCACCATCGCCTTGTCCGATCCGCATGGCGCGGCGCTCTATGAATTTTATGCCCATGGCGAACTCAAGTCCGAGGGCAATAGCGTTGCCGAGGGCATTGGCCAGGGCCGGATCACCGGTAATCTGGAAGACGCGCCGATCGATCGGCAATATCGCATTTCCGACGAGGAAGCGTTGGTCTGGGTCGAACGGCTGCTGATGGAGGAAGGATTATGTCTGGGTCTGTCATCGGGGATTAATGTTGCCGGCGCGATAGCATTGGGCAAGGAGCTGGGACCGGGTAGCCGGGTTGCAACCATCTTGTGCGATACCGGTTTCCGCTATCTTTCCTCGCTCTACAACGCCGCATGGCTAAAAGAAAAGGGGCTGCCGGTTTTCCCGTGGCTGGATGATGATGGATAATCAAGGACAGGACCCGGGCCGACAGGACACGATGCAGCGCATTCAGGTGGGCGTGGTAGGACTGGCTGCCGTATTATTGTTGGCCAGCATTGCCAATTTCGTGATCCAGCGGGCGAGTGATGAACAGACGGTGCTCGAAGAACTGCAGGGCGAGGGTGCGGACAGAAGCGCGCCGCTTGCTGGCAAGGCAGAAGAAAAGCCTGCCGAACCGCTAGCCGAACTGGGCATTACCCCGGCCCCGGTAGCCGGATCCGGGAAACCCGAAGTTCAAAATCCTGCAGCGAATCTGCCCGGGCAGACCGTGCCCGACCTTAAACCGGATCCCAATCTGGATGCGCCGATGGACCGGGAGCGAAGATAGTTGCCGGGTTTTTGGCAGACGCTCCCGTCGGCCATGGTGGTGTTATTGACGCTTGCGCAATGCACCGCCGCCGATTCGCCATCGGAACGTCCGGCGCCCCGCATCCATCTGATGACAAGCCTGCCGCTGATCTGGGGCGATGACGCTTCAATGGAATCGATATTGACCGGTGGGTCGGAGCCTGTGCCTATCTATCGATATTGGCAGGAAAAATATGACATGGCGGCCGTCGACAGTCTGGAAAATCTTGTCCAGAATGATCCGGATGTCGTCATACTTGCCCAGCCGCGCGCCATGGATCCCGCCGACTTGACGATCCTCGATGGCTGGGTCCGTTCGGGCGGCAAGGTCATCATTCTCACCGACCCCGATCTGGTCTGGCCGTCGGCGCTAGCGCTTGGTGATCCCCGGAGACCTTTGGCCAGCGGCCTGCTCTCCCCCTTGCTCGACCACTGGGGACTGGAACTGGTCGCCGATGCTGAAAAGAATATGGATGTTGTCGAGCTTCGCTTCGGCAGCTATTCCTTCGCAACCCGGGGCGTTGGCAAGCTGAAGCCGTTGCCTGAAAGCCGTGCATCTGACGTGGGTTGCAAGGCGAGCGCGGGCGATTTCATAGTCCAATGTTCGGTCGGTCTTGGGCGCGCTTCGATCGTTGCCGATGCAGATTTCCTGCATGCAGGTTTCTGGCCGGAGTCGGTCCGGCAATCGCCGCAGAAAAGCGGGGCCGGCCAGTTTATCGATTCTCTGGTGCGAGGCCATTTGGAGTCGGACAGCGCCAGGGAATGAGGATATTTTGGGTGTTTCCAGACACTAAGCGGCAATGCTTCGACCTGAAAATAAGGGGTCTGAAAATTAATATTCCTATATTTCAAATAGTTAATTATTCTTACCCATAAAATCCCGTAAAATCCCCTTCCATCCCCGGCGTTCCCCTGATAACCCTGTTTCGTTATCGGGGTATTCTTCCTGTCCGGGATATTGTTTCCGGAAGGGCGCTGAAAAGCGCGCTTCTGAAGCGGGGAGACTATTGCCTCTGGTTCGGGTGAGGGACTTCCGCTGTGTCAGGTGCATATGCATATTCAGGCTCTGCCATATCGGCGATCGACGACAAAGGTCGGCTGTCGGTGCCTGCATTCCTGCGCAAAAATCTGGTCGAAAGCAGCGATGGCCGTACCATTTGCCTCGGCACGCACGAGAAGTGGGATTGCCTCGTCGGCTTCGGGCTCAGCCGCAAAACCGATATGCTCGACGAAATTGACAAACAATGGGAAGCGGCGATTGCACGCGGCGAGTCTTTCGACAAAGATGCCGCAGGCGCCCGCAAATTCTCGTCCTTGCAGGACCTCAGCTTCGATGCCAGCGGCCGCTTCATCCTGCCGCCACAGCTCAGGGATATCGGTCAACTGGACAGCCATGTCCTGTTCCACGGTATCGGCACGACCTTCTGTCTCTGGAACCCGCAGACTTTGCTCGACACAACCGCCGACGTTCCGGTCGACCGGCGTCTGGTCGAGCATCATCTGAAAGAGGCCAGCCAGAAAAGCGGAGGGAAGAACAAGTGACCCCTGCTGCAGCTGCCCGCCATGTCCCTGTCCTGCTCGATGAAGTGATCGTTGCGCTCTCCATTACCCCCGGCGAGACGCATGTCGATGGCACATTTGGCGCGGGCGGCTACAGCACCGCGATGCTCGGGGCTGGCGCGACCGTCCATGCCTTTGATCAGGATCCCGATGCGATCGCGGCGGGCCAGACTTTGGTTGACGGCTCCGATGGCAAGCTGCACCTTCACCACGCGCTCTATTCGGAAATGGCGGACGTGCTGGTCGATGAAGACATCGATGGCATCACGCTTGATATCGGTGTGTCGTCGATGCAGCTGGATCAGGCCGAGCGTGGTTTCTCGTTCCAGAAAGACGGCCCGCTCGACATGCGGATGGCCCGCGACGGCGAGAGCGCTGCCGATTTCCTCAATGAAGCGGATGAAGAGACGATCGCCGACGTGATCTATCGCTATGGCGAGGAACGCCGGTCTCGGCGGATCGCCAAAGCGATTGTAGAGGCGCGGCCGCTGAGCCGGACGTCCGAACTCGCGCTGGTGGTCAGAAAAGCGCTGGGCTATCGCGCGGGCGACAAGAAGGATCCGGCAACCCGGACCTTCCAGGCGATCCGTATCCACATCAATCGCGAACTGGGCGAGCTGGAAGACGGCCTCGTCGCGGCAGAGAAGCTGTTGCAGCCCGGTGGCCGTCTGGCGGTTGTGACATTCCACAGCCTCGAAGACCGCATCGTCAAAAATTTTCTGCGGGACCGCAGCGGGCAGAAGTCCGCCGGTTCGCGCCATCTTCCTCAAGTTAACGAGATACGACCGGCACCCACCTTTCATAAACCAGCCAAAGCGGTGCGTCCGGCCGGGGCGGAGCAGGCCCACAATCCCCGAGCCCGCTCCGCCACCCTTAGATCAGCGGTGCGGACACACGCGCCCAGCGATAGCGGTGGAGAACAGTGAAACTGGCAGTCAAACGTCTCGAAGGAATAGGATGGCTCGCACTGGTTTTTCTGGTGGCGATTCTCTTATATCCGCTCTCGCTGAGCGTCGCGACCCTGCGCAGCGATCTCGCGCGGACCGATGGCAAGATTGTCGAGGTAAAGAAAGATATCCGCTATCTGGAAACAGAATTCAGCGCGCGCGCCAATCTGCGGCAGCTCGAGGACTGGAACAAGCTTGAATTCGGTTATGTATCACCGCTCGCTTCACAATATCTTGATGGCGAGAGAGCGCTTGCCAATCTCGGCGGCAGGGACTTGCGAAAGCCGGTTCAGGTCGCGGTGATCAGTTCGATGGACGGCATCCAGCCGGCTGGCATTATCGGTTCGGTTTTCGGCACCGCCAAAGCACACGACCGGAATCCCGATGGCAGTGCAATCGGCAGCAATGGAAATCTCGCGAGTACGGTGACGGCTGCTGATCGGAGCAAGGGGTCAGGTGCTGCGCAGAGCCGGACCACGCGCGTGGCGCATTTGGAAGACAAGCTGCTGGATGACGGCCTCATCCGCGATCTCGGTCGAAAAGCGATTGCAGAAAAAATCGAGAGCACGGCCGAATGACTACACTTCTGGCCAACAGCAAGAAGGTGCAGTTTTCGGGAAAAGCCAAGGAAATAACCGCCAGCGCGCATTTTCGGCTGATGATCTTGCTGCTGGTCTTTCTGGCTGTCTTCACGATTATAATCGGGCGGTTGGCCAGTTTCACGATTTTGGAAGATGTTACGCCCTATCGGGCGTCGAGTAACGCCTTCATTCCGCCGCGCGGGGATATCGTCGACCGCAACGGGGTTGCGCTGGCGCGAACGATGCGTGGCTACGCCGTTCGTGTCGTCCCGGCCCGACTGCTTGGTGACAAGCAAACATTGGCACGACAGCTCTCCGAGATATTCCCCGATACGAGCGCGTCATATTTTATGGAGAAACTCAGCGGAGCCCGGCCGACCTACCTTCGCCGCCGGGCGCTGCCCGAGCAGGTAAAGCAGGTCCATGCGCTGGGTGAAATCGGAATCGAGTTCCCGCGCGAGAACGAGCGGCTCTATCCCCAGCGCGAGCTGGCGGCGCACGTTCTGGGATATGTCGATGCCGATGGCAAAGGTGTGATGGGGATGGAGCGTGCGCTCAACAAGCGCCTGGCCGACAGAAACCTGAGGGGAACCCCGACGACCCTGTCGATTGACAGCCGGGTGCAGTCGGCGCTGGAAAGCGAACTTCAGGATGCGATGATCAACACCCAGTCGCGCGGCGCTGCTGGGATTATCCTGGATGTCCAGACCGGTGAAGTGATGGCGCTGGCCTCGCTGCCGATGTTCGATCCCAACAAGATCCGCAGGGCTTCGATGAAGCACCAGAATAACGAAGTTACCCAGAGTGTGTTCGAACTGGGATCGACGTTCAAGCCCCTGACCATCGCAGCGGCGCTCGACGCCGGTACCGTCACCGACCTTGCCGTTCGATACAACGCGATGGAACCGATCAAGGTTGGCGGATTCACGATCAAGGATGACCATAGCCAGGGACGCTATCTGAACGTGCCCGAGACGCTGGTGCACAGTTCCAATATTGTTACCGCGCGGATTGCTGATAATCTCGGCAAGGAAGCCATGGAAGACATGTTCCGCCGGCTCGGCTTTGACGAGCGCCCGCATATCGAACTGGTCGAGAAAGGCCACCCGATCTGGCCGAGCAACTGGGGGCGGGTCACCAATATGACCGTGGCCTATGGCCATGGCATTGCCGTCACCCCGCTCCATCTCGCGAGCGCCTACGCGGCACTTGTCAATGGCGGCATATGGCGCCCTGCAACATTGTTGAAAGTGGAGCCGGGCAAGGAGGCCAAAGGCCGCCGGGTGTTCAAGGCAGCGACCAGCGCCCGCATGCGTCAGCTGCTCAGGATGATCGTTGCCGACGGGACCGGCCGCAAGGCCGACGCGCCGGGTTACCGGATCGGCGGGAAAACGGGGTCGGCAGAAAAGCCTTCGGAAGGCGGCTATAACAAGACATCGCTGGTTTCGACCTTTGCGGCGGCCTTCCCGATGGATAACCCACGCTACATTCTTATCACCATGCTGGATGAACCACAGGGATCGGCAGAAACCTCGTTTCAGCGCACAGCGGGCTGGACCGCTGCGCCAATCGTACGAAAACTCGTTCCGCGCGTCGGTCCGATGCTTGGGGTGATCCCCGATGAACATCGCGATGTCGATGTGTCCGAATTGACGCCGCTGCTCTGGAAGCCGAAAGCCACCGCCAAAGAGCAAAATCATGCAACTGAGTAGTCTTGTCCCAGGATTGAACGGCGAAGCCGGAGAGCAGGCGGTGACAGGCTTTGCCATCGATCACCGCAAGATCGCGCCTGGCAATGTCTTTGGCGCGTTTCGGGGCGCGAAGTTCAATGGTGAGGATTTTATTGAATCAGCGGTTGCTGCCGGTGCCATTGCGGTGGTCGCGCATCCGGACGCCCTGGTCGAAGATATTGTGCATATTGTTGATGAAGAGCCCAGGCGTTTGTTCGCGCAGATGGCGGCCCGCTATTTTACGCCGACGCCGGCTCATGTGGCAGCCGTGACCGGAACGAATGGCAAGACATCAACCGCTGAACTGACCCGTCAGTTGTGGCGGATGGACGGCTATAATAGCGCATCGATCGGGACGCTTGGTGTCACAACGGCGGATGATCAAGTCAAAACGGGATTGACCACACCCGATATTGTAACGTTTTTATCGAATATGTCAGGCCTCGCCCGGGAAGGGGTCAGTCACGCGATTTTTGAAGCGTCGAGCCATGGGTTGTCGCAATATCGCACCGAAGGTCTTCCGGTTCGGGTAGGGGCATTTACCAATCTGAGCCGCGACCATCTCGACTACCATGGCGATATGGACAGTTATTTCGAAGCGAAGATGCGGTTGTTCGACGAGGTTGTGGAGAGCGACGGCACAGCCGTAATCTGGGCCGATGATGAACTATGGTCGGGTAAAGTGATCAAGCGCGCAAAGGATCGCGGGCTCGAGTTGCTGACGGTCGGAGAAAATGGTTCAACCCTGCGTTTGGTGTCGCAAACACCGACGCATTTGGGTCAGGTCCTGATGGTCGAGGCGCACGGCAATACCCACCGCATATCACTGCCCTTGATCGGTGCCTATCAAGCCGCCAATATCCTGGTTTCGGCGGGTATCGTGCTGGCAACCGGCGGGCAACTGGAAAATGTGCTGGATCATATGCAGCGGGTGCAGCCGGTCCGCGGCCGGATGGAGCGTGCGGTTATCACTCGCGCAGGCGCGCCGGTCTATGTCGACTATGCGCATACCCCGGACGCCTTGCGCGCCGCGATCGAAGCCTTGCGTCCCCATGTGACGGGCAGCCTTGTCACGATATTCGGCGCAGGCGGTGATCGGGACAAGGGCAAGCGTCCTGAAATGGGCAAAATTGCAGTGGAAATGTCTGATCAGGTCATCGTGACCGATGACAATCCGCGCGGAGAAGATCCTGCCGCGATCCGCGCCGAGATCATGGCCGGAGCGATTGGTGCCGACGACGTAGCAGACCGGCGTGCGGCCATCGCGAAAGCCATAGACATGGCCGGTCCGCAGGATATTGTCCTGCTGGCCGGGAAAGGCCACGAACAGGGCCAGATCGTTGGCGACAGGATTATCCCGTTCGACGATGTCGAAGTGGCGAGAGAATGCGCGGGAGCGCAGGTACTGTGACCGCATTGTGGACATCGTCCGCGATAGCGCAGGCCACGGCTGGCAAAGCTAGCGCCGCTTTCGCCGTGAACGGCGTTGCCTTTGACTCGCGGGAAATAGGTCCGGACGACCTGTTTGTCGCGCTCAAGGGCGAACATAGCGACGGCCAACTTCATGTGGCGCAAGCCTTTGCTGCGGGCGCGGCTGGCGCGATTGTCAGCCAGCCGGTGGATGGTCCCCATATATTGGTATCCGATACAGCACGGGCACTCGATGCACTGGCAAAGGCGTCGCGCAACCGCACAGCTGCCAAAATCATCGGCGTAACGGGATCAGTCGGCAAGACCGGCACCAAAGAAGCATTGCACGCGGCCCTCGATCGTTGTTCTTTCGGTCACGCGCACCGGTCGGTGAAAAGTTATAATAATCATGTCGGGGTACCGCTCAGTCTTTCGCGGATGCCGGAAGACACGAAATTCGGTATTTTCGAGATGGGCATGAATCATGCGCATGAGCTGTCGGCGCTGACCCGTCTGGTACGGCCCCATGCCGCGATCATCACTGCCATCGCTCCGGCGCATATCGGTAATTTCCCGAACGGCGAGCAAGGCATCGCCGATGCCAAGGCAGAAATATTTGAAGGTCTGATGCCCGAAGGCACTGCGATCATCCCATATGACAGTCCCCATTGTCAGAGGTTGCGGAAGAAAGCCGAGCGCCATGCCGCCCATGTCATATCCTTTGGATTTGAAAATGGAGCCGATGTCCGTGCGGTCGATGTTGTTGCCGCACCACGGGGTGGATCGCTGGTCACGGCAAGGCTCGGCGATCAAAGTCTCTGCTTCACGATAGCCGAGGCCGGGCGCCATTGGGTATCCAATTCTCTGGCCATTCTCGCCGCAGTACGCGCAGTCGGCGGTGATCTGGCCTCCGCGGGCCTGGCGCTCGCCGAAATGAGCGGCATTGAGGGCCGCGGCCGCCGTCATCTCGTAGCTCTGAAGTCCGGTGGCAAGGCGGTCATTATCGACGAGAGCTACAACGCCAATCCGGCGTCGATGAAAGCCACGTTGCAACATTTTGCGGTCGAGCCGTGCAATGGCCGGAAAATTCTTGTTTTGGGCGCTATGGGTGAGCTGGGCGAGCAATCAGCGCAATATCATGCAGCTCTGGCCGACGATATTCTGCTCTGTGGAGCGGACGCGGTTATTTTGGTCGGCGAAGATATGGCACATACTGCCGCGAAACTCGAACAGGGCCTTGATCAGGGCGTGAAAATGTCACATGCCGAGCGTGCTTCGGAGGCGCTGTCCGAAGTCACAAAATTGGTCGGCGACGGGGACGTCATTTTGATCAAGGGATCTAATTATCTGGGGCTGTCATCTGCGGTTTCTGCGCTGGTGAACGGGGAGTACTAATGTTCTATTTGTTGGCCCAATGGCTTGAATTCGAAGGCATTTTCAATGTCTTCCGCTATCTGAGCTTTCGTTCGGGTGCCGCTGTTTCGACATCATTGTTCATCGGTCTTTTGATCGGTCCCAAATTCATCAACATGTTGCGCATGCGGCAGGGCAAGGGGCAGCCGATCCGCGAGGATGGTCCGATCACTCATCTCAAAAAAGCAGGAACGCCCACCATGGGCGGTCTGATGATCCTGATTTCCGTGGTGACATCTCTGTTCCTGTGGATGGACCTCAGCAATATGTTCGTGTGGGCGTGTATTTTCGTCACCCTGGGTTTTGGCGCAATCGGCTTTATGGATGACTATGACAAAGTCCGCAAAGCCAGCCACAAGGGCATCCCGGGCCGGGTCCGGCTGTTGCTGGAGTTCGTCATCGCCGGCTTTGCCACATGGCTGATTGTACAACAGATTGGCACAAGTCTTTATGTTCCGTTCTTTAACGATGTGCAGGTAGATCTCGGATATCTCTATATTCCCTTTGCGATGTTTGTGATTGTCGGCGCGGGCAATGCGGTCAATCTGACCGACGGCCTCGATGGTCTCGCAACCATGCCTGTGGTCATTGCCAGTGCTACTTTTCTGGTATTGGTCTATCTGTCAGGCAACGCGGTTTTTTCCGAATATCTTGGTATCCCGTTCGTTCGCGGAGCTGGCGAACTGGCGATTTTCTGCGCCTGTGTGATCGGAGCCTGCCTTGCTTTCCTTTGGTTCAACGCGCCACCGGCTGCGGTATTCATGGGTGATACCGGCAGCCTCGCACTTGGCGGCGCGCTAGGTGCCATTGCCGTTTCCATCCATCATGAAATCGTGCTCGCAATCGTCGGAGGCCTGTTTGTGCTCGAAGCCGTGTCGGTCATCGTTCAGGTGTTTTTCTTCAAGCGTACCGGTCGCCGCGTGTTCCGCATGGCCCCGATCCATCATCATTTTGAGCAGCTTGGCTGGTCCGAATCCACCATTGTGATCCGCTTCTGGATCATCAGTCTGGTGCTCGCGCTGGCCGGATTGGCGACGTTGAAACTCAGATGATCGTCTCTCCCGCCTTTGCCGGCAAACGTTATGCCATCCTCGGACTGGCCCGTTCCGGTATGGCGGCGCTCGAATGCCTGCACGCGAGCGGAGCAGAATTGCTGGCCTGGGACAATCGCGAAGAATTGCGCGACGGCGTAGCGGACAAAGCGATCATTGCAGATCCTCTGACATCCGACCTTCGCAGCTATGACGCGATTGTCGTGTCACCGGGCGTGCCGCTTAACGGCCAGCCGCTTACCCGCAAGGCTGCTGAAGATGGCGTTCCGATCATTGGTGATATCGAGCTATTCGCCCAGGCTCGCCATTCGCTGCCACCACACAGGGTCGTCGGCATCACCGGTACCAACGGAAAGTCGACGACGACCGCTCTGGTCCATCATATATTGGCCAGTGCCGGATTACCGACCGTGATGGGCGGCAATATCGGACTGCCGATCCTGTCGCAGGAGCCGCTGCCGGAAGGCGGGGTCTATGTTCTCGAACTTTCAAGCTATCAGATTGATCTGACCCAAAGTCTCGACTGCGATGTCGCGCTGTTGCTCAATATCAGCCCCGACCATCTCGACCGCTATGACGGGTTTGACGCTTATGCCGCCGCAAAAGCGCGCTTGTTCGACATGCTGGGATCCGATCATACAGCGATCTTCGCCAGCAATGATGAAAAGACGCAATTGGCTTTGCATGGCTTGCGTGATCTGGGCCGGGTCCAGAATATTGTCGACACCAGTGCTGCTGAACTGGCCGGGCAAGCGGACTGGCCGTCGTTGCAGGGGCCCCATAATTTGCAGAATGCCGTTGCCGCCGTTGCCACGGTCGAAGCTTTGGGTATTTCGGAAGAGCAATGGCGTCCGGCGCTAGGGTCGTTTTCTGGACTGGCCCACCGTATGGAACGGATTGCCGAAGCCGGTGGCGTGCTATTCGTCAACGACAGCAAGGCAACCAATCCGGCCTCGACCGGCCCTGCGCTCGGCGCCTATCCGAAAATTCACTGGATTCTCGGCGGTCTGCCCAAGAGCGATACGCTGGCCGAGTGCGAGCCATTTTACGACCATGTCGTTAGCGCCTATACGATTGGCGAAGCCGGCCCATTATTCGGCAAATTGCTGGCGGATAAGATTCCGGTCGAATCCTGCGAAATGATGCTGACGGCGGTGCAGCGGGCAGCCGCCAATGCCAGGCCGGGTGACGTGGTTCTGCTGTCTCCAGCCTGCGCCTCCTTTGACCAGTTTCGTGATTTTGAAGCGCGCGGCGAATGTTTCCGGACAGCGGTCAAATCGGTGATCGAGAAAAATCTGATCGGCACCGCGATCGGGGAGGCGACCCCATGAGCGAATCTGACCAGACGCCTGCATCCGCAACTCCTCACCCCGAACTCGCCGGGAGTCTGAAAAAGAAGCGTTTCCAGCTCCAATCGCGCCTTGGTCGGAGCGACCGTTCCCCGCTCGCCATCTGGTTCTGGGAGCTCGACCGGGTGCTGCTCGGGCTGGTTCTTACACTGGTGGCAATAGGATTGATCGCGGTTGCGGCGGCGTCACCGGTCACCGCATTGAAACAGAGCACCGAAGCGGTCACGATCGATCCATTATATTATTTCTATCGCCAGCTTGGCTGGGTCATTGTTGGCATCCCGCTAATGCTTGTGGTTTCGATGCTACCCAAAGAGCAAGCGCGGCGTTTTGCGATTTTGGGCGCCATTGCTGCCCTGGGACTGCTGTTCCTAGTCCCGATTTTCGGGAACTCTGTGAACGGCGCACAGCGCTGGATCGGTTACGGTTTCGCCACGATCCAGCCGGGTGAGTTTCTCAAGCCCCTATATGCCGTGGCTTTGGCCTGGCTGCTTTCGCTCAGGGTCAAGGACCCGGCATTACCGGTAATTTCACTCTCCGTCGTGCTGACCGGAGTCATCGCGATCCTGCTGTTGATGCAACCCAATCTGGGAGAAACAATTCTGATTTGCGGCATCTGGTTTGCGGTGATGACTGTTTCCGGACTCTCGGCCCGGCTGATCGCCGCAGTCGGTGTCGGGAGCGTCGGTGGATTGGTCGGGGCCTATTTTCTTTATCCCGTTGCAACCCATCGGATCAACGCATGGCTGTTCGGCGGCGATGAATTCGACCAGGTGATGCTCGCCCACAAGGCGCTCACCGGCGGCGGCTTGCTCGGCACCGGACCAGGCCTGGGTACCGCCAAATTCAAGCTGCCCGAGGCACATACCGATTATATTTTCTCTGTCATCGGCGAAGAATTCGGCCTGCTTGCGTGTATTGCTATAGCGCTGGTTTATCTAGCGATCATCGTTCGTGTCTTTTTGAGGCTTCTCGACGAGGAGGATAATTTTATCATTCTCGCCGTGTCCGGCCTGACTGCCCAATTTGGCGGACAGGCCTTGGTCAACATGGCAGTAAATCTCCAGCTTTTCCCGTCCAAGGGCATGACTCTGCCGTTGATCAGCTACGGCGGTTCGTCGCTGCTGGCGTTGTGTATAGGTGTCGGACTTTTGCTCGCATTTACCCGACGGAACCCGTATCTTGACCGTTCACAATATGTCTCGGCCTGGCCCGAGCGAGGACGGATAGCGGTATGAGTTTTTCGAAACATTATGTGCTGGCGGCGGGCGGTACCGGCGGCCATATGATCCCGGCCTATGCGCTGGCCAGAGAACTGGTCTTGCGCGGTCATCGGGTGGCGCTGATCACCGACGAACGCGGGGAGAAAATACCCGGCATGGTTGATGAGGGGCAGGTCCACGTCCTGCCCGCTGGCCGGATTACCCAGGACCCGCGCAGCTGGCTGGGCGGAGCACGCGCCATTCTCAAAGGTCGCCGTATGGCGATGCAGCTTTACGAGACCTTCCGGCCATCGGCGATAGTCGGATTTGGCGGCTATCCAGCCTATCCCGCACTGCTGGCGGCGAACAGCCGTAACATTCCGACCATAGTCCACGAACAAAATGCAGTATTGGGCCGGGTCAACCGGCTTGCGGCGCGTTCGGTGAATGCCATTGCGACCGCCTATCCCGACGTCCTGCGGATCAAGCCGAAATATATGGAAAAGGTCCATCTTGTCGGCAACCCGGTGCGCGAGGAAGTGGTCGCACTGCGCGAAGAGCCTTATCCGCCGCTATTCGAAGAGGGCATTTTCCGGGTGCTGGTGACCGGCGGAAGCCAGGGTGCATCCATCCTTTCAGACGTTGTTCCGGATGCGATGGCGATGCTGCCGATGCATTTGCGCCGCCGTCTGCAGATCACCCAGCAATGCCGCGAAGATGATATCGAGGGTGTGCGCGCGAAATATGCCGAACATGACATCCCGGCGGAACTGGCCACCTATCTCCCCGATCTGCCCCAGCGTCTCGGTTGGGCGCATTTGGTAATTGGCCGGGCTGGCGCTTCGACGATTGCCGAGCTGACCACCGCCGGTCGTCCCGCGATCCTGATCCCTTTGCCCAGCGCGATGGATGATCATCAGACCTACAATGTCAAAGAAATGGTCGCATCCGGCGGAGCGCGTTCGATCCCGCAATCGCGGTTTACCGCAAAGGAACTGGCCAAACAGATGCAGAAAATGGCGCTGCAGCCAGGCGCTCTGGAAAATGCCGCGCGCTTCGCAGCAAAATGCGGTCGGCCGGAAGCGGTGAACGATCTCGCAGATCTGGTGGAAAGCGTTGGCACCTCGCCTTTGGGCAAAACCATGAAGGCGAAGAAGGAACAGCAGCAGATGATATCGTCCGGCAAGGAAGCACTGGCAAAGGATAGCGTGCAGTGAGAGGTGTGGGCACGGACATCGGCACGATTCATTTCGTCGGGATCGGCGGGATCGGCATGTCGGGTATCGCCGAAGTGATGCACAATATGGGCTATCAGGTACAGGGCAGCGATATCGCCGAAGGCTATGTAATCGAAGGCTTGCGAGCAAAAGGCATAGATGTCAAAATCGGCCATAGCGCGGAGAATGTAGAAGGCACGGCGGTGGTGGTGACCTCAACCGCGGTCCACCGCGGCAATCCGGAAGTGGAAGCGGCGCTGGCGGGACGGATACCTTTGGTTCGCCGGGCGGAAATGCTTGCAGAGCTGATGCGGCTCAAGTCAACCATCGCGATTGCCGGAACCCACGGCAAGACCACCACGACATCGATGGTCGCGGCAATGCTGGATGCGGGCGGCATAGACCCGACCGTTATCAACGGCGGGATCATTAACCAATATGGCTCGAACGCGCGCCTCGGCGACAGCGAGTGGATGGTGATCGAGGCTGACGAAAGCGACGGCAGTTTCCTGCGGCTCGACGGCACGATCGCGGTTGTCACCAATATCGATGCCGAACATCTCGATCATTACGGCAGCTTCGACAAGATCAAGGACAGTTTCGTCGAGTTTATCGAGAATGTACCCTTTTACGGCGCGGCAATCCTCTGCGTCGATCATCCCGAGGTGCAGGCGGTGCTGACCCGCATCCGCGACCGGCGGATCATCACTTACGGTTTTTCCGCCCAGGCCGACGTAAAGGGCATTAATGTCACGCCGATCCCCGGCGGCAACCGGTTTGACGTGGTTGTCCGCGACCGCGACGGCGAGACCAGAACCATCGAATCAATCACCTTGCCGATGCCCGGCCGCCACAATGTCCAGAACGCCATTGCTGCGGTCGCCGTCGGCCTCGAAATGGGCATGAGCGATGCCCAGATCGCCAAGGGCTTCGACCATTTCGGCGGCGTCAAGCGGCGCTTTACCAAGGTCGGGGAAGTTGATGGCGTGACCATCATCGACGACTATGGTCATCATCCAGTTGAAATTCAGGCGGTGCTGTCGGCGGCGCGCGAAGGCGCACAAGGCCGCGTGATCGCTGTGGTTCAGCCGCATCGTTTCACCCGGCTGCGCGACCATATGGAAGAATTCCAGGGAGCATTTAACGATGCCGACATGGTGTTCGTCACTCCGGTCTATGTCGCCGGAGAGGAGCCTATCGAAGGCATTGACAGCGAAGCTCTGGTCGCCGGACTGAAGGTGCGCGGACATCGCCTTGCCGAAACCGTTGCCGATCAGAAGGCTTTGGCGCAGCGACTGGCGGAAGAAATACAACCAAAGGATATGATCATCTGCCTCGGAGCAGGGGATATCACCAAATGGGCTGCGGGACTTGCGGATGGTATCGCGGAGGCGCGCAAATGAGCGCTGTTGCCACCATGCCCGAAACACGCGGAAAGCTGACCGAACGCGCGGCACTGGCGCCGCTTGTCTGGTTCAAGAGTGGTGGAACGGCAGAATGGCTGTTCGAGCCGAAAGATACTGAAGATCTGCAACAATTCCTCCGCGATCTCGATCCAGCGATAGCCGTTTGGCCGCTCGGTCTCGGGTCAAACCTGATCATTCGCGACGGCGGCATCAGCGGCGTAGTGATCAGACTCGGTAAGGCGTTTGCCGGTATCGAGGCAGATGGCCTGACTTTGCGCTGCGGTGCAGGCGCGCCCGGCATCTCGGCAGCGAGCAAGGCCCGCGATCATGGCATCGCGGGAATGGAATTCTTGCGCGGCATCCCCGGTACCATCGGCGGCGCCGTGCGCATGAACGCCGGCGCTTATGGCCGCGAAGTCTGTGACATATTGCAAAGCGCTGAAGTGATTGTGCGCAACGGCGATCTGGTGACGATCCCTCTGGCCGATATGGCTTATACCTATCGCCATTCAGCGCTGCCCGAAGGCGCCATCGTGGTAAGCGCCACCATGAGCGGCGAAAGCGGCGATCCCGCGATCATCGGCGCGGAGATGAAGCGCATAGGCGACGAGCGCGAAGCCTCGCAGCCGCTGCGCTCCAAAACCGGTGGCTCCACGTTCAAAAATCCCGAAGGCCACAAGGCTTGGCAGCTGGTCGATGAAGCCGGCTGCCGCGGTCTGCAAATCGGCCAGGCGCAAGTGTCTGAAAAACACTGCAATTTCCTGATCAACCTCGGCGGAGCGACCTCTGCGGATATCGAAGCGCTGGGCGACGAAGTGCGCAAGCGGGTCAAGGCGAATTCGGGTGTCGAGCTGCACTGGGAAATCCAGCGGGTGGGGGATGAAGTATGAGCGTCAAGGATCAACCGAGCCTCCATGTCGCCGTCCTGATGGGTGGCTG